>NZ_CP071632.1:1870000-2170416 GCF_017357385.1 Rhizobium sp. NZLR1 | reverse complement strand
CGCTTGCCGACGGAAAGCCGCTCGGCGTCGCGGCGGCCCATATCGACGATCGCCTGCGGCACGAGCGCGTCATAGACGATGACGTCGGCTTCCATCATTACGCGCTGGGCGCGTAGCGTCAGAAGATCCTCGGCACCGGGACCGGCACCGACCAGCCAGACATGGCCGGCGACTTTGTCCATCGAGCCCAACAGCCGGTCGGCGGCGTGGCGGGCCTGCGGCAGGTTGCCGTTGGCGATCGCATCGGCCACGGCGCCGGAGAAAAAGCGGCGCCAGAAGACGCGGCGGGTGACGCCACGCGGAACGAGCTGGTCAACGGCCTTGCGGTAGCTCGTCGCCAGGCCGGCAAGCCGGCCGAGCGAGGGGGAGAGAAGCTGATCGATCTGCGCACGGATCATTTGCGCCAGAACCGGCCCCGCCCCTTCGGTGCCGATCGCAACGGCGACGGGGGCGCGATTGACCAGCGCCGGCGTGAAGAAATCGCAGTAATCGGGCTGATCGACGGCATTGGCCGGAATTCTGACAGTGCGGGCGGCATCGACAATCCGGCGGTCGTCAGCCTCATTGCCGGTGGCGGCGAAGACCAGCGCCGATCCCTCGACCTGCTCGGCGGAAAAGCCGGTGCGCACGGTCTCGATACGGTTGGCGATCAGGAAGGCGTGATAATCGGCTTGCGGCCGATCGGCATAGGCAACGATCCGCGCCCGTGTGTTCAAGAGCAGCCGCACCTTGGCGAACGCTTCGTCGCCATTGCCGAAGACAGCCGTCTTCTGGCCTTCCACGCGAAAGAAGGCTGGAAATACCGAAAGCTGCTCAGTCTTGGGAGACATCATCAATCCACTTCGAAGTTGCCAGACTATGCCCTTGATCGACAAGGGATTGAAGGAACAGAAATTCGAAAGCCCCAGCAAGCGGGTATTCTTTTGCTCGTCTCATTAGCGATTTGAGAAAAGTCACCCATGCTGACCAAAACAGCACAAGTGAGCGCATTTGCTGCAGCGCATTGTAAAGCCTGTGACAAAAGACGTCCACCGGCGTTTCGCGCATTTCACTTGCGCCGCCGAGGCGATAGACTGAGGGAAAACCGGAGAGATCAATGCCCGACAAAACCATCGCCGCCCGCCTGCTTTCCGTTGTCGAAGACGATATCCTGCCGCTGACCGAGCGCGGCGTTTCACTGGGGAATAAGGTGTTCGGCGCGGCGATCCTGCGCAAATCCGATCTTTCGCTCGTCGTCGCCGAGACCAACAACGAGCTCGACAATCCGCTCTGGCACGGCGAAGTGCATACGCTGAAGCGCTTCTACGAGCTTGGCGACAAGCCGGCGACCAAGGATTTGATCTTCCTGTCGACGCACGAACCCTGCACCATGTGCATGTCGGCGATCACCTGGGCGGGCTTCGACAATTTCTATTATTTTTTCAGCCACGAAGATTCCCGCGATGCCTTCGCCATTCCGCACGACCTGAAGATCCTGAAGGAGGTCTTCGGGCTTGAACCCGGCGGCTATCGCAGGCAGAACGCCTTCTGGAACAGCTTTGCCATCGCCGATCTCGTCGCGACCGAAGAGGCTCAGCTGAAGACCGCGCTGCAGTCCCAGACCGCCCGCATCAAGGCGCGCTACGACGCGCTTTCCACCACCTACCAGTCGTCGAAGAGCGCCAACGACATACCGCTCAACTGAGGCCGCTGAACCGAGGCACCATGGAACCTTCCACAGAGATTTTACGGCTGATCGAGATCATGGCGGCGCTGCGCCATCCCGAAACCGGCTGCCCCTGGGACATCGAGCAGAGCTTCGAGACGATCAAGCCCTATACGATCGAGGAGGCCTATGAGGTCTCCGATGCGATCGAGCGCGGCGATATGGACGATCTTTGCGACGAGTTGGGCGACCTGCTGCTGCAGGTGGTCTTCCATGCCCGCATGGCCGAGGAGGCCGGCGAATTCTCGTTCGGCGACGTGGTCAACGCCATCACCACCAAGATGATCCGCCGCCACCCACATGTCTTTGCCCGCTCGGCCGCCGATACGCCGGATGCGGTGAAGAAACAGTGGGACGAGATCAAGCAGGCGGAAAAACGCGAGCGCACAGAGCGCCGGTCCAGGCGGGGGATCACCGAGGATTTCAACGGCGGCTTTCTCGGCTCGGTGCAGCGCAGTTTTCCCGCTTTGACCGAAGCGTTGAAGCTGCAGGAACGCGCCGCGAAAGTCGGTTTCGACTGGTCGGCGCCGGAACCGATCCTCGACAAGATCGAAGAGGAGATCGGCGAATTGCGGGTAGCATTAAGCGAAGGCGATCGCGCGAAGGTCAGTGACGAACTCGGCGACCTGATCTTCGCGGTTGTCAATATCGGCCGGCATGTGAAGACCGATCCGGAACAGGCGCTGCGCGGGACGAACACGAAATTTCGGCGTAGGTTCAGCCATATAGAGAATGTTCTTGATAAAGGAGGCGAGACACTGGAAGCGGCCAGTCTCGAGCGAATGGAGGAGATCTGGCAAGCGGCCAAGGCGATTGAAAGAGCGCTCGTGGCTGGGTAGATCGGCCTAAGTTTGGCAAGAAGCCAACCCCACTCTCCGTCATGCTCGGCTCAAGGCGGTCAGGCTGAGTGAGCAGAGCGTTGCCACATCTCCCTTCTCCCCAGCGGGAAGAAGATGCCGGCAGGCCAGATGAGGGGGTGAGCGACGCCAGGAGCGAGTGCGCTGAGCGCAAGCGAAGGGCAGCATGAAGGGTGTACCGTGCGGCCCCCTCATCCGACCCTTCGGGCCACCTTCTCCCCGCTGGGGAGAAGGGAGTGACTCACCGCTCCCAATCTTCCTTCGAAGACTTCGCGCCATTGCCGATGCGGCGTTCGAGTTCGGTGGCTTCGGTTTCGGAGAGGCGCAGGTCGAGCGTGATCGAGCCGTCCTCATTGTCCTCGCGGGCATCGACGATCGCGTGGTCGTAGAGCCAGGGCAACAGCGCTAGCTTGTCGACCGGAAGGCGGATGGTCGCTTCGGTCATCACGCCGGAGAGCCTGCGGCTGATCTCATCCATCAGCGTGTCGACGCCCTCGCCGCTGACGGCCGAGACCGCGACGACGTTGCTGGCGCCGGCCGATTTCTGCACCATGGTGTCGTGCACCTCGGGCTCCAGGCGGTCGATCTTGTTCCAGACCTCGATCAGCCGCTTCTCGGCTTCGGCCTCGTCGATGCCGAGATCACCAAGGATGCGCATGACGTCGGAGCTCTGGGCCTGGTTGTCGGCATCGGACATGTCGCGGACATGCAGGATGAGATCGGCTTCCAGCACTTCTTCGAGCGTCGCCCGAAAGGCGGCGACCAGATGGGTCGGCAGGTCGGAGATGAAGCCAACGGTGTCGGACAGGATGACGGTGCGGCCGTGCGGCAGCTTCATGCGCCGAAGCGTGGGATCGAGCGTGGCAAAGAGCATGTCTTCGGCCAGCACGCCGGCGCCGGTGATGCGGTTGAACAGCGTCGACTTGCCGGCATTGGTATAGCCGACCAGCGCCACGATCGGGTGCGGCACCTTGCGGCGCTTGGCGCGGTGGAGCTGGCGAGTGCGTACGACCTGCTCCAGTTCGCGTTCGAGCTTGATGATGCGGTCCTGCAGCATCCGCCGGTCGGCTTCAATCTGGGTTTCGCCCGGGCCGCCCATGAAGCCGCCGCCGCCGCGCTGACGTTCAAGGTGGGTCCAGCTTCGAACCAGCCTGCCCTTCTGGTAATTCAGGTGGGCGAGATCGACCTGCAGCGTGCCTTCCTTGGTGGAGGCGCGGCGGCCGAAGATTTCGAGGATGAGGCCCGTCCGGTCGATGACCTTGGCGTTCCATTCCTTTTCGAGATTGCGCTGCTGCACCGGCGTCAGCGGATGATCGACGATGACGAGACCGGAATCCCGCTCATTGAGCAGCGCCTTGATCTCCTCGATCTTGCCGGTGCCGAGCAATGTGGCCGGTCGCGGATCATTGACCGGGACGACCGAGCCGCTGACGACATCGAGGTCGATCGCCTGGGCAAGCCCCGTCGCCTCTTCGAGCCGGCTTTCCGGCGTGCGGGTCGAGGCCGATTCGCTCTGGCCGCCGCGGCTACGCGATTTCAGAACCGGCACGACGACAGTCGCGCGCATGTCGTCCCTGTGCTTGGCGGCCTCAGGGATGATCGAATCGTTCTTGGTATCGCGTGTCGAAATGACGGCTGATCCTGTTAGGACGCTGCTTCTTCGCTCTCGAACATCTGCATGGGCTGGCCCGGCATGATCGTCGAGATCGCATGCTTATACACGAGCTGCGAATGGCCGTCACGGCGAAGAAGAACACAGAAATTGTCGAAAGACGTAACAACGCCCGTGAGTTTCACGCCGTTGATCAAAAAGATTGTCAGGGAAATCTTTTGTTTGCGAACAGTATTGAGAAATAAGTCCTGCAGATTCTGAGAACGTTCCGCCATCGCGCCGCTTCTTTCTTTATTGCCGACCTGATCCGGCCGGTAGAATATCAATCAACCTCACCCGCAAGACCGGCGCCTCATTCACCCGTCCAGCAAATCTTGGTATCAAATCGCAATCTTTTCCGCAACGTCGAAAAAGGCTTCGCGGACTTTCTGCGAGACGCTGCCCGGATGACCGTTGGCGATCGTCTGGCCATCGACGGAAACGACCGGAAAACAAATACTTGTGGCTGCGGTGAGGAAGACCTCGCGGGCTGCGAGCATCTCGGAAACCGAGAAGTTTCGCTCGGTGATCTGCAACCCGAGCTTGGCTGCGACGTCCATCAAGGTGGTGCGGGTAATGCCGCGCAGGATGCCGTGTTCGGCCGGCCGCGTCACCAGCATTCCCTCGGAATCGACGATCCAGACATTGGTCGCCGCCCCTTCCTTGACCATCCTGTCGCCGTCGACATAGATCGCTTCCTGGGCGCCGGCCTCCTTGGCCTGCTGGCGGGCCATCGCGTTCGGCAGCAGACCGACGGATTTGATGTCGACGCGGTCCCAGCGATTGTCGACAAGGGTGATCGCCCTGATGCCATTGGCATTCTTGGCGGCGATGATTTTGGGATCGGTGCTCTTGGCGGTGATAACAAGCGAGGGCGTCGTTCCCTCGGCCGGGAAGACATGATCACGGCGCGCCACTCCGCGCGTCACCTGCATGTAGAAAAGCCCGTTGCAGACATGGTTGCGGCGCAGCGTCTCGCGAATGACCTGCGTCAGTGCCGCCCGGCTCATCGGCCAGGCGATGCGCAGCTCACCGAGCGAACGGTCGAGACGGTTCAGATGGCGGGTGAGATCGACGATGTAGCCATGGCGCACCTCGCAGACCTCATAGACGCCGTCGGCGAACTGATAACCGCGATCCTCGATATGCACGCTGGCATCGGAATGCTTGACGTAACGGCCATTCACATAGGCAATTCTCGGCATGGGAAACCTGGTCTTCCGGGAAGCAATACAAGGGGCACGGCGCGGCGTCGGCCGCGCCGAATGCAAATCAGACGCCGAGCGACTTCAGCTTGCGGTGCAGCGCCGAACGCTCCATGCCGACGAATTCCGCGGTGCGCGAGATATTGCCGCCGAAGCGGTTGATCTGGGCGATCAGATAATCCTTCTCGAACATCTCGCGGGCTTCGCGCAGCGGCAGCGTCATGATGTGATAGTCGTTCTTGGCGGAGACCTTCGGCAGCATGTCGCCGAGATCGGTCGGCAGCATGTCGGCGGTGATCGGCGCATCCGGCCCGTCGGTGCGGGCAAGGATCATCAGGCGCTCGATATTGTTGCGCAGCTGGCGGATATTGCCCGGCCAATCATGCGCCTGCAGCACGGCCATGGCGTCGTCGCCGATGCGGCGCGGACGAATGCCGGCCTGCTCGGAAATCTGCCGCATCAGCTGGTCGACGAGGAAAGGAATGTCTTCGCGCCGCTCGGCCAGGGCCGGCACTCGCACCGGCACGACGGCGAGGCGATGATAAAGATCCTCGCGGAACCATCCCTCAGCGATACGGCTCTCGAGATTATAGGCGGTCGAGGAGATGATGCGGACATCGACCTTGACGCGCTTGGAACCGCCTACCCGCTCGAACTGCTGGTCGACCAGCACGCGCAGGATCTTGTTCTGCGTCTCGCGCGGCATCTCGCCGACTTCGTCGAGATAGAGGATGCCGCGATGGGCTTCCTCGAGCGCGCCGATCTTGCGGGCCTGACCGGGCGTGCCCTCGGTGCCGAACAGCGCCACTTCCATGCGGTCGGGCGTGATGTTGGCAGCATTGATCGCCACAAAGGGGCCGTTGGCGCGGGCCGACTTCTTGTGGATCATCCGCGCCACCAGCTCCTTGCCGGAGCCGGATGCGCCGAGGATCATGATGCGGCTGTTGGTCGGTGAGACCTTCTCGATGGTCTGACGCAGCTGCGAAACGGCAACCGAGGTGCCGATCAGCTCCAATGCGTCGCCGGTGCGGCGCTTCAGCTCGGAGACCTCGCGCTTCAGCTTGGAATTCTCAAGCGCCCGTTCGGCGATCAGAATCAGCCGGTCGGCCTTGAAAGGCTTCTCGATGAAATCGAAGGCGCCGCGCTTGATCGCCGAGACGGCGGTCTCGATGTTGCCATGGCCGGAGATCATTACCACCGGCAATTCCGGATGGCGGGTCTTGATCTCGTCGAGCAGCGACAGACCGTCGAGCTTGCTGCCCTGCATCCAGATATCGAGGAAGATCAGCCGCGGCACCCGGTCGGAAATCGCCGCCAGCGCGCTGTCGCTGTCATGGGCCGTGCGCGTTTCGTGTCCCTCGTCGGAGAGAATGCCGGAAACGATCTCGCGAATATCGTGCTCGTCGTCGACGACAAGAATATCAGAGGCCATAAACGCTTTCCTTGTCATTGGCTGCGGGAGAGGCGGGCGTCGGATCCCGACGTGGCAGATGCACGCGGATCATGGCCCCTCTTCCCCGGTCAAAATCGGCGGGCGCATCATGCAGCTCAAGCTGCCCGCCATGTTCCTCGATGATCTTCTTGACGATGGCGAGACCGAGTCCAGTGCCCTTCTCACGCATCGTCATATAGGGTTCCAGAATGCTGTGGCGGTTCTCCACCGGCAGGCCGCGGCCATTGTCGATGACATCGACGGTGAAGCGGTCGCGGCCGGTGTCGAGGGCGGCTCGGACGAGTATCTTGCGTTCGTCGCGTTCGTCGCTCGGAACGGCCTCGATCGCTTCGACGGCATTCTTGATCAGATTGCCGAAAGCCTGGCCGAGCATGCGGCTGTCGAACAGGCCCTCCAGCGGCTGCTCACCGAAATCCTGGGCAAAACTGACGTGATGATTGCCCATCTCGCGCAGGAAGATCGCGTCGCGCAAGATATCGCGCAGGTCGCTCGGCTCCTTGGTCGGCTTCGGCATGCGGGCGAAGGCAGAGAATTCGTCGACCATGCGGCCGATATCGCCGACCTGGCGGATGATCGTATCGGTGCACTGGTCGAAGACGGCCCGGTCGCCCGGGTCGATCTGCTTGCCGTAACGGCGCTGGATGCGCTCGGCGGAAAGCTGGATCGGCGTCAGCGGGTTCTTGATCTCATGGGCGATGCGTCTTGCGACGTCGCCCCAGGCGGTCGAGCGCTGGGCGATGACCAAGTCGGTGATGTCGTCGAGCGTGATCACATAGGATTCGCTCTGATCGCGCACTTCCTCGCGGGTGACCTGCACGCTCAGCGTCCTGACCGTGCCGCCGCGCACGAGCGCGATCTGCTTGCGGAAATCGCCGCGATGACGCGAAGCCGCCTCGGTCAGCACGTGATCGACCTCCGGCGCGATGTCGACCAGCTGCTTGCCGAGCATCTCATCGGCCGACAGCGACATCAGCGTTTCGACCGAACTGTTGACGATGGCGATGCGGCGATCCTGCTCGACGCCGATGACGGCGGCAGTGACGCCCGACAGCACCGCTTCGATAAAGCGGCGGCGATCGTCGACCTCGTCCTTGGCTTCGAGGATCTCGTCGCGCTGAGTGCGGATTTCCGAGATCATCTTGTTGAAGGTGCGCGACAGATTGGCGACGTCGCCGTCGACGGCATGCACCGGCACGACAATATCCATATTGCCCGATGCCACGCTGTCGGCAGCGGTGATCAACAGCCGGATCGGCCGGACGATGCGGTCGGCAACGGCGATCGCGGTCCAGATCGCCGCGAGCAGCACGATCAGCGCGAAGCCGATATAGAGCACGGCGAAGGCGATTTGCAGCGAGAAGCGGTTGGCTTCCATCGAGCGATATTCGGTGGCGTTCTCCTCCATCATGCGCATGGCGCCCATGACCTTGGGATCGACGGCGCGCACCGTATAGAGGAAGGTGCCCTGGATGGCATCGAGCTTGATGATGGCGCCGACAAGGTTGGTGACGCCGGGCGGAATCAGTGTCGGCTGGCCGGCCGCGGCCTTCTCAAGCGCGTCCTGCGGGATCGCCGGCAACGGCTTTTCTGTGGCGATGTCGGCCTGGACGATCACCGAACCGTCGCGCTCGACGAGGAAGGAGCCGAGCAGGCCGCGGCCCCTCGCCTGGCGCGTCATCAGGTCGGCAAAACCTGTCCGGTCGAGGCTGTAGAGCGCGCGGTTGCGCTCCAGGTCGTTGGCCATGGAAACCGTCTGCCCCTGCAGGTAGCTGGCGTTTTCCATCATGTAGGCCTGGCCGATATTGCGCGACGAACTGACGATCGACTGGGTGCGCAACGCAAACCAGCGGTCGAGACCGGCATTCAGGGTGATGCTGGCGAAGATGGCGACGAGGATTGCCGGCGTGATCGCGACGATCGAGAAGAGCACGACGATGCGGATATGCAGGCGAGCAGCCGCCCGCCCTCGGGTGCGGGCCTTGAGCAGCCTTGCCACCTCACGGGCGATCAGCGCCAGCAGCGTCAGGACAAAGAAGGAATTGACGATCACCGAGGTGATGACGACGTGCGAACTCGGGGCGATCGGGGTGAGGCCGAGCAGCACGAAAAGTGTCGCCGTGGCGCAGAGAAGCGCGCCGCCGGCAAGCACAAGGCCGGGCACGGCAAAAAGGGCGCGGCGATCGGTCACCGTGGTCACCGCCTCGCCCGCCGCCGCCGGCGATACCCCATCCTGCGTCATTCGGCCTCTCTTCAGGCGGCACCCGCCGCCCTCGCCAGCCGATCGAAACCAAAGAACGCCGGCTCAAGAAAGCCAGCGCTGCAACGACTCGATCGGGAGCGAAGTCCAAAACCCTTGCGTGACCTTTAAGCAACGCATTGTGGCGAAAATGCAACGCCGTCCGTCACATTGTCAAGCCGCGCAGGGCCTCGGCCCACATGCTCTTTAGAAACGACGTGGTTCTTCCGGTTTGTTTCCAACAATCGTGTCGATCCGGTCCAGCACGTCAGGCGTCATCTTGTGCCTGTGCGAAAGCGCCGCGAGATTGTCCTGCAACTGGCTGGCGCGCGAGGCGCCGAGAATGACGGTGGAGACGTTGCGATTGGCGAGGCACCACAACAAAGCGAGATGCGTGATCGACAGGCCGATCTCGTCCGCGAGCTTTGCAAGCTCACCAACTTGTTTGAGCTGAGCGCGGCCAGCATCGCTGGACCACTTTTCCTTCAGCCATTCGTATCCCGGCAGGTTCATGCGGCTGTCGGCTGGCACACCATTATTGTATTTGCCGGTCAGGACGCCCGAGGCGAGCGGCGACCAGATCGTGGTGCCGAGGCCGATGAGGTCATAGAGCGGCAGATAGTCGGACTCGACCTTCTGACGTTCGAAGATGTTGTATTGCGGCTGCTCCATTGTCGGCGGCGTGATGCGCAAGTCGCGAGCCACGGCGTAGGCTTCCGTCAATTGCTGCGCGGACCATTCCGACGTCCCCCAGTAGAGCACCTTGCCCTGGGCAACGAGATCGTGCATCGCCCGCACCGTTTCCTCGACCGGCGTATCGATATCCGGGCGATGGCAGAAATAGAGGTCGAGGTAGTCGACCTGAAGCCTCTTCAATGCGGCGTGACAGGCATCGGTCACATGCTTGCGCGACAGGCCGCGCTGCGTCGGCTTCTGGCCGCCCCAGAAGACCTTGCTCGAGACGACGAAGCTGTCGCGGCTCCAGCCAAGCGATTTGAGCGCCTCGCCCATGACGATTTCGGACTTGCCGCTTTCGTATCCTTCGGCATTGTCGAAGAAGTTCACCCCGTTGTCATAGGCAAGCTTCATGAGGTCGACGGCGTCGCCTCCATTGACCTGCTTGCCGAACGTCACCCATGAACCGAAGGAGAACTCGCTCACTTTCAGGCCTGACTTTCCCAAACGTCGATATTCCATCATGCAACTCCCGTAAATTATGAATATGTGCCGGCCTGTCACCGGGGACGGCGTCGCCCGATTGATCGACGACCGATTCGTGTAATCTATGGCATGCTCAACGAGATGCGAGGCTCAGCCCGCGAAGTTGACCAAAACACAATGTCGCAGTTCCCATCAGCCCCGACCGTAAAGAAAAAGGGCGCTCCACGACATTAGTCGGAGCGCCCGTGGCATGCGATCGACAACGTTTGCGGCGGAGGTCGACAGCAGCAATGGCAGATGATGAGATTCGGAACGGATAGGCAACATGCGATAGAAATCTGCGACATTATAGCCCGCTGATTGATCGTGTCGTCCACCGGATATCCACAGCTTATCCACAGGCATTGCGACGACGACCGCAGCAACTTCAATGACATTCGCCTGGCGTCAAATCACCCCTCACAAATGCTTATGTGACTGTTGAATGACACCGCAATTTTGTTTGTCTGCTTGGATACAAACCGCGACCTGGCTCGGATAGGCTCAGCTCTCCTCCCGACCGTGGCGGCGGACGCCGGGAGGGGTGGGCGGTGGGCAAACATGAGGGCCCGCCGCCTTCTTTTTATCGCGCCCCCGAACACACTCAGGCGGTGCGGGAACTCCTGTAGACCGAGACGCCAAGTTCCCTGATCTTCTTGCGCAAGGTGTTGCGGTTGAGACCGAGAAGATCGGCCGCCTCGATCTGGTTGCCGCACGTCGCCGCCAGTTTCCTGTCGATGATCCAGGCATCCGGGCGGCATCTTTGCACCATCGCTTGCGGTTGGCGCCGGTTTCGGCAGCACGGTCGGATCGCTGCTCGGCACCAGCATCGCGTTAGCGGCCATCCTCGCCATGGCAGGCTATTTCGCTGGCGTCGTGGAGACGCTGACGACCGCCTTCGTCATCATCCTTGAAATGATCGGCGACCACCAGGCCGTCATCCCGATCATGGCCGTTTCGATGATCGGCTACATAACGTCGCGCATTCTGACGCGCGAACCGGTCTATCACGGGCTTTCGCGCGTGTTCATCGCCGCGGGGGTCAGTCGAAAAAGAAGCAGAACGGAGTGACTTCCTAGACTTAATCTCGGCGGCTGGACAACGACGATGCGCCGTCATCTCCCCGATCGGGCATGGCATACAGATGGTTGGACAGCGCCGGCTTCGCGATTGGCACCTCGGCGGCCACCCGCTAAACACTCAGCCTCGGCGACCACACGGGTAGCTTTATTTCAACCTGCACACCTTCGTTCCTCTCGGGTCGCGGAGACACAATCGTCACATCGGCTCCAATGCGATCGGCGATGGCCGTGACGATAGCAAGCCCGACACCGCTTCCCCCGATCTCAACGTTCCCGCGCTCAAAGCGCCGCATCAGCCTGTCTACAGCGTCTGGGGGCAGTATCGGGCCGTCATTGGCAACACTCAGCAGGCCGCCAAGCTGAAGTGAAACCTCAACCTTTCCATCTTGCGCCCCGTGTTTCAGCGCGTTTTCAATCAGGTTGCGGCAGAGAATGCCGACTGCGTCCGGATCCAGCATCGAACGCACCGGCGCCGTCGGCAGTGCCAGCAAGACGCGCCCCTCTCCGGCCCGGGCAAAATCCTGAAGGACCATCTGCAGGACGGTTCTGAGATCGGACGGCTGGTCACTTTGTAGACGTCCGCCTTCAGCGCGAGCAAGCTGCATCAGCTTCTCAGATATGCGCATCAACCGCTTCAGCGTCGTTTCGATCTCCGTCGCCCGCTGGCTCGTCAGCTTTTCCTTGGTTTCGGAGCGAATGCGTTGCGCCTGCGCGATTGCGCCGGCCACCGGCGTACGAAGCTCGTGCGCGGCATTGGCCGCAAAGGCGCGCTCGGCGTGGAACGCTGCCGTCAGGCGGTCGAGAAGCTGGTTGACACCTGCCGAAATCGGGAGAAGTTCGGTCGGCAGGCCACTGTCGGTGACGGGCGACAAATCCTGCGCGCCGCGATTGGCCAGCTCGTGCCTAAGCGCGCGCACCGGCCGTAAGGAGCGGCGCACCGCGAGGTATATCGCGAGCAGGCTGAGAGGGATCACCACGATCAGCGGCAGCACGAGGCCCAACAGCATCTTGCGTGACAATTCCGTGCGATGGTCAAGCGGTTCGGCGACGGCAATCGTCAGGTTCCCGTCGAAGCTCGTATCGTAATAGAGCTGGTGCGTTGCGGTTCGAAGAAAGCCGCGTTTCGTGGACGGTGGGAAGCTCGAGGCATCCGCCCCCTTCGAACCGAGCAGAACCTGCCCGTTTTGGTCACGCACGATGAAGCTTACATCTTCGCCGTAGCGAGCCTCTCGGTCGATGCGTCCATCGCCGTCGTCGTCCTCACCATTGTCGTCGTAATCGGTCGCATCGCGGCCTTGATGGCCTTCTCGCAGGTCGTGCCGGGCAATCGGCAAAATGCGCTGCGCTGTTGCCTTCAGGCCATCATCGAACACCTCTTCCATCTGCCCGCCAAGGCGGTGCGCGGTCACCGCTGCCGCCACAAGCCATAGCAGAGTCACTGAAAGCCCGAGGGCGAGCGCCAGGCGCGTCTGGAGCGAAGCGCCGATCCTCATGGCCGTCCCAGACGATAGCCGAGCCCGCGCTCGGTCTCGATCACATGAGTACCGAGCTTCTTGCGCAACCGGCTGACATGGACCTCGATGGCGTTGCTGTCGATTTCCCTATCGAAGGAATAGAGCCGCTCTTCGAGCTGCGCCTTCGAAAGAAGCTGGCCCGGACGTTGCAGGAAGGCCTCAAACAGGACCCATTCTCGCGCCGTTAGAACCACGGCCTTGCCATTCAGCGTGATGCTTCTGGCGGCGAGATCGATGGCGAGCGGGCCAAGCGTGATGTTGGGATTGGGATTGCCGGCATAACGGCGCGCCACCGACCCGATCCGCGCCGAAAGCTCAGCAAGATCAAAGGGCTTCACCATGTAATCATCGGCGCCAGCGTTCAATCCGGCAATGCGGTCAGAGACCTGGTCGAGCGCTGTCAGGATCATGACCGGCGTCACGTCGCCGCGCCCACGCAACGCCTTCAGAAAGGGAATGCCAAGCCCATCGGGCAGCATCAGATCGAGCAGCACCAGATCGTAGGCAGCAGCAACGATCGCATCGCCCGCCTGGTCGAGGCGATTGACCCAATCGACGGAGTGACCGTCGGCAGCGATCTGGTCGCGAATGGCCGCGCCCAGCGCCGTATCGTCCTTGATCAGCAGAACCCGCATCGCAACCCTCCCTCTCTCTTTCGTCTCCTAGTCCACCGGCCAGCTTACGGGAAGCTGAAGCAATGTCGCGCGGTTTGTCAGATGCCGGTCAGCTTGGAACGCAATTGATCAGACCGAAATGAGAGGAAACAAGAATGAAAAACGGCACCTTGCCCATCTTGGCGCTCGCCGTCATCGCCGTGACATCCGCTCAGGCAAGAGACGACTGCGACGTTCCGATCAGCAATTGGAAGACGCATGCGGCGGTTCGCGCCATGGCCGGGCAACGGGGTTGGACGTTGAAGCGCATCAAGATCGATGACGGTTGTTACGAAATCCGGGGCACCGACAGGGACGGCCGTCGCTTCGAAGCGAAAATCGATCCGGTGACGCTTGAAGTCATCCAACTCGATAGACGCCGCGAAGATCGCTGAGCATCGCTCCCAATCCCCATAAAGATAGCCAACTGGAGGTCACATATGACGTACCGCAAATTTTTTCTGGCCGCTTGCGCCGGCATCGGCTTTCTCGCTCCCCTCGGCAGTCTGGCCAGGCCGTCCCCCACACAGAAGAGTGCCGCCGCCGGGGCCGTACCAGCCGGCTATCAAGAAAGCGAGGACGATGAACACAAGGAGGAGCATCACCTCCGTCACGACGACACCGGCCGTCACGCCGCCGATGACTGCGAAAACTGGGATGACGATGCCTGCGGTCTAGGCGGCACCGTGCAGCAGCAGAACACCACCCCGCCCAGCAACGGCCTATTCACGCCTGGTTCCAAGCCGCGGGTCCAGACGAACTGAACCGTCAAATCAGCCAAGGAGAATAGCGATGAGAATGAAATCCGTTATCGCCATGCTTGCAGTCACCACGGCTCTTACCGTTCCTGGCCTTGCCATGGCGCGTGAGGTGACCTTCACCACCAGCATGCGCAACTACGGCGGCGATGGTGCCTACCTTGCTTATTACGTCACCGATGCGCAGGGCAAATATGTCGGCAGCCTTTGGATGGCGGGCGGCAAGAGCAGGTATTACGAGCATCTCACCGGCTGGTCCCGCGCCACCGGTGGCGATACCGCCGAGATCAAAGGCATCACGGGTGCCAGTGTTGGTGCCGGCCGTTCACTCAAGGTCACGGTCGATCTTGCCGATACGCTGTTCGATGCCGGCTATCAGCTTCACATCGACTCCGCCGTGGAAGACATGCGCGACAGCCCAAACGAGATCGTGGTGCCGCTGGCATCGGCCGGCTTGGGGCAGATGGTGAAGGGCATGCGCTACGTCGCCGCCTTCACCTATGCGCGTTGAGCGGGAAGGACGCTCGCCATGAACCGCTCGCTTCACCGCTGGTTTGGGCTGATCGCCACGGTGCTTCTCACCGTCGTCGCGCTGAGCGGCGCTGCACTGTCGATCTTCCCCGCCGCTGAGGCGCTTACCACGCCTGCCGCGCAGCACATCAGCGTTGCCGAACTCACCGCGCGAGTCCAGGCGGCAGAACCTACGGTGGAACAGATCAGACGCGCGCCGTCCGGGCGGATCACCGCCTATTACTACGAAGGCGACCAACCCGCCTCCTCTGTCATCGACCCTGCCACTGGCACGCCGGCCGGCAGCGCCGACACCTCGGATCTGGAGCGCTGGTTGACCAATCTCCATCGCTCGCTTTTCCTCGACGATACTGGACGTTTCATAACTGCGGGCGGTGCAGCGGTTATGCTTGCCCTCGCAATTTCCGGGCTGTTCCTGATGGCACGGCGCGCCGGCGGCTGGCTTTTCGTCCTGAAATCCGTTCGCGGTACCGGCGACGGACGCTTACACGCCGTCGTCTCGCGCCTAGCTCTGCCGGGCCTCTTCCTCTCCTCGCTCACTGCGCTCTGGATGACGGCTGCTGTTTTCGGCCTGCTGCCGGAAAGCGCGGGTGCGCCGGCCTTCCCGGCCGACGTCAGCGGCAAGACCGGGGTAGCGCTCACGTCTGTCGCTCTGCTTCAAGAGACGCCGGTCAATAACCTGCTCTCGCTGACTTTCCCTGCTACGGGCGACGCAACGGACGTTTTCACACTCAAGACAGCAGCAGGAGAAGCTTACATCGATCAGGGCAACGGCGCGCTGCTGGCCTGGTCGGACGCCGGCTGGGTCGACAGGGTCACGCTCCTCATCACCATGCTGCACACGGGGTGCGGCTTGGCCTGGCTCGGGCTCGTCCTCGGGTTCTCTGCGCTTGCTGTACCTGTTCTCGGCTGGACAGGCCTGCTTGTCTGGCTCAAGGGGCGCCGCGCCCCAAGAGCAACCTCGGCAGACGCTGGCGAGGCCGATACGATCCTGCTCGTCGGCAGTGAGAGCGGCACGACCCAAGGCTTTGCCAATACGCTGCAGGTTGCTCTTTCCGCAGAGGGTCTTTGCGTCCACGTCGGCCCGATGTCCGATTTCGAACCGGCCCGTTGGCCGAAGGCGCGGCGTGTTATGCTGCTCGCCGCCACCTATGGTGACGGCGCAGCGCCCGCCTCCGCCATGGGCTTCATCGAACGTTTCGAGCGTACGCCCGCAAAGCCCAGCCTGCCGCTCGCCGTGCTCGGTTTCGGCGATCGCAGCTTCCCGGCCTTCTGCGGTTTCGCCTCCGAGATCGCGACGATCGCCAAGGACAAGGGCTGGGCCTCCCTCATACCCTTCGACACGGTAGACCGCCAATCGCCTCAGGATTTCGCCCGCTGGGGACGGCTCCTGGCTGAGACGCTTGGCCTCGATTTCGAGCTGACGCACCAACCAACCGCTCCAAAGACCTGGAGATTGCCGCTGATATCCCGCCGCGATTATGGCGCAGGCGTACAGGCGACCACCGCCATCCTGCGCTTTGCCCTGCCGAACATCTCGCTCCGGCAGCGTCTGACAGGCAAGGGTTTCCCGCGGTTCGAGGCCGGAGACCTGATCGGCATCGTGCCGCAAGGCTCGGATCTGCCGCGCTTCTACTCACTTGCTTCCGGTACCACGGATGGCTTTCTCGAAATCTGCGTCCGCAAGCAAGTGGGATGGCTTTGCTCGACCCAACTCACCGCATTGAAACCGGGGGATACTGTTGCGGCCTTCGTGCGCCCAAACCCCTCCTTCCGCCCGGCCCGGGGAGGCAAGCCGGTCATTCTCATCGGCGCCGGCGCCGGTATCGGTCCGCTTGCCGGCTTCGCGCGTCGAAACCGGGCACGCCGCCCCATGCACCTCTATTTCGGAACTCGCCATCCAGCCAGCGACGCGCTTTACGCCGAGGAGCTTTCCTACTGGAAAAAGGACGGCCGGCTGACCTCGGTATCGACCGCCTTTTCGCGAACTGCAAGCCCGGCCTATGTGCAGGATATTCTGCGTAAGGACGCCGAGCGCATCGGCAAGCTCATTGCCGCAGGCGGTCAGGTTCTCATCTGCGGGAGTCGGGACATGGCGGCGGCCGTTGCCGCCGTGCTTGCCGACATTCTCGCGGCACAGGGCGTCAACCTCGCGCTCCTGAAAGCCACTGGCCGCTATGCCGAGGACATCTACTGACATGACGCGCTACGCGATGAACGGTCCGACCATGGGCACGCGCTGGTCCGCCCTCTTTCACATGCCATCGCATTTCGATGTCGCCCCCGCCCGCAAGGCGATGGCCGACGCCGTGACCGAAGTCGACAAACAAATGTCCACCTGGAGGCCTGAAAGCGATCTGAATCGCTTGAACGCCGCGCGACCCGGTGGATGGATTGCCCTGCCCGACCGGCTGCTTACCGTGCTGGGAGCGGGTCTTGCCATCGGCCGCACCTCGGGCGGCGCCTTCGATATCGGCGTGGGCGATGCCACCACCGCGTGGGGTTTCGGCATGTTGGACGCAAGCGAGGACATGATCAGGACCGCCCGTCTTGCGAAACGCAGCCCGGCCCATGATGTTCTCGAGCTGGACAAGTCCGCCGGACGCGCCCGCAAGCACTCCGAGATGTGCTTCGATCTCAATGGCATCGCCAAGGGTTATGGCGCCGATCAACTGGCGAAGGCTGCGCGCGAGCACGGAATCGAAGCCGGCCTCTTCGCCATCGACGGCGAACTGAAAGCACTCGGCACTCAGCCCGACGGTCGTGGCTGGACCGTCGCCGTCGAAACGCCAAATCTGGAAGTGCGTGCCGTGCATTCCATGCTCGAGCTGGATGATGCCGCCGTTGCGACGTCAGGCGACTATCGACACTGGATTGATGTCGGCGGCCATCGTCTCTCGCACACCATGGAGCCGCGCCTCGGCTTCCCGCTTAGAGATCCGCCCGCCTCGGCGACCGTGATCGCCTGCGATTGCATGAGCGCCGACGCCTGGGCGACGGCGATGATGGTTCTTGGCCAAGCACACGGTCTTGCGCTCGCGGAAAGGCTCGGTCTGTCTGTTCTCTTCCTCAGGCATGACCAGCCGAAAGGGATCGGATGCGGCCTGTTTGCGCGCTGACCAGACCTCGCAGAAGCCAGCTCGAAAGCTCATCCGTTACCGGCCCCGAGACGAGCTCATCGCACTCGGAAGTCACCTTGTTTCTTGCGTCGTCCGGCTCGATCCTCGGTATCGCTTCGGCCGCGATGACTCCTCGGAGATTCTGGTGGCTCGCATCGCAAGCATGACGCGGCGCAAAGTCGATCGGTCCCTCATCGACGACTCGAACCATGCAAGTGGTTTGATCCAGCGCAATGTTTGAACCCTATGTGCGTCGTATCTTCAAAGGACGCTCCAACTCGTGGAGGACAACACTCAAAGAGGAGAGTCAGGATGTCCATGTTCAGACTGCCAACGATCACTCTGCTGGCCTTGCTCGGTGCCGTCGGTGCCATGGGCATCGCCTCCGCCCAGACGAAAAGTCCAGACCCGGCCCAGTCTGAGGCTAAACCCGAGGCGGACGGATCGGAAATGATGCCAGGCATGATGGGCCGCAACATGATGCCATCTGGCATGTCCCCAGGAATGCGCATGATGGGGCCAATGAGCGGTCATATGGTGAAGATCATGTTTGCCATCGCTGATAGTGATGGGGACGGCGCAATTTCTTTCGAAGAGTTGACCGCGATCCATAAACGCGTCTTCGACGCGGTTGACGCAAGCAATGACGGCAAGGTTACGCCTGAGGAAATGCAGGCGTTTATGCAGGACAGGTGATTGGAGGCCCGGCATTTGACGGCCGTTGCATGGGAGCCACCGCCCAAAGGAGACTTCTCATGACCTACACGTTCGATAGAACCCTGTTGGCGACCCGTTTCGAAGATGCGGTCGACAGGACGAAATCCGCTCTCATCGGCACTCGCGGATCGAAAGCTACCTTGATTCGGATCAATCCGACGGACGCCCTACACGCCTAGCTTTGCCGCTTCCCGTCAGGGGCGAAATTCCCAGTAAAACACGGTGTCGGTCGCGAACAAAAGGCCGGCTGGAGAGCGATCATGCAGAAGCAGTCCTCCTCGCAAACGAGGCAGCATATCGAAAAGTACAAGGCGATCCTTGACCAACGCCGGCGCGAGCTGGAAACCCGCCTGCAAGCGATCGAGCATGATTTCGAAGAGCCTCGGAATCCTGACGATAATGATCGTGCCACAGAGCGAAATAACGATGAAGTCCTGGAAGAACTCGGCGAGGCTGGACAAAAGGAGCTCCTCGCCGTCCAAGCGGCGTTGGACCGGATTGAAGCCGGAACTTTTGGCACATGTGTGAAATGCAGCATGCCGGTCGGCGAGAAGAGGCTTGGCGCAGTCCCCCACACACCTTTCTGTCAGTCTTGCGCTCAGTCGTTTGAAGCCTGAGTTGCAAGGTCACCATGTTCATGAAGCGCTATCTGATACCGGGCCAGCTCAGCCGGCGCGTGCGCCGATGAGCAATTCATGAGCGTCATCGCGACCGGGAGGATGCGTTCGACATCCCTCCGTAGTACCGCGCAAGCCCGAACACGCTCAGGCGGTGCGGGAACTTCTGTAGACCGAGACACCCAGCTCCCTGATCTTCTTGCGCAAGGTATTGCGGTTGAGACCGAGAAGATCGGCTGCTTTGATCTGGTTGCCGCGCGTTGCCGTGAGCGCGGCGAGGATCAGCGGATATTCCATTTCCGTCAGCACGCGGTCATAGAGGCCGGGCGGCGGCAGGTTTTCACCGAAGCCTGAGAAATAGGTGCGCATGTTCTCCTCGACGGCCTGGGCGATCGTCATCGAGCCGTTGCGGATCGGACCCTTGTCGATCGGGCTGTCGGGCACATCGGAGCGCAACTCGGCGTCGATGATCTCGCGGGTGATGACATCCTGCGGATAGAGCGCCACCAGACGGCGGATGAGATTTTCCAGTTCGCGGACATTGCCCGGCCAGGCATAGGCCTTCATCAGTTCCAGCGCTTCCTGATCGAAGCGCTTGGAGCCAAGACCTTCCTTTTCGGCCTGCTGGATGAAATGGCGCACGAGATCGGGAATGTCCTCGGCGCGATCGCGCAGCGGCGGCAGGCGCAGCGGCACGACATTGAGGCGGTAATAGAGGTCCTCGCGGAACAGGCCCTGATTAATCGCCTGCTTCAGGTCCTTATTGGTGGCGGCGACGATGCGCACGTCGGTGCGGATCGGCGTGCGGCCGCCGACGGTGGTGTATTCGCCCTGCTGCAGCACGCGCAGAAGCCGCGTCTGGGCGTCCATCGGCATGTCACCGATTTCGTCGAGGAAGAGCGTGCCACCTTCGGCCTGCTCGAAGCGGCCGGTCGAGCGGGTCTGCGCACCGGTGAAGGCGCCCTTCTCATGGCCGAACAGTTCCGATTCGATCAGGTCACGCGGGATCGCCGCCATGTTGATCGCCACGAACGGGCCGTTGCGGCGCTTGCCGTAGTCATGCAGGGCGCGGGCGACGAGCTCCTTGCCGGTGCCGGATTCGCCGGTGATCATCAGCGTCAGGTCCGTCTGCATCAGGCGGGCGAGAACGCGATAGATTTCCTGCATCGCCGCCGAACGGCCGACGAGCGGCATGCCGTCCTGCATATCGTCTTCGAGCTTGGCCGGCTTGCGCTTCGGCTCGGAGAGCGCACGGCCGATGATGCCGATCAGCTCGGTGAGATCGAAGGGCTTCGGCAGATAGTCGTAAGCGCCCTTTTCCGAGGCCTTGATGGCGGTCATGAAGGTGTTCTGCGCGCTCATGACAAGAACGGGCAGGTCGGGACGCGCCTTCTTGATGCGCGGCAGCAGGTCGAAGGCGTTTTCGTCCGGCATCACCACATCGGTGACGACCAGATCGCCCTCACCCGCCGAAATCCAGCGCCAGAGGGTAGCGGCGTTGGAGGTGATGCGGACGTCATAGCCGGCGCGGCTCAAAGCCTGGTTGAGCACGGTCCGGATGGCCGCATCATCATCTGCAACGAGGATCGTAGCTGTCATCGAGAAGGTCCTGTCGAGCTTGCTATAGAGGCGTCCTCGAGCGAAGCGTCCTTGGACGCCGGCATGAGAACGCGGAATGTCGTGCGGCTGTTCTGGCTGTCGCATTCGATGATGCCGCCATGATTGCCGATGATCTTGGCGACGAGCGCTAAGCCGAGGCCGCTGCCGTTCGGCTTGGTGGTGATGAAGGGATCGAAGAGATGCGGCAACAGATCGGCAGGAACGCCGGGGCCATTGTCGTGAACGCAGAATTCCAGCGGCAGCGAGATCTTTTCGCGCGTGCCGGCAACCGAGAGACGGATGCCGGGCCGATAGGCCGTCGTCAACATGATCTCGCCTTCCGGCCGATCACCGACCGCTTCGGCGGCGTTCTTGACGAGATTGAGGAAGACTTGGACGAGCTGGTCGCGATTGGCATAGACCGCCGGCAGCGACGGGTCGTAGCTCTCGGTGACGCGGATGTTGCGGGCAAAACCGGCCTTGGCAACGGCCTTCACATGATCGAGCACGGAATGGATGTTGACCGGCATGCGGTCGACGGGGCGTTCGTCGGAAAAGACTTCCATGCGATCGACCAGCGAGACGATGCGGTCGGTCTCGTCGCAGATCAGCCGGGTCAGCGCCCGGTCTTCGTCGACCGCAGACTGTTCGAGCAGCTGGGCAGCACCACGAATGCCGGAGAGCGGATTCTTGATTTCATGCGCCAGCATCGAGGCGAGACCGGTCACCGATCGAGCAGCGGCGCGATGCGTCAGCTGCCGGTCGATCTTGTCGGCCATTGAGCGTTCCTGAAAGACGATGACGACGGCGCCGGGTTCGCTGAGCACCGGGGCGACATAGAGATCGACGAGCTTGTCCTGGCCGAGGCGCGGCGAACTCAGGTCGACGCGATATTCGTTGACCGGGGCCTTGCGCTCGCGCACCTGGTCAATCAGGGCAAGCAGCGGGCTGCCGAAGGGAATGAAGGTCGAGATGCGGTAACGCGCCAGATGCGGGGCGCTGGCACCGAAGAAGGCCTCCGCCTCCCAATTGGCGAAAACGACGAAACCGGATTCGTCGACCATGACGACGGGGTTCTGGATGGCGTTGAGCACGGCCATGGCGACGGTCCCGCCGGCGTGATCGGGCGGAGAAGTCATATCCTTCGTCATGCCGCCTCCCGGCTGTCGACAACAGTTGATGCCAGCGCCTCGTAAAGGCGCGCGGCCACCTCGCGCGGATCTCGTGAGGTCATGATCGCTGCCTTTTCGCCACCGGTGAGATCAGCGGCGAAACGCTGGAGATACCAGCCGAGATGCTTGCGGGCATGGCGGATCCCCACCGCCTCGCCGTAGAAATCGAGCATCATCGCGTAATGTTCGACGGCGACATCGGCGATCTCCTGCCGGTGCGGCTCGGCGCCACCGGCGATAACGCCGGCATGCCACGGCCTGCCTTGACAGCCCCTGCCGATCATGACGGCATCGGCACCGGAGCGGCGCAATATTTCCTGCGCGTCCTCTGCAGTTTCGACATCGCCATTGGCGATCAGCGGAATGGAGATCGCCTCGCGGACGGCGCGGATCGCATCCCAATCAGCACGGCCTTCATAAAATTGCATGCGGGTGCGCCCATGAATGGTCACCAGCCGGATGCCGGCCGCCTCGGCGCGGCGCGCGATGTCGGGCGCGTTGATGGAATTTTCATCCCAGCCGAGGCGCATCTTCAGCGTCAGCGGAATGTCGACGGCCCTAACCGTCGCCTCGATGAGGCCGAGCGCATGATCGGGATCGCGCATCAGCGCCGAGCCGGAATAACCGCCGATCACCTTCTTCGCCGGGCAGCCCATGTTGATGTCGATGATATCGGCGCCGTGATCGGCAGCGATCTTCGCCGCCTCAGCCATCCAGTGCGCTTCGCGGCCAGCGAGCTGCACCATATGCGGCCGGAAGCCCGTGGCCCGCAGCCGCGACCAGGATTCGGCGGTGTCGTTGACCAGTTCGCGGCTTGCCACCATTTCGGTGACGACGAGGCCGGCACCGAAGCGCCAGGCGAGCTCGCGGAAGGGCATGTCCGTGACGCCGGACATCGGCGCCAGCACGACGCGGTTCCGCACGGAGACGGGTCCTACTCGGAAAGGCGCTGCGAGGTCCTTGGAAATCAAATGATTATCTTTCGGGCATGCTGTGGAACTGCATGATTTTTAGCCATTGTTCCCCGGCTTGCCAAGGGGGCTGGGATCGAAATCGATATTTTTCGGGCAGATGCTGGAAAAGGCCAAAGCAAGACGTTAGAGCACTCGGGTCAATTCCGCATATTTTAGGGGATTTATGCTGCAAATGCCTTCTAAGCAACCGATATCGGCTGGAATTGTCATCGTTGCCGCCGGCCGCGGCGAGCGTGCAGGCTCCTCAAAGGAAGGCCCCAAGCAATATCGCATGATCGGCGGCAAGCCGGTTATCGTGCATACGCTTGAAAACTTCATGACATGGGAAGCGGCGACCGAGATCGTCGTCGTCATTCATCCCGATGACGAGGCGCTGTTTGCCAGAGCCTTTCGCCACATCATCTCGGCAACACCGATCGAAATGGTGCATGGCGGCGCGACCCGCCAGCAATCCGTGCTGGCCGGTCTCAGATATCTCAAGGACAAGCAAATCAGCCATGTGCTGATCCACGATGCCGTGCGGCCGTTCTTCGACCACGTGCTTCTCGACCGCATTACCGAGAGCCTCGGCGACGGCGCGCAGGCGGTGCTGCCGGCGATCCCGGTCACCGACACGCTGAAACGCGCCGACAGCGCCGGCACCGTGCTGACGACCGTTTCGCGCGAGCACCTCTACGCGGCGCAGACGCCACAGTCCTTCGCTTTCGAAACGATCCTTGACGCGCATGAAAAGGCGGCGGCGAGCGGGCGAAGCGATTTCACCGACGATGCCTCTATCGCCGAATGGCTGGGCATTCCGGTGACGATCGTCGAGGGCACGCCCGATAACGTCAAGCTGACGGTGAAGAAGGATATCGCCATGGCCGACGACAAGCTGTCGACGTCACCGCTTCCCGATGTGCGCACAGGCAATGGGTACGACGTGCACCAGCTTGAAGCAGGCGATGGCGTGACGCTCTGCGGTGTGTTCATTCCGCATGACCAGAAGCTTAAAGGACATTCCGATGCCGACGTCGCGCTGCATGCGCTGACGGACGCGCTGCTTGCCACCTGCGGCGCCGGCGATATCGGCGATCATTTCCCGCCATCCGACCCGCAATGGAAGGGCGCGGCGTCGCGGATCTTCATCGAGCATGCCGCCCGGATCGTGCGCGATCACGGCGGCACGATCATGAATGCCGACGTCTCGCTGATCGCCGAGGCGCCGAAGGTCGGCCCGCATCGCCAAGCCATGCGGGCGAAACTGTCGGATTATCTCGGTATCGATATCGAGCGCTGCTCGGTCAAGGCGACCACCAACGAGACGATCGGCTTCGTCGGCCGGCGCGAAGGCATCGCGGCGATCGCCACGGCGACCGTCGTCTATCGCGGGAGGAAATGATGAGCCTTTTTCCTCAGGATATTCTGTCGGCGGCGGAGACGATCATCCGTGACTTCACCACCGCCGGGCTGGTGATCTCGACCGCCGAATCCTGCACTGGCGGATTGATCGCCGGCGCGCTGACCGAGATATCGGGCTCCTCGGCCGTCGTCGACCGCGGCTTTGTGACCTATACCAATACCGCGAAGATCGAATTGCTCGGCGTGCAAGCGGAAACGCTGCTGCGCTTCGGGGCGGTGTCGGAGGAAACGGCGCGGCAGATGGTGCATGGCGCCCTCTTCCGCTCGCGCGCCGCAATCGCCATTGCCGTCACCGGCATTGCCGGCCCTGGCGGCGGATCGCCCGAAAAACCCGTCGGCCTCGTGCATCTCGCCGCCAAGTCACGCGCCGGCGCGCTCATCCATCGAAAGATGCTCTATGGCGATATCGGCCGCAGCGAGGTTCGGCTGGCAACCGTCCGGACGGCGCTGGAAATGGTGCACTCGCTCCTCGCCGGCTGACGACACCTTCGACGGTCGCCGCGTCAGGCCGTCGTGTAGATCCGGTTTGCCCTGGTCTCGAAGGCTTCGGTGAACATGCGGAAGGCGCGGTCGAACATCGAGCCCATCAACGCCCCGAGGATGCGGCTCTTGAACTCGTAGTCGATGAAGAAATCGACGGTGCAGCCGCCGGTCAGCGTCTCGGCGAAATGCCAGCGATTGTCGAGATATCTGAACGGACCATCGATATATTTGACCTCGATAACGTGCTCGGCCCGGTTCAGCAGCACCTGGGTCGTGAAGGTCTCGCGGATCGCCTTGTACCCGACCGTCATATCGGCGACGAGCAGGATCTTGCCGTCGCGCTCCTTGCGGCTCCTGATGGCCAGGGCTTCGCAGAGCGGCAGAAATTCCGGATAGCGCTCGACATCGGCAACGAGGTCAAACATCTGTTCGGGTGTGTGCGGGACGGGACGGTGCGTTTCGAATTGCGGCATAGGCGGCAATTAAGCGGGCCGGCCGAGAAGATCAAGAAGCTCGCGCATCTGACGACGGGATTTTAGCTGAAGAATTGGCATGCCAGCGGTGCGACTTTCTCGTCGCAAGCGCGGTTCCGGGATGCCTAGTTTCGTTCTCAGCGCCCATACCACATGCGCCAGAGCAACCCGTCGCTGCGGATGAACTGATGGAATAGTGCCGCCCAACATGGGTGAAGAGCAGCGCGAGCAGTAGATTGGCCCCAAGCCCATGTGGCAGGCGCGGTGAATAGAGGTGGAAGTCCGGCAATTCCGTGCCAGCTCCGAATATGGCTTGCACCGCGCCGCTCAGCGCGATCATGCCGAAACCGCTCGCGATCATGCCGAGGATGACGACATAGAGGACAAGATGAACAACGCGCGCCAACCGCTCTTGCCACGAGGGTGCCCCCTTCGCTCGCAGCGGTTTCTTATCGAAAAGCGACCACCAGGCGATGCGACACACGGTCAGCAAAAGAACCATGATCGCTGCTGGATATGCACGCGGAGAAGCGCCGCCTTTGCGAGCGGCTCGACGGCATTTCCGGCTCGGAAACCGGAGACAAGGGCAACGAGCAAGACTATCGCGGTCAGCCAATGCATGGTGACGGCGATTGTGCCGTAACGATCAGTCGTGCTTTTCCGCACCGATTTCTCCTTCGAGACTGTGCCGCAGCGTCATCATAACGCGATGCGCGGTTTGGATTTCGGCAAGTGAAAGTCCTCCGGCCATGGCGTTGACGCGCGGATTGTAGGCAGCGATCGCGGCATCGTAAGCTTGCTGTCCTTTCCCGGTCAGCACGACGAGTTGCGCCCGCCGGTGATGCGGGTTGGGTTCGAATTCGACCAGCCCTTCTCCGTACAGATCATTGACGATGCGCTGCACGTTCTGGCGGTTGGCACCGAGGTCCCGGGCGAGCCATGCCACCGGCTGCGGCCGATCGGCATGCACGATCGCCCCCAATATCTGCCAGCGTGCGCTGGTCAGCCCGTAGGGCGCAACTAGTCGGTCTCCCCAGATCAAGGTCAAGTTGTTCACCCGAAACATCGAAAGGATCAGATCCGTCAAGGCCTCGCCTATCGGGGTTCGCGTCGCTTCATCCATCTGTCACCATATGTCGTTATTGACATCATCATGCCAAGTTAATATGTATGCATCACACCAGATTGACATCATTATACCAATATGAAGGAGTCTTAAATGACGCATATGCAACCACTTGACGAGAATTTTCCGATCCAGCGCCAGCTCGATGTCGATGCAGCCCCGGTCGTGCTGATCAATCTCGTCACGCTCGACCCCGCTGATGAGTCGCGCTTCCTCGAAGTCTGGAGCCGTGACGCTGATTTTATGAAGCGATAGCCCGGCTTCATCTCGACGCAGCTCCATCGCTCGGCCAGAGCATGGCTTATCTGAACTATGCGGTGTGGGAATCGAATGAAGCATTCCGCGCTGCGTTCAATCATCCCGACTTCCGCGCCCAGGTCGTCGCGTATCCGGCATCCGCGGTTGCAAGGCCGCACCTGTTTCAGAAGATCGCCGTAGCCGGCATCTGCACAGCTTGAGCATCATTAGAAGGAAGCTACCACATGTCACTGCTGTTCAAAATCATGGCAATCGCCGGTCCTGCGGGGTTCGGGGGCGTCATGCTCGCCATCGGCATCATCCTTGGCGGACACTGGAAGAGCCTGCCTCCCGCCGATTTCCTTGACTCGTTCGGCAGGTATGGCGGCTTTATCCAACGCGCCATTCCACTCGTCGTGATCCCAACGCTGATCGGGGTGGCCGGC
The DNA here is from genome assembly GCF_017357385.1 of Rhizobium sp. NZLR1. NCBI lineage: Bacteria > Pseudomonadati > Pseudomonadota > Alphaproteobacteria > Hyphomicrobiales > Rhizobiaceae > Rhizobium > Rhizobium sp. NZLR1. Next base: position 2,143,207 of record NZ_CP071632.1, on the reverse strand, counting down.
ATGCTCTGGATCGACTGGAGCAATGCGGCAACGCGCAACCTCTGGCTTGCCGAGGCGGGCTGTATCGCCGCTATTCTCGTGCTGACGATGGCCTATTTTGTGCCTAGCAACGACGCTTTCGGCGCGAAGGCGGTGGCCGCCGACCAGGTTTCGGCGAAGCTCGACACCTGGCTGTTCGTTCACAACTTCCGCATCGCCCTCGCCTTTGCTGCCTCTTCGCTCGGAGTGTGGGCCATCAGCCGGTGAAAGGAAACGCTCATGCGGTCACGTTCCTAAGCACTAGTAGCGGCGAGCCGGCTAGCCGCTTCGCGTGATCTTATGACAACAGTGGAATTTGCAAGCCCATAGTCCCGAAGGGCGGCCTCGATCAAGGGGACCGCATCCCGCTCGAAATTCCAGATATAGGTGAGAGCATCCAGCGAGAGGCGTTCAGGGCATCCGGCGGGCAGTTCGGGACGGTTGCGCCCAAAATAACGAAACGCTCTTGAGACGATACCGTAGAGGCATGCATATCTTGGCGGGCGAAGCCAAATGACCGCATCGGCGCGTGGCAGGCGGAGATGGAAGGAGCTGAGGCCGGTCCCATCCATGATCCAGCGTTCCGCCGCCGCGGCAGTGGCGATCAGGCGGTCGATCTCGTCGCGCGGCCTCTTTTTCCAGCCGGGCAGCCAATAGAAGTCGCGGTCCATGGAGATGTATTCAAGGTCGAGGGCTCGCGAAAGCCGCTTTGCGAGCGTGCTCTTGCCGCTGCCGGGGCAGCCGATCACCAGGATACGGTCGGCGCTTCTGACGATTTCCGCCGGACGATCCGGATCAACGACATGGATTGGCATGGATTTCGATTTCTGTTCCACCGGGTGATTGCCCTGACGATCCTTAATCTTGCCGATATAGTATAGTTATGGCACGCTCCAATAAGATTGCTTGCCAGACCGGACTGCTGAACCTATATGTGGGGCACCCAATTATGGGTGGTGGCGCACATGAGCTTTTTGACAGAACATTTCATCACAAATGCAAAAGATATACTTTTTGCCGGGAACACACCTCTAGACTATAAATTTCTACAGTCCGAATTTTTGTTCGACCACCGATTGAAGAGCAGACAATTCCTCTGTGATTTGCTTCCTAAGGGTGGTGTCGGCGCTGAGCTTGGCGTGTTCACCGGATTGTTCTCGACCATTCTGCTCGACCGGGCCAGACCGAAGTCCGCCTATTTCGTCGACCCTTGGTGGTTGATTTTCGGAAATCGCTATCCGGACTGGGGCATTTATACCGCCAATGGCCGGTTATCGACTAGGCGTGCCCACGATGTGGCTTCGCGACGTATCAAAAAGAATGCGCATGGCGCAAGCGTATCGGTGCATGTGGCCTATTCAGTACCCTTCCTTGAGCAGCTTCCCGACGACCATCTTGACTGGGTCTATCTGGATTCTTCGCATTCCTATGCTGGCACGGCCGAGGAGCTCAAAGTGCTGAGGCGTAAGGTAAAACCGGGCGGTATTGTCGCCGGTGACGATTGGCACGACACTCTCGGGCATACCCACAGCGGCGTAGCTGTCGCCGTTCGCGAGGCAGTCGGGGTTGGCGCGTTCCAGATGATCGGCAGCTACCCCGCGCTGCAATGGGCGATACGCCGACCCTGAGGCCGGCTCTTACTCGGCGGCGATCAGCAGCTTCTTTTCGCGCGCCGCTCTCAGCCGGGCGAAATCGTCGCCGGCATGGTGGGAGGAGCGGGTCAGCGGGCTGGAGGCGACCATCAGGAAGCCCTTGCTGTAGGCGACGGTCTCATAAGACTTGAACTCGTCTGGAGTGACGAAGCTTTCGACCCTGTGATGTTTGCGGGTCGGCTGCAGGTACTGGCCGATCGTCAGGAAATCGACGTCGGCGGTGCGCAGATCGTCCATCAGCTGCAGCACTTCGTTGCGCTCCTCGCCGAGGCCGACCATGATGCCCGATTTGGTGAACATGGTGGGATCGAGTTCCTTCACCCGCTGCAGCAGGCGGACCGAATGGAAATAGCGCGCGCCGGGGCGAACCGTCAGATAGTTGCCGGGCACCGTTTCCATATTGTGGTTGAAAACGTCAGGCTTGGCGGCGACGACGCGTTCCAGCGCACCAGGCTTCTTCAGGAAATCCGGCGTCAGGATCTCGATCGTCGTCACCGGCGAGGCCGCGCGGATCGCCCAGATCACCTTTTCGAAGTGTTCGGCGCCGCCGTCCTCCAGGTCGTCACGGTCGACCGAGGTGATGACGACGTGGGATAGGCCCATCTCCTTGACCGCCTTGGCGACATTCTCCGGCTCGGCCATATCGAGCGCGTTCGGCTTGCCGGTGGCGACGTTGCAGAAGGCGCAGGCGCGAGTACAGATCTCGCCCATGATCATGAAAGTGGCGTGCTTCTTGTCCCAGCACTCGCCGATATTCGGGCAGCCGGCCTCTTCGCAGACGGTGACGAGCTTGTGCTCCTTCACGATCGCGCGCGTCTCGGCATACCCCTTGGAGGTCGGCGCCTTGACGCGGATCCAGTCCGGCTTGCGCATGACTTCCGTATCGGGCCGATGCGCCTTTTCGGGATGGCGCACGCGCTTGGCGTCAGGATTGATCGTGTCGAGAATGGTCACCATTGCAGTATCAGCTTTCTACCGCTCCTTGCGGCAAATCATCCGGATCTAGCGCCGCACGAGCCGCGCCAGGAATATCAGCAGGCAGGCGCCGAGGAAACCCGTCACGAAGTAACCGAGCCGCCCACCGACCACTTCGACATCAAACTGCGCGAGCACGGCGCTGGCGACGACCGAACCGACGATGCCGAGCACGATGTTCAGGAAAATCCCGTATCGCGCTTCCATCAGCTTGCCGGCGAGCCAGCCCGCAAGTCCGCCGATGATGATTGCCGAAATCCAGCCGACACTTTCCATTCTGCCCTGCCCTTCAGTTGCGCCTCAAGCGACCGCTCTGGCGATCAGCACCACGATGATGGCGCCGACGGTGGCGTGGATGATCTGCACCACCAGCGCGTTTTCAATGCCCAGCGAAATGCCGAGCGCGCTGAACAGGTAACCGCCGACGAAGGCGCCGATGATGCCGCTCAGCAGGCATCTTATCAAGCCGCCGCCACCGACGACCAGACTTGCGAGGAAGCCTGCAACGAGGCCGATCAGCAAAAACACCAGCAACGCCTGCGTCTCCATAGACATGATAATTGCCTTTCGTTTTTTCCACCCCGGAGGAATAAGCCACGACGGGGATGGTTTTGGCCACCCGGCGGGACGGCTTTGCCGCCCTGAGATAAAGGGCGGCCCTGGAAATTATCAAGCGTTCAGCACACGGCCATAGGCATCGAGCACCGCTTCCTTCATCGTTTCGGAAACGGTGGGATGCGGGAAGATGGTGTGCATCAGTTCTTCCTCGGTCGTTTCGAGGTTCATCGCGACGACGAAGCCCTGGATGAGCTCGGTGACTTCAGCGCCGACCATGTGGGCGCCGAGCAGCTCACCGGTCTTGTTGTCGAAGATCACCTTCACCATGCCCTGGTCTTCGCCGAGCGCGATCGCCTTGCCGTTCGCCGCGAAGGAGAAGCGGCCGACGCGGATGTCGCCGCCCTGTTCCTTGGCCTTGGCTTCGGTGATGCCGACGGAGGCGACCTGCGGATTGCAATAGGTGCAGCCCGGGACCTTGCCCTTATCAGTGGGATGAACGTTCGGCAGGCCGGCGATCTTTTCGACGCAGACCACGCCCTCATGCTCGGCCTTGTGCGCCAGCATCGGCGGGCCGGCGACATCGCCGATCGCATAGATGCCGGCGACACTGGTCTTGCCATAACCGTCGATGACGACGCAGCCGCGGTCGGTCTTGACGCCGAGCGCCTCGAGGCCGAGGTTTTCGATGTTGCCCTGAACGCCGACGGCCGAAATCAGCCGGTCGGCAGTGATCTGCTGGACCTTGCCGTCTGCGGTCTCGACATGCGCGGTGATGCTGCCCGCACCTTTCTCGACCTTGGTGACCTTGGCGCTGGTGAAGATCTTGAGGCCGCGCTTTTCAAGCTGTTTGCGGGCGATGGCGGTAATCTCGGCATCCTCGACCGGCATGATGGTCGGCATGACTTCGACAACGGTCACGTCGACGCCCATCGAGCGATAGAAGCTTGCGAATTCGATACCGATCGCGCCCGAACCCATGACGATCAGCGACTTCGGCAGTGCATCCGGCTTCAGCGCCTCGAAATAGGTCCAGATCAGTTTACCATCAGGCTCGATGCCGGGCAGCGCGCGCGGGCGGGCGCCGGTGGCGATGATGATATGCTTGGCGGTATAGGTGCCCTCGCCCTTGACGTTCTTCGGCAGCGGGTGCTGCGGCTCGACGGCGGGCTTCGACGACTTGCCAACGACGATCTCGCCAGGCTTGGTGATCTTGCCCTCGCCCCAGATGATGTCGATCTTGTTCTTTTTCATCAGGAAGCCGACGCCGGCATTGAGACGGGCGGAGACGGCGCGCGAGCGGCCGACGACGGCCTTGGCATCCGGCTTGACCGTGCCTTCGAGAACGAGACCGTAATCCTTGAAGTGATTGGCATGGTCGAGCACCTCGGCCGAGCGCAGCAGCGCCTTTGTGGGTATGCAGCCCCAGTTCAGGCAGATGCCGCCCATATGCTCGCGCTCGACAATCGCGGTCTTGAGGCCGAGCTGGCTGGCGCGAATGGCGGCGACATAGCCGCCGGGGCCGGAGCCGATGATGATGACGTCGTAGGATTCAGCCATGTGTTTCCTGCCTTTGTTACGCTGCGCTGCGGGTCATGAGCACCCACGCGTGTCTTTTGCTGTTTTCGAAGAGCGGCACGGCATCGGCGCGCGCAGCCTCCAGGAATCCGTTTCTTCCATAAAGCGACAGAGCCGCTTCGTTATCACTTGCGGTAATGAGACTGACGGGGCGGCGATCGGCCCTGTCGATCTGATCCTCCAGCAGCCTGCGTCCGATGCCGATGCCGCGCAGATGGCGATAGACGCCGAGACTGCCGACGAACCAGATTCCGACTACCGTTTTCTGCAAGGCGAGCATCGGCTTGGTCGCTGGAATCGTCGCCTCGATATCGCCTATGCCTTCCTGCAGCGCATGGCCGATCGCCACACCCGCGACCTCGCCATAGGCCTCGGCGATGACGGCATCCTGCCAGCCGCCGATAACTTCCTCTTCGCTCATCTTCAGCCGGCCCCGCTCTAAGGGCGTGTCGCTGATGCCGTTCGCCACATCGGCGAACCAGAGCCGGGAAGCAAAACCGTGCGAGGCAATATCCGCCAAGATCGCCAGCTCCGAGGCATCCCGCCGTGAGGCCTGCCGCAGGGCGATGAAGGCGGTCATGGTCAGATCCCCAGCATCATCCGTACGATCGATTCCAGCCCACGCCCGAGCGCACGCGTATTTTCCGCATCGAGGTGAATGCCGTCGATCGGTGTGGTCCTGGCGACGGAATTGCCGTCGAAAAAGCCGCAGCCGAGTTCGTCGGCAAGATCACGATAAAGGGTTGCAAGCTTTGCCGATTCGTCGATGCCGCCGGGAAAGGATGCGGCGAAAGGCACATTGCCGGTCGCGCAGATCGCCGGCGGCGCCACGATCAGGATCTCCGGCCCGTCGAATTCGAAGGGCCAGGCATGATTGCGGATCAGCCGTACGAGCCGGCTGATGCCCTGGCAGGCGGCAAAAGCCGAGCCGGCCACGACCGGCTTCATGTCGTTGGTGCCGAGCAGAAGGATGACGAGGTCGAGCGGCGCGTGCGTCTGCAGGATCGTCGGCAGAATGCGCGCACCGTTGCGGTCGCAGTCGGCCAGGTGATCGTCGAAAGCGGTCGTGCGACCATTCAGGCCTTCGGCAATGACACGCGCCTCACTGCCGAGCGCTGCCTGAAGCACGCTCGTCCAGCGATTCTTGTAGTCATGACGGCCGATCGTCTCGGCGTCATAACCCCAGGTCAGCGAGTCGCCATAACAAAGAACGGCCTTGGTCATTTCCGCCTCCGCCCAGTTGTCAGACCAGCATGCCCATCGGGTTTTCGATATAGCCCTTGAAGGCCTGGAGCAGCTCGGCGCCGAGCGCGCCATCGACGCAGCGATGGTCGGTCGACAGCGTGACCGACATCACGGTGGCGATAGCCATTTCGCCCTTCTTGACGACGACCCGCTGTTCGCCGGCGCCGACCGCAAGGATGGTCGCATGCGGCGGGTTGACGACGGCGGCGAAGTTCTTCACGCCCATCATCCCCATGTTCGAGACCGAGCTGGTGCCGCCCTGATATTCCTCGGGCTTCAGCTTGCGGTCCTTGGCCCGCTTGCCGAGATCGCGCATCTCGTTGGAGATCGCCGACAGCGTCTTCTGCTCGGCCTTGCGGATGATCGGGGTGATCAGGCCGCCGGGGATCGAGACGGCGACGCCGACATCGGCGTACTTGTGCTTGACCATGTTGTTGTCGGTCCAGGAGACGTTGGCATCCGGAACGTCGCGCAGCGACAGCGCCATGGCCTTGATGACCATGTCGTTGACCGAGAGCTTGTAGGCGGGAGCGCCATCCTTGCGCGGGGCTGCATCGTTCAGCTGGGCGCGCAACGCCATCAGAGCATCGAGCTCGCAATCGACGCTGACGTAGAAATGCGGGATCGTCTGCTTGGATTCGACCAGGCGTCTGGCGATCGTCTTGCGCATGCCGTCATGCGGCACGAGCTCGTAGGAACCCGGTTCGAACAGCTTGAGCACGGCCTCCTCGGAAGCGCCCTTCGGCGCTGCAGCGGCCGGAGCCGGAGCCGCAGCAGCTTGCGGAGCGGTAGCTGCGGGTGTGGCGGCCTTGGCGCCACCACCGGCAACGGCGGCTTCGACGTCGTTCTTGACGACGCGGCCATGCGGGCCGGAGCCCGCGACAGCCGAAAGGTCGATACCGGCCTCCTTGGCGAGCCTGCGGGCAAGCGGCGAAGAGAAGGTGCGACTGCCGTCTGGTGAAACCGATGCAGGTGCAGCGGCAGGTGCCGGTGCTGCAGCCGGAGCGGACTGGGCCGGTGCAGCCTCCGCTTTTGCGGCCGGTGCGGCTTCGGCCTTCTGCGCCGGAGCGGGCGAGCCCGCGCCGCTTGCGGCAGCGGCGACATCCTCGCCATCGGCGGCGAGAACGGCGATCAGCGCATTGACCTTGACGCCTTCGGTGCCGGCGGCAACGACGAGCTTGGCGACCGTGCCTTCATCGACGGCTTCGACTTCCATCGTCGCCTTGTCGGTCTCGATCTCGGCGATCACATCGCCAGACTTGACCGTGTCGCCTTCCTTGACCAGCCATTTGGAAAGATTGCCTTCTTCCATGGTCGGAGAGAGGGCGGGCATCGTGATATTGATCGGCATCGAGATACCCTCCCCTTATTTGTAACAAACAGCCTTCACCGCATCGACGACTTCGCCGACGTTCGGAAGCGCCAGCTTTTCGAGATTGGCGGCGTAGGGCATCGGCACATCCTTGCCGGCAATCGTCAGAATCGGCGCATCGAGATAATCGAAGGCCTGCTGCATGACGCGGGTGGCGATTTCGGTGCCGACGGATGATTGCGGATAGCCTTCCTCGACGGTGACCAGGCGACCGGTCTTCTTCACCGATTCGATCACGGTCGGCAGATCCATCGGGCGGATGGTGCGAAGGTCGATCAGTTCGACGTCGATGCCGATCTTTTCGAGTTCGGCGACAGCCTTCGTCGCATAGGTCATGCCGATGCCGAAGGAGACCACGGTTACGTCCTTGCCCGGACGATGGATGCGAGCCTTGCCGATCGGCAGGACGAAATTGTCGAGCTTCGGCACATCGAAGTGCTGGCCGTAGAGAATTTCGTTCTCGAGGAAGATGACCGGATTCGGATCGCGGATCGCAGCCTTGAGCAGGCCCTTGGCGTCGGATGCCGTGTAGGGCATGACGACCTTCAGGCCGGGGATTGCGCTGTACCAGGCAGCATAGTCCTGGCTGTGCTGGGCGCCGACACGGGCGGCGGCGCCATTCGGGCCGCGAAACACGATCGGCGCGCCCATCTGGCCGCCGGACATATAGAGCGTCTTGGCGGCGGAGTTGATGATATGGTCGATCGCCTGCATGGCGAAGTTGAAGGTCATGAATTCGACGATCGGGCGAAGGCCGGCCATTGCGGCGCCGACACCGACGCCGGCAAAACCGTGCTCGGTGATAGGCGTATCGATGACACGGCGAGGGCCGAATTCCTGCAGCAGGCCCTGTGTGACCTTGTAGGCGCCCTGATATTCGGCGACTTCCTCGCCCATGACGAAGACGTCTTCGCTGGCGCGCATTTCCTCGGCCATGGCGTCGCGGAGCGCTTCGCGCACGGTGGTCGACACCATTTCGGTGCCGGCCGGAATTTCCGGGTCATTCGGCACGACGGCCTTCGGCTCGGCCGGAAGCGGCGCTGCAGCAGAACCGGTGTTGGTCGGCTTTTCTTCCTGGGCAACCGCTGGGGCGGCAGCGGCGGCCGGTTTGGCGGCGGAGATATCCGCGGCGGATTCGCCGTCCTGCAACAGCACGGCGATCTTGGTGTTGACCTTGACGCCTTCGGTGCCGGCGTCGACGAGCAGCTTGCCGATGACGCCTTCGTCGATGGCTTCGACTTCCATCGTCGCCTTGTCGGTTTCGATTTCGGCAATCACGTCGCCGGAGGTGACCTTGTCACCTTCCTGTTTCAGCCATTTGGACAGCGTGCCTTCTTCCATCGTCGGAGAGAGGGCGGGCATGAGGATATCGATAGGCATGGGTTCCCTCCCCGATTAGAGCAGAATGTCGGTGTAGAGCTCGGATGCATCCGGCTCCGGATCGGCCTGGGCGAAGTCGGCGCTGTCGGCGACGATGTCGCGGACATCCTTGTCGATCGCCTTCAGATCGTCTTCGGAAGCCCAGCCCTTTTCGACGAGGCGTGCTTTCACCTGTTCGATCGGGTCATGTTCGGAGCGCATCTTCTGCACTTCGTCCTTGGAGCGATACTTCGCCGGGTCGGACATGGAGTGACCGCGATAACGATAGGTCAGCATTTCGAGAATGATCGGACCCTTGCCGGAGCGGCAATGTTCGAGCGCCTCGTCGGCAGCCGCCTTGACGGCGCGAACGTCCATGCCGTCGACCTGAATGCCGGGGATGCCGAAGCCGGAACCGCGCAGCGAGTAGTTCGACTGGGCGGTGGCGCGCGCCGTCGACGTGCCCATGGCGTAGCGGTTGTTCTCGACGATATAGACGATCGGCAGCTTCCAGAGGGCCGCCATGTTGAAGCTCTCGTAGACCTGGCCCTGGTTGGCGGCGCCGTCGCCGAAATAGGCGATCGAGACATTGCCGTTGCCGCGGTAATGGTTGGCAAAGGCAAGACCGGTTCCGAGTGAAACCTGGGCACCGACGATGCCGTGACCGCCGTAGAAATGCTTTTCTTTCGAGAACATGTGCATCGAGCCGCCCTTCCCGTGGGAATAGCCGCTGCGGCGCCCGGTCAGTTCCGCCATGACGCCGCGCGCTTCCATGCCGGTTGCCAGCATGTGGCCGTGGTCGCGATAGGCGGTGATGACCTGGTCGCCTTCCTTCTGCGCCATCTGCATGCCGACGACGACAGCTTCCTGACCGATGTAAAGGTGGCAAAAGCCGCCGATGAAGCCCATGCCGTAAAGTTGGCCGGCCTTCTCCTCGAAGCGGCGGATCATCAGCATCTCGCGATAGGCCTTGAGCTCTTCATCGCGATCGAAGTCGGCTACCGGGCCTCCATTCGATGCTTTGGCTGCCGGTTTTGCTGCAGTTTTGCGGCTGGAAACGGTCGCGGTCTTTCGCGGCGCCATTCAACCCTCCCTATGGGTTTGTCGGTTCTTGGTGGCGCGTACCATAGGGAAGAAAGATGACCACAGCAATGCCATAATTGCATGGCTCATATTCAGCACTAAACAGTTGATTACATTTCGGAAATACCAATTAACCTGATTTCAGTTAATTGGAATAATGGTTGAATATGACGATCTCGTCCGCGCGCGACATGTTGAGCTGATAGCGCGCTTTTTCGTCCAGCATATCCTTGTCGAGCGAGCCGTCACTCAGCAGCGCGACCTGATTTTCCAGATGTTCGCGCTTCGCCTTCAAGATCGCAAGCTCTTTTTCACGCGCGACACGCTGATGCTCGAACGTCTCTGTTGCGCGCAGGCCGTAATCGCCATGAATGCAATGATAACCGAAATAGGAAAGGAAGGCGACCGTCATGGCCGGAATGACGAAGCGGCCGAACTTTCTCTTCTTATGATGCTTTGTCCACATACACGCATGCTCTTGAACGCATTACCAATTCGTTCAGCATAACGCGCAGAGATTAACCGTTCATTGACCGTAAAGACGGGCAACAAAAAACCCGCGCCGGAGAGGCGCGGGCTCAAGCCGTTTGAAAATCAGATTCGATCAGGCGCGGATGATCGAGCGGCCGGCATACTGAGCCTGCGGGCCCAGGCCCTCCTCGATGCGGATCAGCTGGTTGTACTTGGCGAGGCGGTCGGAACGCGACAGTGAGCCGGTCTTGATCTGGCCGCAGTTGGTGGCGACCGCGAGGTCGGCGATGGTCGAATCTTCGGTTTCGCCGGAGCGGTGGGACATGACGGCGGTATAGGCTGCCTTGTGCGCCGTGTTGACGGCGTCGAGCGTTTCCGTCAGCGAGCCGATCTGGTTGACCTTGACGAGGATCGAATTGGCGACGCCCATGCGAATGCCGTCGCGAAGACGAGCGGAGTTGGTGACGAAGAGATCGTCGCCGACGAGCTGGGTCTTCTTGCCGGCCAAGTCGGTCAGCGTCTTCCAGCCGTCCCAGTCGTCTTCGGCCATGCCGTCCTCGATCGAGATGATCGGGTACTTAGCAGCGAGTTCGGCCAGATATTCGGCCATGGCGCCCGATTCGAGCGTGCGGCCCTCGCCTTCAAGAACGTACTTGCCGTCCTTGAAGAATTCCGTCGAGGCGCAGTCAAGGCCGAGGCACATGTCGTCGCCCGGTGTATAGCCGGCTTTCTCGATCGACTTCATGATGAAGTCGAGAGCCTCGGGCGCGCTCTTCAGGCCGGGTGCAAAACCGCCTTCGTCGCCGACATTGGTGTTGTGGCCCTGCGCGGCCAGTTCCTTGCGGAGCGTATGGAAGACTTCCGAACCCATGCGTACGGCTTCAGCGATCGTATCGGCGCCGACCGGCAGGATCATGAATTCCTGGAAATCGATAGGATTGTCGGCATGGGCGCCGCCGTTGATTATGTTCATCATCGGAACCGGAAGCAGGCACGCGGACGCGCCGCCGACATAACGGTAGAGCGGCAGGCCGGAGGCCTGGGCGGCAGCCTTGGCGACGGCCAGCGATACGCCGAGAATGGCGTTGGCGCCGAGGCGCGACTTGTTCGGCGTGCCGTCGAGCTCGATCATGATGTTGTCGATCTGGATCTGGTTTTCGGCATCGATGCCGCCGATCGCGTCGAAGATCTCGGTGTTGGCGGCATCGACCGCCTTTTGCACACCCTTGCCGAGGTAGCGCTTGCCGCCGTCGCGCAGCTCGACCGCCTCATGCGCGCCGGTCGACGCGCCCGAGGGAACGGCCGCGCGGCCCATGCTGCCGTCTTCGAGATAGACATCAACTTCGACGGTGGGGTTGCCACGGCTATCGAGAATCTCGCGGGCGATGATATCGGTGATTGCAGTCATGGGTTCTTCCTGCTCGGTGGGTGATCAATCGTTCGAAGCCTGTCATAATCGAAGGCGTGCAAATTACAATGGCGCATTGCGACACCCTCGACCTGCATGTCTGAACGTCGCTATAGCACGAACATGTCAGGCTTTTGACTGTCAGCCCTTGGCGACAGCATCGAAGGCGAGCAGCTTTTCCAAAAGCCGCGGCATGTCTTTGAGATAGACCATGTTCGGGCCGTCGGACGGTGCGTTGTCGGGGTCCTGATGGGTTTCGACGAACACGCCGGCGATACCGGTCGCCACCGCTGCGCGCGCCAGCGTTTCCACAAATTCCCGCTGACCACCGGAGGAATCGCCCTGCCCGCCCGGCTGCGCCACGGAATGCGTTGCATCGAAAACAACCGGCGCGCCCATCGACGCCATGATCGGCAGCGAGCGCATGTCGGAGACCAAAGTGTTATAACCGAAGGAGGCGCCGCGTTCGCACAGCAGCACGTTCGGATTGCCGCTGGCATTGAGCTTCTTCAGGACGTTTTTCATATCCCAGGGAGCGAGGAACTGGCCCTTCTTGACATTGACGGCGCGGCCGGTCTCGGCGGCGGCGATCAGAAGGTCGGTCTGGCGGCAGAGGAAAGCCGGGATCTGCAGGACATCGACCACTTTTGCCACCGCGGCGCATTGCTCGGCGGTGTGGACGTCGGTCAGGACGGGAAAACCGAACTCCTTCTTCAGGTCGGCGAAGATCTGCATGCCCTTTTCAAGCCCGATGCCGCGTTCGGCAGAGAGCGAGGTGCGGTTTGCCTTGTCGAAGGAGCTCTTGTAGACGAGACCGATGCCGAGTTTGGCGCAAAGCTCCTTCAGTGTGCCGGCAACCATGAAGGCGTGGTCGCGGCTCTCCATCTGGCAAGGGCCGGCAATCAGCGACAGGCGGCCGGTATTGGAAAATGTGACCTGGCCTGCGCCCTCGCCGATCCTGACTTCGGAATTCGTATCAGTGCTCATCGTGTTTCCTCGAAGGCGAAGAGCGTGCCCTGCCCGGGCGCGGGCTTCACCAGAATGCGATTGTTCTTGCGCGTGTAGGTCACTCCGTTAGCAGCCAAATGCGCTTCTGTCACGGCAAGATCGGTGACGGCAAAGAGGATAGCCCGGCCGCGCAGGCCGCGGTCGGCGGATGCGACGGCGATCTCGAAATAGGCCTCCAGCCCTTCCGGCGTCATCAGGCTGATTTTCGCATTCGGCGCCGCGATATTAACGCCGAAACCGGTTTTCTCGACGGCCGATTGCGCCGTTGCAAGGCTGACGAAGGCGGCGAATGCAGAGGGGTCCGGCGCGCAAAGCGCGATCTCGGCAATGCCGGTGACGCCATTGGCATGCGTCTCTAGCGCACCGCGATCGGCCGGCAGAGGATTGATGCGCTCAACACAGAAGAGGAAGAAATCCGGCGCGCGCAACTCAGCGGCAAAGGCCAGCTTGAAGCCGGCCATGGTCTCGGAACCGTCCGGCATTTTCATCGGCCGGCTGAACTGCAGCATGTCGCCGGCGCTCGATCCGCTGCCGACGAAGCTCCGATGAGCGCGGCCGGCATCCCCGGTGCCGAACGCCACCGCCGAAAGCCCCTCCTCGCCACAGCGGAAGCGGAAGGCCCGATTGCGGGCGGTGAAGACATTGCCTTGCCGCGCCGATGCCTCGCTCTCCTCGCGGCTGGCGATACCGAGCGGCTCCAGATAGGTCTTGTCGGCAAAGAAGACGCAGGCATTCTCCGTTCCGAAGGGATGGCGGGCATCGGCGGCAACGGTGAAGCCAAGCTTGCCGAGCCTTTCGCGCGCCAGGTCGATATTGACAACGGGCAGCACGACATGATCCAGCGGGTGCGGTTTGGCCGAGTGCTCGTTCATGATATCCCTCCCTGAAACGCCAAGAGGGTGCGACAGCGCCACCTTCAATGCAAGACATGTGCGCCAATCCGGCGAATGAAAATAAAAAACTCAACGAGTTGGCGGCAAGTTTTACGGAAATTTAGCTACTTGCGGAACACATATGGAACATATAGTGTTCTGTTCTGGATTTGTTTCAATCAAGGGGTCACACGTCGATGCTCACGCGCAAACAACAGGAGCTCCTGCTTTTCATTCATGAGCGCATGAAGGAATCCGGCATTCCGCCCTCTTTCGACGAAATGAAGGATGCCCTGGATCTGGCCTCGAAATCCGGCATTCATCGTTTGATCACAGCGCTTGAAGAGCGTGGCTTCATTCGCCGCCTACCGAACCGCGCCCGGGCGCTCGAGGTCATCAAGCTTCCGGAGGCCTACAGCCCGAGCATCCAGCCCCGGCGCGGCTTTTCGCCAAGCGTCATCGAGGGCAGCCTCGGCAAGCCGCAGCCGGTCGCCGCCCCCGCTCCTGCAAAACCGGTCGCCGATAACGGCAACTCCGTCTCCGTGCCGGTCATGGGCCGGATCGCTGCCGGCGTTCCGATCTCGGCGATCCAGAATAACACCCACGACATCGTCGTTCCCGCAGACATGCTCGGCTCCGGCGAACATTATGCGCTGGAGGTCAAGGGCGATTCGATGATCGACGCCGGCATCTTCGACGGCGACACGGTAATCATCCGCAACGGCAGCACCGCAAGTCCCGGCGACATTGTCGTTGCCCTGGTCGATGACGAAGAAGCGACGCTCAAACGTTTCCGCCGCAAGGGCGCCTCGATCGCGCTGGAGGCTGCCAATCCGGCTTATGAGACCCGGATTTTCGGGCCGGACCGCGTCAAGGTGCAGGGCAAGCTCGTCGGCCTCATTCGCCGCTATCACTGACATTGGAGAGGCCGGATTCGGCAAAACTGTTGCTGCGCCAGTCATAGGCGCGATGGCGCTTCCATGGGCGCGACAGGGTTTCGAATGCGGTCACGACCTCCAGGCCGGCATCGGCGAAGCGCAGCTCGACGGAGCCAGTCCTGCGCAGCGTCTCACCGGTAAAGAGCGTCGCTCCTGATCGGCAGCTGTTGAACCGCAGGCGGACCGACGTCACGACGATATCCGCCGCGTCGCAAGCCGGACCGAGATAGGCAGCGTTGTCGATGACGGCAACCACATGACCATTGCCGAGCCTTGATGTGCACCAGGCCTTTTTGACGCAGGAAAAGCGGTTTGCTTCACCACCGGCGACAGCCGCCCGCATCGCCGCCCTCGCTTCATTCTGCTGATCGCGGGAAAGCCTGACGCGGCGGTCGTCTCCCTCCGGCGGGACAGCGGGACCATCCAGCATTTTCGGCGGGAAATGCGTCGGCAGGACAAGTGCTCTCTGCCACTGATCGAAGATGAAATCCGGCGGGTTTTCGCGGTTGGAAGCGATTGCCGCAGCCGCGACCACTGCGACGAGACTGCCATCCTCCGAAATCACCAGATCCGGCGCCCGGGGAAGCGGCAGAAGCAGCACGCCGAGCGTAGAGACGGCGATAATCGATGTGCCGATATGGCGCAGCCGGGTGCGCAGCAGCGTCAGCAGCAGAAAGCCGGCCACGGCGACAGCGAAATACCAAGCCGGCAAGCGGCCGATGCCGATATCACCGCCCCAACCGGACACCGTTTTGGCGACCGCAATCACCAGGTCGAGGCCGAGGCCGACCACCTTCCAGAGCGGAACGTCCAGACCGAACGGCATGAGCAACATCGCCAGCAGCCCGGCCGGCATGACGATGAAGGAGATGATCGGCATCGTCGCGAGATTTGCCGGCAGCCCGTAAGCGGTCAGGCGATGAAAATGTTCGATCGAAAACAGCGCCGTGGAAAAACCGCCGATCAGCGAGGTCAGGAAGACGCCGCCGAAGAAGCCGGCGACGGCAACGACCGGTCGGAAGACCGGCAGTTTCAGCAAGGCGTTTTCGCGGACGCGCCGGTCCTTCCACAGTTGATAACCCGATACGAGTGCCAATGTCGCGGCAAAGGACATCTGGAAGCTCGGGCCCAAGACTTCGGACGGCGAAATGGCGATGATGACGAGCGCCGAGAGAACGACATTGCGCAGGCTGATCGACGGCCGGTCGAAGAAGACGGCGACCAGCATGATCGCCATCATGATGAAGGCACGTTCGGCCGAGACCCCGAAGCCGGAAATCAGGTAGTAGGCGGTGACGGCGCTGAGCGCGCCGGCGGCGGCGATCTTCTTTGTCGGATAGGCCTGAGCGACGCCCGGAAAAAGGCTGAGCAGCATCCGGAAGCCGACGAAGAAGATGCCGGCCGACAGCGCCATGTTGAGGCCGGAGATCGCGACAATATGAGCAAGGCCGGACTGGCGCAGCGCCTCCGTCGTCGCATTCGAGATGGCGCGTCGCTCGTCGGTCACCAAAGCAGCGGCAAAAGCGCCGGTGTCGCCGGGCAGGATCGATCGTATGCGGTCGCCAATGCTACTGCGCAGGCGGTAAAGCCATTCCAGCAGAGCTGCCGATGTCGATCTGGCAGCCTGCGGACCCGCCTCCAGATCCTTCTCTGGCGCACCGTAGAAGAAGCCGTTGGCGCCGATGCCATCGAAATAGGCACCGAAGGAGAAGTCGTTGAGCTCGGGAAGTGCGGGGCCTGCCGGCGGCGTCAGTCGTGCCCTGCCGGTGATGAGGTCGCCGATGTCGAAAGGCATGTCGGCGCCGCGGACGATCGCGGTTATGCGTCCCGGCGGCCGCTTCAACTCCGGCGCCTCCGTGCCGGTGACGGCAAGAATGTAGCGCCAGCGCCCACGGCCGTCGCCTTCTCGCCGCTCGACTCGGCCGGTCACTGTCGTCGTCACCGAGGAATCGAGGATCACCGTCGAAGCCCGCCAGCTCTCGAATTGTGCGCAGAGCATGCCGCCGGCCACGAGTGCAGGCGCCAGCAGCGTCGCCCGCAATGCCGCCCGGCTGCGGCCGACGATGAGAACCGCGATCGTCAGCACCAACAGAGAGAGCAGCGATGCAACAAGCGGAAATTCGGATGCCGCAACAAACCAGAAGGCCGCCCCGGCGCCGAGAAACACCGGCGAAAAAAGCAGCAAGCGGCCATGATCCGCCTCCTCGCCCAGCATGCGCATGCCGGCGCCAATCGATTGCCGGGCTGCGGCGAGCAGCCGGTGGCGCAAAGATGTCGTCGACTGCGTCCTGGTCGGCCGTATCACCACGATAGGCGGCGAAAAACCGGAGGGACCGGCTGAGCCGGCGCCTGCTTCCGGCCGCAATTCGACTGTCGTCACTTCCTGCATGTGCCGCCCAAGGTCACCCGCGAAGACGGCCAGAATGCATTCTCTAATCAAATCCGGCAAGGATAATCGATTGAAATATGAGGGAAAATCGCCAGCGCCAAAAGACTAAGCGAATCATTGGCTTCCGATATGCACGGGGCTCATCGCTGCAGTGCCTAAAAGGTGATACCGCAATGCACAAAATGCCGGCACGGTAACTTGGCATTAGCTTCACGATCATATAGCTATCGGTAAGGACGCTTAACCCCTATGGCGCTTTTATGGCGCCACCGCCATTTCGGAGGATCAGCATGACGGATCAAAGCGCTACAATAAAAATCGGTGACAAATCTGTCGACCTAGCCGTCAAAAGCGGCACGATCGGCCCGAGCGTCATCGATATCGGTGCCCTTTACAAGAACACGGCTTCCTTCACGTACGATCCGGGTTTCACCTCGACCGCATCCTGTGAATCGAAAATCACCTACATCGACGGCGACGAAGGTGTGCTGCTGCATCGCGGCTATCCGATCGAGCAACTGGCCGAGCATGGCGACTTCCTCGAGGTCTGCTATCTGCTTCTCTACGGCGAACTGCCGACCACCGTACAGAAGAAAGATTTCGATTATCGCGTCACGCACCACACCATGGTGCACGAGCAGATGAGCCGGTTCTTCACCGGCTTCCGCCGTGACGCCCATCCGATGGCCGTCATGTGCGGCTGCGTCGGCGCACTGTCGGCTTTCTATCATGACTCAACCGACATCACCGATCCGCACCAGCGCATGGTCGCCAGCCTGCGCATGATCGCCAAGATGCCGACGCTTGCGGCCATGGCTTACAAATACCATATCGGCCAGCCCTTCGTTTATCCGAAGAACGATCTCGACTACGCCTCGAACTTCCTGCGCATGTGTTTTGCCGTGCCTTGCGAAGAATATGTGGTCAATCCGGTGCTTGCCCGCGCCATGGATCGGATCTTCATCCTGCATGCCGATCACGAGCAGAACGCCTCGACTTCGACCGTGCGTCTCGCCGGTTCGTCGGGCGCCAATCCGTTCGCCTGCATCGCAGCCGGCATCGCCTGCCTCTGGGGGCCTGCGCATGGCGGCGCCAACGAAGCAGCGCTCAACATGCTGCATGAGATCGGCTCAGTCGACCACATTCCAGAATATATCGCCCGCGCCAAGGACAAGAACGATCCGTTCCGCCTGATGGGCTTCGGTCACCGCGTCTACAAGAACTATGATCCGCGCGCCAAGATCATGCAGAAGACGACGCATGAGGTGCTCGGCGAACTCGGCATCAAGGACGATCCGTTGCTCGAAGTGGCGATGGAGCTTGAGCGCATCGCGCTCACCGACGAATATTTCATCGAAAAGAAGCTCTATCCGAACATCGACTTCTATTCCGGCATCACGCTGAAGGCGCTGGGCTTCCCCACGACGATGTTCACCGTGCTCTTCGCGCTTGCCCGCACCGTCGGCTGGATCGCGCAGTGGAACGAGATGATCGAGGATCCGGAGCAGCGCATCGGCCGTCCGCGCCAGCTCTATGTCGGCGAACCGAAGCGTGACTACATTCCGGTTTCGAAGCGCTAATCGCTTCCCCAACCAACGAAAAACCCGGTCACCTCAGAAGCGACCGGGTTTTTTCTTTTTCAGCACGTCGAGAAGGATTTCGGCGGCATGTTCGCCGGGCGGTTTTTCGGTCTGCATGCGCTGCCAGATAAGATCATAGCCTTCCTTCATCGCCTTGAGCTGGTAGGTATCGGCTGACAGTCTTTCTATCCAGCGTGCGAAACTTGCGCCGCGAACGATATCGTTCAGGTATTCCGGCACGACCGCGTAATCGGCAATCAGGTTTGGCAGCGCGCCTGTCCAGGTCTTGATGCCCGATGTCAGCAGACGCATGATCCAGTCGACCTTGTAGGCGGAGACGACGGGAACATCGGCAAGCGCCAGTTCAAGAATGACAGTTCCGGATGCCGCCATGGCTGCATCGGCTTCAGCGAAGGCCTGCCATTTTGCTTCCGCGCCGACCACGATCTCCGGCTTTACTTCCCATGCTGCCGTCAATTGGCGAACCAGCGCTTGCCTGTGCGTCACCGTCGGCAGAATAAAGCGCATCGGCCCATTGCGGGCGGCAAGTTCGCTTGCGGCGACTTCGAAATGCGGCAGGAGCTTCTGAATTTCGGAGGAGCGTGAGCCGGGCAGAAGAAGGATCGGGCCGTTGCCGGGCTGCCTGCCGGCGCGCAGGCGCCGGGTTTCCAACAGCGCAGGGTCGGCGGTCAGGCGATGACCGACATAGGTGGTTGCCGGGCCGTTGAGGCGCTGCATCGTTGCCGGCTCGAAGGGCAGGACGGCGAGCACATGATCGACATAGGCAAGCATGCGCGTGGCGCGATATTCCTTCCAGGCCCAGACGCTCGGACAGACATAATTGACGACAGGCAGGTCCGGCAGCGCGGTGCGGACCCGCTTGGCGACGCGATGGGTGAAATCCGGGCTGTCGATAATGAGGAGAATGTCAGGCTTTGCAGCGATGATGGCGGCGGTCGTCTGGCGGATCAGGGTATAGAGCTTTGGCAGCCGGCTCAGCACCTGGGTGATGCCCATGATCGACAGCTCGGAGAAATCGAACAGGGATCTCAGGCCCTCGGCCTGCAACCCCTCGCCGCCGACGCCGACAAGCTCCACCGGGCCGGCATGAATCCGCTTCAGGGCAGCGATGAGATCAGCACCGAGCAGATCACCCGAGACCTCACCGGCAATGACGGCGATCTTCAGCGGCGCCCCGTTCATTCGAGCCCCCATGCCGGCAGCCCACGATCGATGCCGCAGACAAAGAGTCCGGCCTCATCGGCAGCCTTGATGACGGCGGCACGGTCGAGCACCAGTGAGCGGCCGGCCTCCACCGCGATTCCGGCAAGACCGGCTTTCGCCGCGTTCAGCACAGTGGAAACGCCCATCGCCGGCAGGTCGGCGCGGATATCCTGCTGTGGCTTGCAGAGCTTGACGAGCGCGCCGCGCCGCCGCGGCGAAATCCGCCCGGCGGCTCTGAGACTTGCGACACGGTCCAGCATCTCATCGGTGCCCTCTAGACCTTCCAGCGCAACGACACGCCCGCCGATGCTGATGGCGCCCTGCCCGACATCGAGCCGGCCGAGCATGTCTGCGGCTTCGGCTGCGCGGCTGATATCGCGCCTGTCTTGCTCGCCGGGCACGACGGCACCAAGCGGGCCGACAGAGGCAAGGAGGTCGGGGGCAATTTCATGGGCGCCGACGACGCGGCGGCCGTTTCCTTCAATCAGCCGGATGACCATCTGCAGAACCGTGTCGTCGCCGCCGGACAGCAGGGTCCGGATGGCGGCTGGCACTTTCATCAGGATGCGCAGCGTCGGGCGCACCTCGCGCCATTCCGGCCGGCGGGCGACGCTGCCCGACATCACGACCCGGCCGACGCCATAACGGTTGAGCAAGCCATCAAGAGCTTTGAAATCGCCGATGCCGATAACGGCATGGTCATAACCTTCCCAGCGCCGGTCGCTTTCGTCTTTTAGCGCAACGATGACGGGATTTTCACCTGCCGCACGCGCAGCTGCGGCGACATAGGAAGGCAGAAGACCGCCGCCGGCGATGATCGCCAGCCGGCCCGCAGCGGTTTCGCCTGATAAAGCCACGGACTAGCCCTTCTGCCCCCGGGTCGGCGAGGAGAGAGCGCGGTCACTGTCGGCGGCGATGAAATCGAGGATGTGGACCGCCTGCTCGCAATCCGCATAATCGTCGCGAATGGCGGCGGCGTTTTCGCGGACCGAACCCGTTCCTTCGAAGATCGACTTATAAGCGCGACGCACCCTGTGGATGACGGCACGGTCGACGCCGGCGCGCGTCATGCCGACGACATTGAGGCCGCTCAGCAACCCGGGATTACCGTTCAGCATGCCGTAGGGAATGACGTCGTAGCTCACCGCCGAAAGCCCGCCGACGAAGGCGTGGCGGCCGACGCGCGTGAACTGGTGAACGGCCGAGCCCCCACCCAGGATGACGCGATCCTCGATGACGACATGGCCGGCGAGCATGACATTGTTCGACATGATCACGTGATTGCCGACCCTGCAGTCATGCGCGACATGGGAATTAGCAAGGAAGAGGTTGTTATCGCCGACGATCGTCTGGCCGCCAAAATCGGCCGTGCCGGTGTTCATCGTCACGCCTTCGCGGATCGTGCAGTTGACGCCGACCGAAAGCGTCGTCTCCTCGCCGCCGTGATGCACGCTCTGCGGATCGCCGCCGATGACGGCCATAGGAAAGATGCGCGTGCCGTTGCCGATCACGGTGCGGCCGGTGACGACCGCATGCGACAAGAGCTCGACATTTTCATGCAGGACGACGTGCGGCCCAACATGGCAGAACGGACCGATCTTGACGCCCTCACCGATAACAGCCCCGTCTTCGACGACAGCCATCGGATGAATATGGGCGCTTTCGGCGATAGTGCTCATGCCTGTTCCTTACGAACGATCATCGCGCCGATATCGGCTTCGGCGACAAGCGCGCCGTCAACCTTGGCGTCGCAATGGAATTTCCAGATATTGCCGCGTTGCTTGTGCTTCCTGACATGGAATTCGACGCGATCGCCGGGAACGACAGGCTTGCGAAAGCGCGCATTCTCGATGGTCATGAAGTAGACGAGGTTACCCGGCTGGCCTTCCTTCTTTGCACAGATCGCGCCCGCAGTCTGCGCCATGCCCTCGATCAGGAGAACGCCCGGCATGATCGGAGCCTCCGGAAAATGGCCGGTGAAATGCGGTTCGTTCACCGTGACATTCTTGATGCCGATCGCGCTGTTGTCGCCGTCGATCTCGATGATCTTGTCGACCATGAGGAAGGGGTAACGATGCGGCAGCAGCTTCATAATCTCGATGATGTCCGCCGAAGAAAGCGTTGTCGTGGCTTCTTCAGTCATTTTCCTTGCCTCCAGGGTTCCGGCCGCGCAACTTGGACTTCGACACTTGTTGTGCGGCCTCTCTCAGATAGTCTTTTAGCGGACGAGCCGGTATACCGCCATATTGCCCGCCGGCGGCAAGGTCGGTCATGATACCGCTTTTGGCAGCGATCTGCACGCCGTCACCGATCGTGACATGCCCCTTGATGCCGACCTGGCCGCCGATCTGAACGCCGTTGCCGATCTTCGCGCTGCCGGCGATGCCGACCTGCGCGACGATGGCGCAGTGGCGACCGATTTGAACGTTGTGGCCGATCTGCACCTGGTTGTCGATCTTGGTGCCTTCACCGATGACCGTATCGTCCATGGCGCCGCGGTCGATCGTGGTGTTGGCGCCGATCTCGACATTGTCCTGGATGATCACTCGGCCGATCTGGACGATCTTGATCATGCCGCGCGGTCCAGGGGCGTAACCGAAACCATCCTGGCCGATGCGGGCGCCGTTATGGATGATGACGCCATTGCCGACCAATGCGCAGAGCACGCTCGCGCCGGCCGCAATCGAACAATCGCGGCCGATTTTGACATTCGGACCAATGATACTGTGTGCGCCGATACGCGTCCCCTCGCCGATCTCGGCATGCGCACCGATGACGGCCATCGGCTCGACGATCACGCCCTTTTCAAGCTTGGCACTCGGGCCGATCACCGCGCTTGGCGCGATCTCGCTTTCAACTGAGGAAAAGACCACCGGACGCAACGCAGCGGGATAAAACAGGCCGCCCGCCATCGCGAAGGCGGCATGCGGATTGGACGACAGGATAACCGGGATATGCGGAGGTACGAGATCGACGAGCGCCTTGTCGCAGATCACCGCCGAGGCTTCGCAT
Source organism: Rhizobium sp. NZLR1 (assembly GCF_017357385.1). Classification (NCBI taxonomy): domain Bacteria; kingdom Pseudomonadati; phylum Pseudomonadota; class Alphaproteobacteria; order Hyphomicrobiales; family Rhizobiaceae; genus Rhizobium; species Rhizobium sp. NZLR1. The sequence continues at coordinate 2,120,468 of NZ_CP071632.1, read as the reverse complement.
GTCGCCAGTTCGTCGCGGTTGCGGCGCGACAGGATATAACAGACATCACCCGCCCGCGCCCTGTGGATCGGGGCAACGGACCTGACAATAACATCGGCGTGGTCGGAATTGGCAAGTTCCGCCCCAAGAAACTCTGCCAGCTCAGCGAGCTTCAGACCTTCATGGGGCAGAAAAAAAACGTTTTGCTCCATCGGCAATGCTCCAGAACGGAATTGAGTCTTACAGTTCCGGACTGCCGATATCAGAATTGGTTGTTGATGCCAAACTTGAAGTTCTGCGTTTTGTCGAAGTCTTCCTTGAGAACCGGGATCGCGTAATCCAGGCGCAATGAACCGAAGGGAGACTGCCAGACCACACCGACACCGACGGAAGCGCGCAGAGAGGCGTCTTCGCCGTCGATGCCGTCGCCCCTCAGGTCAACGTCGTTGCCGAACAACGTACCGGCGTCGGCAAAAACCGCGCCGCGCAGGTTGAAGTCACGCGGGAAGCCCGGCATCGGGAAGGTCGCTTCGGCCGATGCCGTGAAATAAGTCGTACCGCCCAGCGGATCGTCGTTGGTGCCGGAAACGCGCGGGCCGATACCCTTGTTTTCAAAGCCACGAATATCGCCGTTGGTCAGGGTGAACTGATCGAAGACGTTCAGGTGCTCCCCGAAGCCGACGACATAACCCGCCGAAGCAGAAACCGAGCCGATGATATCGGCATCGTCAGCGAGCAGACGGTAATAACGGGCCTTGCCGTAGATCTTGTAGAATTGCGAGTCGCCGCCGAGGCCGGCAAGTTCCTGCGTCGCCGTCGCATAGATGCCTTCGCGTGGCAGGACCGTATCGTCAAGCGTGTTGTAGGTCAGCGTCTGGGAGACGGAAGAACGTGTCCACGGGCTGTCCTCAACGAGATGCTGATACGGAGCGGACAGGTCGGCAAGATCGTTGTTATTCGCGTCATACTTCATCTGCTTGTAATTATAGCGGAACGTCGTCGCCAGGTCCTCGGTGATCGGCGCGGTGACGCGCAGGACGACGCTGGTTTCCTGGTAGTCGTAGTTGTCGTTGCTCGACGTTTCGCTGTGGTTGACGTCGAAACCGGCCGCCAGACGATAACCGAGGAAATAGGGTTCGGTGAAGCTAAGGCCGTAGGCGCGCGACCCTTCCTGACCGCCGCCGGCCGAGATGCGGATGTACTGACCGCGGCCAAGGAAGTTCTTTTCCTCGATGGATGCTTCCAGCAGCAGACCATCGCCGCCTGCGGCATAACCCGCGCCGACACCAAAGGAACCGGTGGACTGATCCTGCACGTCGACGACCACCACAACGCGATCCGGCGAGCTGCCCGGCTGGGTGGAGATATTGACGGAGGAGAAGTAACCAAGCGCTTCGAGGCGGCGCTTGGCCTTGGTGATCATCTGCTGGTTGAAGGCGTCGCCTTCGCTCATGTCGAATTCGCGGCGGATCACGTAATCGCGCGTGCGGCTGTTGCCACGGATCTCGATGCGCTCGACATAGGCGCGCTCGCCCTGGTCGACCAGATATTCGACACCGATCGTGTTGTTGTTGAGGTCGCGGTTGCCGCGTGGCGTGACGCGCGCAAAGGGATAACCGGCAGACGCGACCTGATCGGAGATCGCTTCGATCGACTTCTGCACTTCCTTGGCGTTGTAGACTTGACCTTCGTGGGTGCGCACGAGCGGCTGCAATTGCTCGGAACCGACGCCTTCGACGGTCGACTGGACGGTCACCGGTCCGAAGTCGTAACGCTGGCCTTCCTCGATATTGAAGGTGAGCGTGTATTTGTTGGTCGCGTCGTCAAAGGTCGCATCGGAAGAGACGATGCGCATGTCGGCGTAGCCGCGATTGTAATAGAACTGGCGCAGCGCTTCCTCGTCGGCATGAAGCTTATCTTCGTTATAGACATCCTTGCGGGTCAGGAACGACAGGAAGTTCGAACGCTTGGTAGCAATGACGGCAGCCAGACGGCCGGCGCTGTAGGCATTGTTACCGACGAAGTTGATCGAATCGATCTTGGTGCGGTCGCCCTCGTTGATGACGAAGGCAAGGTTGACGCGGCCTTCGCCGAGCGGCACCACCTGCGTGGTCACCTCGACCTCGCTGCGGCCGGTGGCGGCGTAGGCATCCTTGATCGACTGGATGTCGGACTGGATCTGGGTGTCGCTGTAGGGGCCGGCGGCATGGGTCTGGACAATGGTGGCGAGCTTGTCGTCCTTGATCTTGCGATTGCCGTTGAAGACGACCTGATTGACGAGCTGGGCCTCCTGGACGTTGACGACCAGCGTGCTTCCGGAGACCGAAATCTTGACGTCGGAGAAGTAGCCCGTCCCGTAGAGCTGCTTGACCGATTCATCGATATCGGTGTTCGAAAAACTCTTTCCGGGAGCGATGGTGAGGTTCGACCGGACGGCTTCCGCGCCAACGCGGCTTGCGCCGCGCACATCGATGCGCTGGATGACCGCGGCCTCAGCGGCCGTAGCAGAAACGAACGTCAAAGCACCTGCGCCCGAAGCAACAACACTAGCAGACAGCGCAACCGCCGATACTGCGTTCAAAAACTTTGAACCAGCCTTCATTTCACCTATTACCTTTTTTTCCCTCGTCCCCGGCCTCGAGAGAACCCGATTCCGGTCACGTGTGTCGTTTTACCCGCTTTTGACATACAAGCAAGGGAGGTCGTTAATTTCTGTTTACTTCATTTCGAAGCGTGACCCATTCGCCACTACAGCCTTGAAACATCGTAAATAAATAGTAATTCCTCTGCCTTGCGCGTTTACCCTTAGCTCAGGCCAATGTCGTTCCAGGTCGTGAAAACCATCAATGTTAATATCATCGCCAAGCCAATGCGAAATGCGATTTCCTGAGCCTTGGCGCCCAGCGGTTTTCCTCTCACCGCTTCCACCGCATAGAACATCAGGTGGCCGCCATCAAGTACCGGAACCGGCATCAGGTTAAGCAATCCTATCGAAACCGAAAGCATGGCGGCGAGCTGCAACACTGCCCCTATACCAAGCTTTGCCATCTGGCCCGAAGCTTGCGCCACGCGGATCGGCCCGCCCAGTTGATCGGCCCGCATCGTTCCGCGAAAAATATTGCCGATATATTTGAAGGTGCCGGTGACGATGTCCCGGGTCTCGATCACACTCTCACGCAGCGCCTGGAGCGGCGTATAGGTCTGCAGGCGGAAATTGCCGACCTCCTTGTTGGTGACGATGCCGATCTGGCCGAGCTCGATCTTGTTGCCGAACTGGTCGGTCGTGTCGACGCGTTGCGGCACCATCGGCAAGTCGAGCTTCTGACCGCCGCGCTCGATGGTGACGACGATCGTCTGGCTCGGGCGGATAGCGACATAGCGGCGCACGTCGTCGAAAGTCTCGACCTTGCCGCCGTCGATGGCGACCAAGAGATCGCCGGGAAGGATGCCGGCGGCAGCCGCCACGCCATCCGGTTTGACCTCGGCAACGACGGGATCGGCGACCGAGCGGCCGTAGACCGAGAAAAGAACGGTGAAGATGGCGATCGCCAGCAAGAAATTGGCGATCGGGCCGGCGGCAACCGTCGCTGCACGTTTCCACAACTTTGCTCCGGCAAAGGAGCGCGCCCTATCCTCCTCGGACATGGCGGCGATCTTGTCGGTGTCGGGCTTGCTCGAGGCGTCCTCGTCGCCGAAAAAACGGACGTAACCGCCAAGCGGGATCACCGAGATCTTCCAGCGCGTTCCATGACGGTCGGTGAAGCCGAATATTTCCGGACCGAAACCGACTGAGAAGGCAAGGATGCGGATACCGCTCCAGCGCCCGACGAGGTAATGGCCCATCTCGTGCACGAAGACAAGCAACGAAAGCACGAGGATGAAGGTGACGATATTCCCCATTAGGAATGCGTATATATCGGCCATCACTTCTATCAGTTCCTTCCGTCAGGCTGCGGCGTTATCAAAGGCCGAACAATGCCGCGCCGAGCGACGTCATCGCAGTCCCCTTTATCAGGGAAAATAATCCAGCAAGCAAGAACGCCGAAAAACAGGCAAAAATCAGTCCGTCTACCCGATCCATGACGCCGCCATGACCCGGAATGAGACGGCTTGAATCCTTGACGCCGAATTTTCGCTTGATGAAAGATTCGAACAGATCTCCCGACTGGCTGCAAACCGAAAGAACGAGTGCTGCGACCGCGGCGATGATTTCAGCGCCCGGAAGAAGAAAATGGACGAGAACCACACCGGCTGCGACCGCCGAAACGGCGCCGCCGATTGCGCCCGACCATGTTTTTCCCGGCGAGATCGAAGGGGCAAGCTTCGGTCCGCCAAGCGCCCTGCCGACGAAATAAGCAAGGATGTCGGTTGCCCAGACGACGGCAAAGACGAAGAGCATCGCGTAAAAGCCAGGCCGGTCGTCGCTTCTGATCGCAGCGAGCGCCAGGCCGGTGGCACCGGCATAAAACAGGCCTACCGGCAGCCAGCGGCTGGTGCCATGCAGGATGATCAGCGCTATGCCGACAGCAGTGACGCCGGCCAGCATGCCGGCGGCGAATTCGAAATTGCCGATAAGCACGAGGAAGGCGATCGCCGCCTGGCCGATCCAGCCGACTGTATTGGCGACCCAATCACGCGCGATGCCGGTGATTGTCGACCATTCATAATAGATCAGTAGGCCGATCACCGCCGCCAAAATGCGGAAGGCAAACCCGCCATACCAGGTGGCTGCAAGAACGATGGCCGCAAGAATCAGTCCTGAAACGATGCGGAGCTTCAATTCCTGCTGCATCAGGTGCCAACCGCGGCTGCCTGCGACGACAGACCGCCGAAGCGCCGGTCGCGAGAGGCGAACTTCTCGAGCGCCGAGCGGAAGATCTCAGGGCTGAAATCCGGCCAGTATTCCGGAACGAAGATGAATTCTGAGTAGGCGGCCTGCCAAAGCAGGAAGTTGGAAAGCCGCTCCTCGCCGCTGGTGCGGATGATGAGATCCGGATCGGGGATGCCCGCCGTATCGAGACGGGCGTTGATCAGCGCGGGGGTGATATCCTGCGCCCTCAGGCGGCCGGCCTCGACATCCCTCGCCAGGCTCACCACAGCCCGGGAGATCTCGTCGCGCGAACCGTAATTGAAGGCAATGACCAGTGTCAGCGCCGTATTGTCCTTAGTGGTTTCCTCCGCCTCCAGCAGCAGGCCGAGAATGTCGCTACGCAGGCTGTGGCGGTCGCCGATCACCTTGATGCGGACGTTCTGGCGATGGAGTTCGGCGAGGTCGCGCCGGATGAAGGCCTTCAACAGACCGAGCAGATCGGAGACTTCGGCCTCCGGCCGGCGCCAGTTCTCCGAGGAGAAGGCAAAGAGGGTCAGATATTTTATGCCGGCCGCGCCGGCGGCGCGTACTGTCTCGCGCACCGCCTCGACGCCCTTGCGGTGGCCCATTGTCCGCGGCAGGCCGCGCTGCTTGGCCCAACGTCCATTGCCGTCCATGATGATGGCAACATGCTCTGGCACAGTCACAAATACAGATTCCGACATTTCCCGTCCGGTCTTTCCAGGCAAAGGCACAGATCCACTAGACCTGCATGATTTCCTTTTCCTTCTCGCCAAGCAAGCGGTCGATTTCGGAAATCGTCTCGTCCGTCATCTTCTGTACACGTTCCGACTGCGCCCTGCCCTCGTCCTGGCCGATTACGCTATCCTTTTCGGCCTTCTTAAGGCCGTCCATGCCATCGCGGCGAACATGTCGAATCGCGACCTTGCTCTTTTCGGCATAGTCGTGAGCCACCTTGACGAGCGACTTGCGGCGCTCCTCGTTCAGCTCAGGCAACGGAATACGCAGGCTCTGGCCGTCGACGATCGGGTTGAGGCCGAGATTGGATTCGCGGATGCCGCGCTCGACGGCGCTGACCATCGACTTGTCCCAGACGGAAACCGACAGCATGCGCGACTCGGGCACAGTGATGTTGGCGACCTGGTTCAGCGGCATACGCGAACCATAGGCCTCGATCGTCACCGGATCGAGGATGTTGGCCGAAGCACGGCCGGTGCGCAGCGATGCGATATCGCTCTTGAATGCCGAAACCGCGCCGTCCATGCGGCGCTTCAGTTCCTTGATGTCGATACCTTCACTCATGTCGATGCTCCCGTATAAAGCGCGTCGCTATCTTTCAGATTCGCTTGCCGCAACGTGATTCAGATTTCAGACCAACCGGGCCTAAATCACCATGTTCCAGCGAGGGGCTGCGCCTGATCAAGCGGCGCAGCTTATATCAGTTGTCGGAGACGATGGTCTTGAGGCCACCCCCCGTCAAGATTTCAGCAAAACCGCCTTTCTCATGGATCGAGAAGACGATGATCGGAATGGAATTCTCTCTGGCGAGCGCGACGGCGGCAACGTCCATCACCGCAAGCCCCCTGTCCAGCACTTCCTGGTGCGTCAGGCGGTCGAGGCGAGTCGCATCGGGATATTTCTTCGGGTCGGCGGTATAGATCCCATCCACCTGCGTGCCCTTGAAGATCGCTTCCGCGCCCATTTCAGCAGCCCGCAGTGCTGCGGCCGAATCGGTGGTGAAGAAGGGGTTTCCGGTGCCGCCGGCAAAGATCACCACGCGTCCCATCGACAGATGATAGAGGGTTGCGCGCTGCGAAAAGCTCTCGCAGATCTCGGGCATGGAGATGGCCGAGAGCACCACCGTATCGATGTTCAGCTTGCGCAGCGAGGTCGCCAGCGCCAGCGCGTTGATGATGGTGCCGAGCATCCCCATGTGGTCGCCGGTGACCCGGTCGCCGCCCTTGGACGCTACCGCGACACCGCGGAAGATATTGCCGCCACCGACGACGACGCCGACTTCCACGCCCATATGCCTTGCCTCGGCGATGTCGGATGCAACGCGGTCTGCCACCGCAACATCGATCCCGAAGCCCTGGCTACCCATGAGCGCTTCGCCGGAAGCCTTGAGTAGAACGCGTTTATAGACAGGCTCTATAGACATCTTGGCTCCTCGTAAATTGCCGTGAATGCCCGATACACGAAGGGCACCGCGTTGTCACGCGATGCCCTGGTGTTTTCCCAATTATGGCTGGAAGATCAACCCTTGACGGCAGCCGCGACTTCGGCTGCGAAATCGGTCTCTTCCTTCTCGACGCCTTCGCCGAGCAGAAGGCGGGCCATGCCGGCGACTTCGATCGGCGCGCCGACGGCCTTTTCGGCTTCCTTGACGGCGGCTGCGACCGTGAGATCGGGATTGATGACGAAAGCCTGCGAGAGAAGGGCGACTTCCTCGAAGAACTTGCGCATGCGGCCGTCGACCATCTTCTCGATGATGTTGTCAGGCTTGCCGGAAGCGCGCGACTGCTCGATGAAGACGTTGCGCTCGCGCTCGGCGACGGCGGCATCGACTTCCTCAGGGCGGATCGCCAGCGGCGCAGTCGCGGCAATGTGCATGGCGACCTGACGGCCGATTGCGTTCAGAGCTTCCTTGTCGCCGGTCGACTTCAGGGCAACGAGAACGCCGAGCTTGCCGAGGCCGTCGGAAACAGCATTGTGGATATAGGTGGCGACGACGCCGTCCTCGACGGAGAGCGCGACCGAGCGGCGCAGGTTCATGTTCTCGCCGATCGTTGCGATCGCATCCTTGATAGTGTCCGAAACGGACTTGCCGGATGCCGGGTAGGTCGCAGCCGCAACGGCGTCGACGGTGCCGTCGGTGGAGACGGCGACCTTGGCAATGCCGCGGACGAGATCCTGGAAGGCATCGTTACGGGCGACGAAGTCGGTTTCGGAGTTGACTTCGACGACGACTGCCTTGGTGCCCTGGCTGGAAACGGCGATGAGGCCTTCAGCGGCAGTGCGGCCCGACTTTTTGTCAGCCTTGGCGATGCCCTTGGCGCGCAGCCAGTCGATCGCCGCTTCCATGTCGCCGCCGGTCTCAGCAAGGGCCTTCTTGCAGTCCATCATGCCTGCGCCGGTCTTTTCGCGCAGTTCCTTCACCATTGCAGCCGTAATCTCGCTCATTAGCTTCCTCTTGTCGGTTCATACGGTGGGCCGCAAAGCGCGGCGCGGCACCGGATTGAGGCACGAAATGTACCTGTATGTATGACAGCGTGATGAAGACGCGTCATACCGAAACTTATCTGGCAAAGAGCCTGATGCCCTCGCCCTGAAACAGGCAAGGCCGCCGAACTTCGATGAGTCGCGAGCGGCCTTTCCAGTCATGCAAGCTTTGGCGGACCTTCCGATCCGCCCGCTTTCATCAGCCTTCGGCTGCTTCCTCGAGAGCCGGCTCGACCGGAACTTCTGAGGACGCGCCGAGATCACGGCCGGAAGAGCCCTGCTGACGGGCAATGCCGTCGATGGCAGCGCGGGAGATCAGCTCGCAATAGAGAGCGATAGCGCGCGATGCGTCGTCGTTACCCGGAATCGGATAGTCGATCAGGTCCGGGTCGCAGTTCGAATCGATGATGGCAACGACCGGGATGCCGAGGCGCTTGGCTTCGTCGATCGCGATCTTTTCCTTGTTGGTGTCGATGATGAACATCAGGTCGGGCGTGCCGCCCATATCGCGGATGCCGCCGAGGGCCTTGTCGAGCTTTTCACGCTCGCGCTCGAGGTTCAGACGTTCCTTCTTGGTGAAGCCCTGGGCTTCGCCGTTCAGGATCTCATCGAGCTTGCGCAGGCGCTGAATCGAATTGGAGATCGTCTTCCAGTTCGTCATCATGCCGCCGAGCCAACGCGAGTTGACGTAGTACTGGGCCGAACGCTTGGCGCTGTCGGCGATGATCTCAGACGCCTGGCGCTTGGTGCCGACGAAGAGAACGCGACCGCCGCGGGCAACGGTGTCGCTGACGACCTGCAGGGCGCGCGACAGCATCGGAACGGTCTGAGCCAGGTCGATGATGTGGATGTTATTACGATCGCCGAAGATATACGGCTTCATCTTCGGGTTCCAGCGGTGCGTCTGGTGGCCGAAGTGGACGCCTGCTTCGAGAAGCTGGCGCATAGAAAAATCGGGCAATGCCATGCCTTTGTTATCCTTTTCCGGTTGAACCTCCGCAAGGCGAACAGCATCCTCTTCGAAGATGCCACCGGGCGGAACGATCCGGATTTCTCCCGGACAATCCCATGCCTTACGTGTGGAATGCGGTGCCCATACATTCGTTTTGTCGCAAAAGCAAGGCTTACGCCGAAAAATCCCGGTTTGTGCGCCCGGTCCCGGGACCTCTGCTCCTGCGAAAGCCGCCGGTCAGCTTGCCAGCGTCGGCAGTAACGACAGCATGACGCCGGCGTCGGGCATCGGCAGGATGGCATCGATCTCGGCCGGCAGCAGGCTGCCGATTGCGCTGTCGGCGTTACCGGTGGCGGTCCCAAGGGGGCCGCGGAAGCCGTGTCCCGTCCAGGCAAGTTCCTGCAGCTTCGGGCTCACCAGCGCTTCGATCAGCCGGTTGGCGTTCTCATCGACGACAATCAGCGGATGCGCCGAATAGACGGTCGGACGCGGATAGAGCACCACCGGCTTTGCGCCCGCGCTTGCCTTGATGCGCTCCCAGCGCGCGGGATCGGCAAGAATCCATTCTACCAGCTGGTTCTCATAACCGACGATCATCGGCTCGCCGCCGAGGCCGCCTGCGAGATACTGATCGAAAAGTTTGCCTGACGACGGTGACTTGAAGCCCATGTTGCGGAAGATCGCCTGCACCTTGCCGCCGAAAGCGGCAAGATCGCCAGATGTCGCGACATTGCCGCTGAAAAGGCTGAGCACGAGGCCTGCGAACATGAAGCCGGAATTGGAGCGGTTGGGATCGGTCGAGACGATGCGGGCGCGGCCGTAAAGAGAATTGACGCCGAGTTTCGACCAGTCGACGCCGGCGAGGATTGCGTCGAGCAGCGCCTTGAGATCGAGCTGATGATGGCCTTCGTTCGTCACCGTGACCAATCCCGCTTTGATCAACCCATCGACCACGGGCTGCCAGGAATAGACGACGATCGGTGTGTTCAGCACAACGCGGTCGTTGCGGATACCGATGCCGTTCTGCCTGGCGATATCGACCATGATCGAAGAGGACGGCCAGAGGAATTGCGGATGCTGCGACAGCAACGCCTGTTCACGAACCATCTCGACCGAGCCGGCGACGCGGCTGTCCACCGTCAAGCCGTATCCGCCGAGCGCCCTGATGACGTCGGGGTCGGAGAGGAATGCCTCCTTCTCGCCGCCGACGAAGCCGAACAGCGTCGTGCGGGTGCCGAGCAGGCCCTGCAGTTCGGGCCGGTCCTTGACGGCGAAATAACCGCCGGTGCCGACGATGCCGGCTCCGAGCAATCCCACTCCAAAAGCGCGGCGAGAAAGAGCCATCAACGTCCGATATCCTCTTTGAGCGAAGCCTGAATGAGGCGCAGATCGGTGTCGAGTGTATGCAGCGCCTCATCGATCAGGCTGTCGGCATAATGGACGAAGGCCTCTTCGAGCTTGACCAACACGGCACGGACCTCCTCCAGCTGCTTGGGGTCGGGAACACGTTTAGCCTCGATGACTGCAGAACCTTCCGCCACCTCGGCAGCGCGCGGCAGATAATAGGAGAGGAATCGCCGCACGGCATTGGCGCTTTCGGGCTTGGCCTCGACCTTGCGAAAGACATCGGCGGCGATTTCGGCAAGATGCCGGACGGCGGTTGCCGTCTTTCGATCGCCTATCGCGTCGGCGGCGGTCTCCAGCCTCTGGGCAAAGGGAATCGCGGCCTCCAGCAGGTCGCGGGCAAAGGCGACGCGGCCGCTGCCGATGCTCTTGATATCGAGGCCTTCGAACAGCCGGCGCGGCGCCAGAAGAATGACGAGGCCGGCAAACAGCAGAAGGGCGATGATGGCGGCGATCCAGAATGGCATGCCGGCGATGAAACTGAGCAGTGGCACGGTGATTGACGCCGCCAATCCCGCCACGATCCAGTTGCCATCATTGCCGAGCCAGTTGCGCATGCCGGTCCTAATTATAGCCGCGTGCGGTGCGGAAGGCGGTGGCGAGGTCCGAACCACCGTCGAACACGCGCGCCGACGTCTGCCTGGCAAGGCTGTCGAGCTGGGTTTTATCGGCGTCGCCGAAGGTGATGCCGAAGATCGGCACGTGCGGCTCCATCGCGATCCATTCGCTCATGAAGGCCCGGCTTTGATCGTCGGACCTGCCGTCGGTCATGATGACGATCGCCGGCAGATACGTCGAGAGCTTGTCGGTTCTGGCGATCTGCTGCAGGGCCCGTTCGGCGCAGGCATACATGTTCGTGCCGCCATCCGCCTTCTGCCGGGAAATCTCGTTCAGCAGCCCTTGCTGCTCCAGCGGGTTTCCGCTTGCCATGAAGGTGTTGCGCACGCTGCCGTCGAAGGGAATGACGATGATCTGGTCGGCGGGCGACCATTGCACCAGCACCTTGCTCGCTTCGTCGGGCGTCAGCAGGAAACGCATCGCCTTCTGCAACTGGTCCTCGCCGTCGCCCTGCATCGAGCCGGAAAAATCGAGGCAGAGCGCGGTCAGGGACGGCTTGCGCAGTGCTGCCTGATAAAGGGTGAGCGCCTGGCGGATGACACCAGGCTCCGGCATGCGGATCGCGGTCACCAGCCGGGTCGGATCGAAATTCCAGCCTGGTTCCGGCTTTGCGGCAACGCCGGTCAGCGGAATGCGCCGGCCAGTATCGGCGATGCGCTGCTGTACGGGAGCAGAGCCGAGATAGGCGAGCAGATCGTTGAAGAAGGTCTGGACTTCCGGCCCGCGGCCATGATCGACGAAACCGATCGGCGAATCCGCCATGGCAACGCCGTCGGCCGGATAGATCGCGTAAAGCGGTTCCTGCGACAAGGCGGCAAGCTTGTCGTTGGTTTCCTTCAGCACCGCTTCGTAGTTCCACATAGCGTCGTAGACCGTGCCCTTGCCGGCGGATGCGACGTAGAGATCGGCAAGCCAGCCGGACGAGCCGGACGAGCGCACGACACCTGAAAGCAGCGAGCGGACGCTCTCCTGGACTGCTCTGTCGTCGAGATCGCCGGGTTCGATCACCGGCTTGTTGCCGAGTGCGCTCGACAGCATGGCAAGATAGGCGCTGGCGCCGGAGTTGGATTGCGTCGCCGATGTCATCAGGAATTTCAGCGATCCGTTTTCGACGGCGGCGAGAATGTCCTTCATGAACACATCCCTGCCGATCCAGCCGAGCTGCTCGGCCTTCGACCTGCGCACGCCCAATACCACCGGCGTCTGGGCGATCGAGGTGAGGCTCTTGACGCGGCGCCTGGTGTCGAACATGTCGACCCAGACACTGGAGGCCGGCCACACCGCATCTTGCTCGACGCCCTGGTCGCTCTGCAGCGCCAGGCCGATATCGAGCGTGCCTTCATATTTGAAGGTGCAGGTCGCATTCTTCTGCTTGCAGAATTCCTCGACGATCGGCTGCAGAACGGTATTCTCCGATCCCGAGACGATCGAGAAATTCGGTCCCTGAGCGATGGGATTGCAGCCGGCAAGAGCCAGAGCGGCAAGAAGCGCCAGGCCTGAAAGCAGTGCTCGCATCGTCGTCCTGTCGATCACGCCTTGGTCATCGCCGTCTTGAGTTCGATCGTCATCTGCTCCATCTGCTGCTCGGCCTGCGCCCGTTTCCGGCGCCCCTCCTCCTGAACCTGCAGCACGCCCGATATCGTGTCGATCAAATCCCTGTTCGCCTTGGCGAGCGTATCGATATCGACGATACCGCGTTGCGATTGCTGCTCTATGGCGATTGCCTGGTCCTTCATCATCTCGGATGCCTGGCGGATCATGTCGTTGGTGGCGTCGGTCACCGCCTTCTGCAGCTCAAGCGCCGATTTCTGCCGCGTCAGCCCGAGCAGGATCACCATCTTCTGTTTCCAGGCCGGCACCGTCAGCGCCGAGGTCGCCTGCAGGTTCTCGATCAGCGTCTCGTCGCCCGCCTGGACGATGCGGATCTGCGGCAGTTGCTGAATGCCGAGCTGACGCGCCTGCTGGAGGTAGAAAACCCGCTTCTCCAGCCGGTCGAGCGCCTGCAAGCTGTCCTGATAGGTTTGCGCTTCCAGCATGCCACCGCCGGGGCCAGTCGCGGCCGCCTCGGCTTCAGCCTTCAGCCTCGGCAGCTCGACGCTGCGAAAGCGCTCTGCAAAAGCTTTGCCGGCCTGGACATAAGCCTCGAGCCGCATGATCGACTGCCTGGTTTCTTCGTGCAGGTCGTCGAGCAGCGCGATGTCGCGCCGCAGCGTATCCTTGTGACGGTCGAGTTCGAGGCCGATCCGGTCGATCTGACCGGCCACGTCCTCGAATTCCGCCTTGAACCGCTCGAGCCGGGCCTGTGCGGAGAGGAATATGCGGCTGAGGAACCCCTTATCCTTCAACGATGCCGGGTCGAGCCCCTTGGACTTGAGGATGATGTCACTTAGCAGGCGACCGATCTCACCGAGATCCTTGTTGCGGACCTCGCGCAGGATCCGGTCGGCATAATCGCTGACCGTCTGCTGGGCGCGTTCGCCATAGACGGAGATGCCGGCGCGATCGGTCATATTGATGCTGTCGGAAATGCGGGCAATTTCCGCCGGATCGGCGGCAGCAACCGGCAGGGCGGCGTTGTGAATAGTCGCTAGATCTGTATCGGCCATCGGTCGGGCTTTCCAGGCTTGCGGCAGGTAATCGTCTGGAGGCCCATTTTCGCAATGAACAGGCCTCATCACGAGAAATTGGCCGCTAGGATCGCACCGACCGGAAGAGCAGGACGACAGATGGCGACTCAATCATCGCTGGTCGCCGCACCATAATGAACTTTATGATACAGTTTTATGACAGTCGAAAAACCTGCAGGCTTACTTGCACGCCTCGGCCTTGCGGTCGAGCAGCTCCAGCTTGGCGAGCTTGCCGGTCAGGACGAAATCGCCGTAATCCATCGTCAGGTCGCGGGTGATGCCGTTCTCATAGAGCTTGAAGGACATGCGGTAGACCGGCAAAGCATCGGATTTCGCATTCTCGTTGAAATAGGCAATCGTCACCGGCCAGAAGGCGGTCTTGGAGAAGGCGCCGGCATTGCCGGCGTCGGCCTCCTCGGCAACAGGGGTCTCCTGCTTGCCGACGATCGTCGTCGTCACCAGCGACTTGTCGCCGTCATCCGAGCCGTCGAAAACGCGGGCCTCGAAGAAGCGCTTGCCGTCCTTGGCGTTCTGGATCACGTCGAGCATATGTTCGGTGGGAAAGCGGCTTTCAGCAAGCTGGAGCTCGCGGCTCGACGGCTGCTTGAGATCGACCTTGACGCCATCCGGCTGATCCTGAGCCGCACCGTTGACCTCCTTGTCGAGCTGTTCGTCGGTGAAGGATTTGGTGTCGAAGGTAAACTGGCCGTCCTTGAGGTTTTCAAAGGTCTTGGTCTGCTGGTCGCTGACGCGGACGCTGTCGCCGGTGTCGATCTGCGTCACGAAGCGGAAATTGGTGGTGAAGCCCTGGCAATAGCTGCCGTCGAACTCATAAACCATGCGACCGTACATGCCGGCGATGCCAGAGCGGTCCGAGGCGTCCTTCAATTCCAGATCGTAGACGGCGCGATGTGCGACGAGGCCGGTCGCGATCGCAGCGCTTACCGCGGGCGCAGCCGCCCATGCATTGGCGGAAACACTGGCGAGAAGCAGAGCGACAAGACTCGATCGGAACATTCATTAACTCCTGTTGGACTCGGTCGCGATGTTATAAGAACGCTTTCGGCCAAATCGAGGCTCGAACCTGTCATATTAAAGATTCTAGTCTTGATGCATAATTTTTGAAGAATTGACAACAAAAGCGGAGCCGAAAATGTCCGATGAAATTGCAAAGCGCCTGACTGAGATGGGGATAACCCTGCCCGAAGCCGCAGCACCTGCTGCAAATTACGTTCCCTATGTCATCAGCGGCAATCTTCTCTACATCTCCGGTCAGCTGCCTCTCGAAGGCGGCAAGATCGCCGTTTCGGGCCATCTCGGCAAGACCGTTGACGTTGCCGCGGGGCAGCGCGGCGCCGAACTCTGCGCCATCAACATCCTTGCGCAGGCGAAGGCGGCACTTGACGGTGATCTCGGCCGTATCCTGCGGGTCATCAAGCTGAACGGCTTCGTCGCTTCGGCGCCCGATTTCGTCGAGCAGCATCTCGTCATCAACGGTGCTTCTAACCTGATTGCCGGCGTGCTCGGCGAGGCCGGCAAACATGCGCGTGCCGCCGTCGGCATGGCCGCCCTGCCGCTCAATGCCGCTGTCGAGATCGATGCTATCATGGAAATCGCAGAATGACCAATGCTGCCTGGATCAGGGACCTGCCGGTCGCTCATCGCGGCTATCACGATCTCAACAAACTCGTTTGGGAAAATACGCTTTCGGCCTTCTCGCGCGCCGTCGAAGCGGGCTTTGCGATCGAATGCGACCTGCATTACGCCTCCGACGGCGTGCCGGTCGTCTTTCACGACGAGGACCTGCAGCGGCTTTGCAATCTCACCGGCGACATCCGCGAGCGCACCTCCAGGGAACTCGGGCTGATCGCCGTCGGCGGCACGGCCGACAAGGTGCCGACGCTGCGCCAGCTCCTCGATCTCGTCCAAAGCAAAGTGCCGCTAGTGCTGGAGCTCAAGGGCCGCGAGGCGGACGATGAGGGTTTCGCCGAAGCCGTCCTCGAAGTGCTTCAGGATTATGAGGGCAAGGTGGCGCTGATGAGCTTCGACCACTGGCTGCTGCGCGATCTGAAGACGCTTGACGCAGTCTACCCGCTTGGGCTGACGGCCAATGGCAACACGCCGGAGGAATTCGAGGCGCATGCGAAGGCGATGGAGATCGGTCTCGATTTCATCTCCTACTATTATGACGATCTGCCGAATGCGTTCATCACCGGTGAACGCGAAAAGGGTATGCCTGTCATCACCTGGACGGTGCGTGACCAAGAGGCGCGCCGGCGTACATTCGCAAACGCTGATCAGATGACCTTCGAAGGCTTCGACCCGCGTGTGGCAGTTTGACGCTCGCTTTTTGGCCACGATCATGCGCAGATTGAGACAGAGCCGAGACTATTTTCCCACAGGCTTCGTATCTGCCCCATGACCGATGAACTATCCATTCGCGTAGAACGCTCCTTCACCGCGATTTCCCCGGAAAGCTGGTCCAGGCTTTCCGGGGCGTCGAAGACTTGCCCGACGCTTGCCTATAACCCCTTCGTCTCCCACGCCTTTTTGTCCTCACTGGAAGAGTCCGGTTCGGCCAGCGCCGAGACCGGTTGGCTCGGTCATCACCTGCTGCTCGAGACTGATGGCGGCGAACTGATCGGCGCCCTGCCCGGCTACCTGAAGAACCACAGCCAGGGGGAATATGTCTTCGATCATGGCTGGGCCGATGCCTTCGAGCGGGCCGGCGGACGGTATTATCCCAAACTTCAGTGCTCCATTCCGTTCACCCCTGCGACAGGCCCGCGTCTGCTTGTCGCCGAGGGACTGCAGCGACTGCCTGTCCAGAGCGCGATCGCCGAAAGCCTGAAGGAGGTCGTGCGCCGGCTCGGCGTCTCCTCGGCCCATATCACCTTCGTGCCGGATGAGGAGATCGGCGTCTTCGAGATGGACGGCTATCTGCACCGCACCGACCAGCAGTTCCATTTCATCAATGAGGGCTACGCCAATCACGAGGAGTTTCTCGAAACGCTGGCTTCGCGCAAACGCAAGGCGTTGCGCAAGGAGCGCCGCGCCGCCCTCGAAAACGGCATCAGCATCGACTGGCTGACCGGCCGCGATCTGACGGAACGCATCTGGGACCAGTTCTTCAAATTCTATATGGATACCGGTGGCCGCAAATGGGGCCGGCCCTACCTCACCCGCAAATTCTATTCGCTGATCGGCGAGCGCATGGCCGACGACATCCTGCTGGTCATGGCCAAACGCAACGGGCGCTATATCGCCGGCGCGATCAACTTCATCGGCGGCGATACGCTCTATGGCCGTCACTGGGGCTGCATCGAGGAGCATCCCTTCCTGCATTTCGAAGTCTGCTATCATCAGGCGATCGACTTCGCGCTTTCGAAAGGGCTGAAACGGGTCGAAGCCGGAGCCCAGGGCGAACACAAGCTCGCCCGCGGTTACCTGCCGGTGACGACACATTCCGCTCATTATGTCGCTCATGCCGGGCTTCGCCGGGCGATCGGCGACTATCTCGCCCGCGAGCGCGCCGATGTCGAACAGATGAGCGAGCTGCTGAGTGAGCACAGCCCATTCCGCAAGGGCGAGCGGCAGCAGGAGGATTGACGCTGCCTCGCCGGCCGCGTTACCCGATCACGGCATGTCGCCCGGAAGTGTGCAGCGGTTACGGGATAACGACATGCAAAACAAAAAGCTTGAGGACATGAGGAGATTTCGCAATGACCAGCGTCTATGACGACAAAAATATCTTCGCCAAGATCCTGCGCGGCGAAATCCCCTCGCACCGTATCTATGAGGACCAGCATACGGTCGCTTTTATGGATGTGATGCCGCAGGCGCCGGGCCATGTGCTCGTCGTGCCGAAGGCAGCGTCGCGCAATATTCTCGATGCCGATCCAGCCACCCTCTCCCATGCGATTACCGTCGTTCAGAAGATCGCCAAAGCGGTCAAGGAGGTCTTCGACGCCGACGGCGTGTTCATCGCCCAGTTCAATGAACCGGCGGCCGGGCAAACGGTGTTTCATCTGCATTTCCACATCATCCCGCGCCACGAGGGCGCAGCACTCAAGCCGCATTCCGGTAAGATGGAGGATGGCGCCGTGCTTGCCGCCAATGCCGAAAAGATCAGGGCGGCACTGGCCTGACATCGACCCTTGCCGACGCGAGGCAGAGGAAAGAGCATAAACCGAAAAAGGCCGCGGATGACGCGGCCTTTTCCAATTCAATGACGAAAGCTCACTTCTTGCGTGGAACCTTCGGAACCGCGCTGCCCTTCTTGGGCGCATCGCGGACCTCAGGCTCGGCCTGTGGGACCGCCTTGGCGCGGGTCTTGGGGGCGGCCTTCGTCTTCAGTTCGCCATCACCGTGGTCGTCGGCTTCGGGATGGGTGACTTCAGCCTCCGGCTTCGGCTTGATCGGCGCCGTCTCCGGTATGGCTTCCAGCACGATGCCCGGCTTGCCGTCTTCCTTCGGGCCGACGGTGACGTTGACGACGCCACCCTTCTTCAGCTTGCCGAAGAGGATCTCGTTGGCCAGCGGCTTCTTGATGGTGTCCTGGATGACGCGGGCAAGCGGGCGGGCGCCCATCTTCTCGTCGTAACCCTTTTCCGAAAGCCAGGCGATCGCATCCTCATGCAGGTCGAAGGTGACGTTCCTTTCGGAAAGCTGGGCCTCCAGCTGCATGATGAACTTCTGTACGACCTTGTGGATCACAGCCGTCGGCAGCGCCGCGAAAGGAATGATCGCGTCGAGACGGTTGCGGAACTCCGGCGTGAACAGGCGGGTCAGCGCCTCCTCGTCCTCGCCGGTGCGCTTGGACGAGCCAAATCCGATCGCCGCCTTGGCCATTTCCGAGGCGCCCGCATTCGTCGTCATGATCAGGATGACGTTACGGAAGTCGATCTTCTTGCCGTTATGGTCGGTCAGCGTGCCGTGGTCCATGACCTGCAGCAGGATATTGTAGATGTCGGGATGCGCCTTCTCGATTTCGTCGAGCAACACCACACAATGCGGGTGCTGGTCGACGCCGTCGGTCAGAAGGCCGCCCTGGTCGAAGCCGACATAGCCGGGAGGCGCTCCGAGCAGACGCGACACCGTGTGCCGCTCCATATATTCCGACATGTCGAAGCGCAGAAGCTCGACACCGAGCGACGATGCCAGCTGCTTTGCCACCTCGGTCTTGCCGACGCCGGTCGGACCGGAGAAGACATAAGCACCTATCGGCTTGTTCGGCTCACGCAGGCCGGCACGGGCGAGCTTGATCGAGGTCGAAAGGGCTTCGATCGCGATATCCTGACCATAGACGACCGAACGCAGTTCCTTCTCGAGATTGGCGAGCACCGCTTCGTCGTCTTTGGAGACGGTCTTCGGCGGAATGCGCGCCATCGTGGCGACCGTCGCCTCGATCTCCTTTTCGGTGATCAGCTTGCGGCGCTTTGACGGCGGCAGCAGCATCTGGGCCGCACCGGTTTCGTCGATGACGTCGATTGCCTTATCCGGCAACTTGCGGTCGGAGATATAGCGGGCCGAAAGTTCGACGGCCGACTTGATGGCATCGTTCGAATAGCGCAGGTGGTGATACTCTTCGAAATAGGGCTTGAGGCCCTTCATGATCTCGATCGCATCTTCGATCGACGGCTCGCTGACGTCGATTTTCTGGAATCTGCGAACCAGCGCCCGGTCCTTCTCGAAGAACTGGCGATATTCCTTGTAGGTGGTCGAGCCGATGCAACGGATCGCGCCCGACGACAGAGCCGGCTTCAGAAGGTTCGATGCATCCATCGCGCCCCCCGAGGTGGCGCCGGCGCCGATCACCGTGTGAATCTCATCGATGAAGAGCACGGCACCCGGATATTCTTCCAGTTCCTTGACGACCTGCTTCAGGCGCTCCTCGAAATCGCCGCGGTAGCGCGTGCCGGCGAGCAGCGTGCCCATGTCGAGCGAGAAAATCGTCGCGTCGGCCAGCGCTTCCGGAACCTTGCCTTCGACGATGCGCTTGGCAAGCCCTTCGGCGATCGCCGTCTTGCCGACGCCGGGATCACCGACGTAGAGCGGATTATTCTTCGAACGGCGGCACAGGATCTGGATGGTGCGGCTCACCTCGGCGTGACGGCCGATCAGCGGGTCGATCTTGCCGCCCTTGGCTTTCTCGTTGAGATTGACGCAATAGGCCTTGAGCGCATCCTGCTGCTTCTTGGGGCCGCCCTCTTCCTCGCCGCCGCGGGCCGTCGGCTTGCTGCTTTCGGCTTCGTCCTCGGCGCCGCGCGGGGGGCGAGCGTCCGAAGCACCCGGGCGCTTTCCGATACCGTGCGAGATATAGTTGACGGCATCGTAGCGGGTCATCTCCTGCTCCTGCAGGAAATAGGCGGCATGGCTTTCGCGCTCGGCGAAGATCGCAACGAGCACATTGGCGCCGGTCACTTCTTCGCGGCCGGACGATTGCACGTGGATGACGGCACGCTGGATGACACGCTGGAAGCCGGAGGTCGGCTTCGAATCCTCGTCATAACCGGTGATCAGATTGGAAAGTTCATTATCGACATATTCGACGAGCGTTTTGCGCAGCGCGTCGAGATCGACATTGCAGGCTCCCATGACCGCGGCCGCATCGGCATCGTCGATCAGGGCGAGCAGCAGATGCTCAAGCGTCGCATATTCGTGGTGCCGCTCATTGGCAAAGGTCAGTGCCTGATGGAGCGCCTTCTCTAAGCTAGGCGAAAATGTTGGCACGTTCAGATCCTCACTTCTTTTCCATGACGCATTGCAGCGGATGCTGGTGCTGCCGGGCGAAGTCCATCACCTGGCTGACCTTCGTTTCCGCTACCTCGTATGTGAATATTCCGCATTCGCCGACGCCGTGGTTGTGGACATGGAGCATAATGCGGGTGGCACTTTCACGATCCTTTTGAAAAAAACGCTCCAGAATGTGGATGACGAATTCCATGGGAGTGTAGTCATCATTCAAAAGCAGCACGCGGTAGAGATTGGGCTTCTTGGTCTTCGGCTTGGTGCGTGTGATGACCGAGGTTCGATTTCCGTTCTCCCCGTTCCTTTCGCCGTCATTCTGCATCCGGATCGGCTTTGCGATCATTGTCATTCATTCCTCAAGCAATCCGGCCTCAAGCAATCCGGCGGAGCATGGGAGGGTGCTTTTCCCGCCGAATATCTGAAACACTAACTTAGTTCATAATAGGCCGATTTTAAGCCCCCTGTCAGTCACTGCAATCAAGAAATGGCCGGCATGCACGGGAAAGACCAAAAAAGTCCCCGGCCGATCCCATGGAGGCGTTGCGGCGAAAGTGGAAACAAAAAGACCGGCTACAGATGCGTAGCCGGTCCTCATTTTTCAATATGTAGCGCAGGTTGCGCCTGCAGAATCAGTTCAGGCGGCAGCAGGCGTCGAAATCGGCGCCGGCTTGGTGGTCTTGGCGACGGCAGCGGCTACAGGCGCTTCATAGGGCTTGTAAGCGGATTTGGCCAGATCGGCATACATCTCGCTGAGCTTCGTTGTCTCGGAGACGAAGCCTTCGAAATATGCCTTGACGTAGTTGCTCTGCAGTTCGAAAGCGGCTTCGAAGCTCTTGACGCCAGCCAGGGTTTCGAAATGCGTCACCGCGTCCTGAAAGGATTTCTTCGAATAGTCCGTGGCCTCGGCGGCAATCGCCTGGAAGCCCCTGGTGGTGTCGGAATAGGTTTTCAGCGCCGTATCGACGGCTTCCTTGCTCTTCCTGTTTGCATCGTCAAAGTTGAACATGACCGTCCTCCATTAGGCTGTGGGATGGCGGCAGGGTAGCTGCAACGCACAAATAGTCAAGTAGTCTTGTGCGCTGCAGCACTCCCATGAGTTGTGTGGCAATAATAAAACAAAGGATGCGCGCCGGGGCACGTACGTCTTTAACTGATTTTGCTAATATATATCAGATCACTGCAACCGGAAGCTTTAAAATTAATTTTGGCTCGGCAGCCAAAAAACAAAAAGGACCGAACGGATCGCGCCGTTCGGTCCTTTGAACGCATTCGAACACGATCAGAGATCGACGTCGAGGATCGCCATCGAAAAGTTGTAGGAGCGATCGCCGTCCTCGTCATCGATATAGACGAGGCCTAGAAATTCTTCGCCGAGATAGACCTCCGCAGAATCATCCTTGCGCGGACGCGCCTTGACGGCGACCTGCGGGTTGAGCGTGCGTTTGAAATAGGCGTCGAGCTTCTTGATTTCTTCAGGCTTCACTCTGTCATCTCCGTAAACGGTCTTGATTGGCCGCTTCTTGCACAGGAAAAGCAGCGGTGTAAAGGCAAGGTTGCCACATGGCAATTTCTGTCCCCGCACGGTTTCCGCCGATTTTACCCGATCCTTTTCTCCGGCGGCCGCTCAGATATCGGCGCCTATCACCTGGTCCATGTTGCGCGACGGCTCGGAACAACCGGCTTCGCCGACGACCTTGGCCGGCACGCCGGCGACTGTCTTTTTGGGCGGAACTGCCTTCAATACGACGGAGCCGGCGGCAACGCGTGAGCAGAAGCCGATCTCGATATTGCCGAGGATCTTTGCGCCAGCACCGATCATGACGCCGCTGCCGATCTTCGGATGGCGGTCGGCGCCCTCTTTGCCGGTGCCGCCGAGCGTGACGCCATGCAAGATCGAGACGTTGTCGCCGATAACCGCCGTCTCGCCGACGACGAGGCCGGTGGCGTGATCGAGGAAAATGCCCTTGCCGATACGAGCGGCCGGATTGATGTCGGTCTGGAAGACGCTGGAGGAGCGGCTCTGCAGATAGAGCGCGAAATCACGACGGCCGCGGTTCAGCAGCCAATGCGCGAGACGGTGTGTCTGCAGCGCATGGAAGCCCTTGAAATAGAGCACTGCTTCCATGAAGCGGAGGCACGCGGGATCGCGGTCGTAGATGGCCTGGATATCGACACGCAGAATGGTGCTCCACTCCGGCCAGTCGAGGAGCATTTCCTCGAAGGTCTGGCGAAGCAGGGTCGCCTGTATGTCGGGATGATCGAGACGTTCGCAGATGCGATGGATGGCGCATTCCTCGAGCGAACGATGGTTGATCACCGTCGCGTAGAGGAAGGCGGCAAGAACCGGGTCTCGTTCGGCGGCGAGCCGGGCTTCCTCGCGCAGGTTATCCCAGATGGGGTCCATCACCTTCAACGGTTGGCCTGTCTCAAAAGCTCGAATGTCAGTCTTTGCGACCATCGCCGCTCTCCTCGTTGCCAGCCGGAATGCCGTTTTCGGAATGCCAATATATAGGGGAAAACGCCAATAACATAAATGGGTGCCGTCGCCATGGTTTTTTAGCATGGTTTTTCGGCATCACGATGATGTCAGCGCCGATGTCACCGGCAATATCACCCTCTGGCAACCCTCGCGTAGAAGGCCAACACCGCCTGCTTGAAAACCCTGTCGCCGACGGCGAGCATATGATCGCGGCCCGGAATATCGAGCGCTTCGGCATTCGGCATCAGCGCCGCCAATTCCTGCGGCGAGCCGGCGATATCATCCCTGGTGCCGACGCCGATCAGCGTCGGCACGTCGAGCCCGGCGATATCCGAGCGGGCAACGAGATCGCGCGAGCCGCGGATGCAGTCGGCGAGAGCGACGCGGTCACTTTTCGTCTGGTCGGCGAAGGCGCGGAACATGCGGCCGCGGACATGCGTCACGTCTTCCAGCGAGGGAGCCAGCAGCGCGTCGGCGATGGGGTCCCAGTCGCCGACGCCGTCGGTCATGCCGATGCCGAGGCCGCCGAGCACCAGTGAACGGACGCGATGCGGATTGGCAAGGGCGGCAAAGACGGAAATGCGCGCGCCCATCGAATAGCCCATGACATTGGCTTGCGGCATGCCGAGATGGTCCAGCAGCGCGATCGCATCGCCGGCCATCACCCAGGGGCGATAGGCTTCGGAATCGTGCGGTTTGTCGCTTGCGCCGTGGCCGCGATTGTCGATGGCGATCACCCGATAGCCGGCATCGCCAAGCGTCTTCAGCCAGCCCGGATGCACCCAGTTGACGTTTGCCGTCGAAGCAAAACCGTGGATCAACAGAACAGGCTCGCCGGCCGGATCGCCCTCATCAAAGAAGGCGAGCTGCAATCCGTCATGGGTGAAGCTTGAAAATACAGGCGTATTCAGGTTCATCAGGTCTTCCTTTTTGGCGCGACCATAGTCGAGCGATCTTTCATCGTGAAGCCAAAAACTGTGGCCAAAAACTGTGCCTGGCGCGGCGCTTTGGCTCTACACATTTGCGGCGAAGGCTTATAAGGTCCGCGCACATTTCAAAGCATTCGGAGAGCGATATGGCCGGTCACAACATTCCCCACTTCCAGAACGACGGCGGTCACCGGGTTATCGAAGTCGGCGTCAAGGAATTCATGTGCACCGGCGCTTCGGCCCCGTTCGACCATCCGCATATCTTCATCGACATGGGTGACGATAACGAGAAGGTCTGTTCCTACTGCTCGACTCTCTATCGCTTCAATTCCGCGCTCAAGTCCAGCCAGACCAATCCGGCCGGCTGCGTTTTCCACGTGAAGGCGGCCTAACCGCCGAGACGGATCGGACGGATAATGCCGGTCGAACATGCTGCCATCATCGGCGCCGGGATATCAGGGCTGACCGCTGCGCTTTCGCTTTCGCGCCGGGGCATCAGCTCTGACATCTTCGAGCAGGCAGGCGAACTTGCCGACATCGGCGCCGGATTGCAGGTTTCGCCGAACGCCTCCCGCATCCTTGCCGAACTCGGTGTCCTTGAAGGGCTGTCGAAGGCCTGGCTCGAGCCTGAGGCAATCCGGCTAATATCCGGCAGTTCGCTGCGCCAGCTCGCAGCGGTGCCAGCAGGCAAATTCGTGCGGCAACGCTGGGGCGCTCCCTATGGTGTCCTGCATCGCAGCACATTGCAGAAAGCGCTTCTCGCTGCGGTCGAGACCGATCCGCTCTGCCGGCTTCACCTCGGAGTCCGGATGGACGCGACGCTGCCGCCTTTCGAGCGCGACGCCGATGTCATCATCGGCGCCGACGGCGTCTGGTCGAAGCTCCGGCAATCCGTTCAGGGCAGCCCCTCACCGCACTTTTCCGGCAATATCGCCTACCGCTTTACCATTGCCGAGGATGCGGCGCCCGGTTTCCTCGACCGGACAAGCGTTTCGGCGTTTCTCGGCGGTTCGGCGCATCTCGTCTGTTACCCCTTAAGGGAGACCGGCAGCTTCAACATGGTGGCGATCACCGCCGGCAATAGCGCACCGCAGGCCTGGCAAAGCGAACCGACGGCCGAGCAGCGTGCCCAGATCAGGAGCCGCTTTTCCGGCTGGAACGCCGCGATCGTCTCGCTGCTCGAACAACACCGGACGCTGACCTTCTGGCCGCTGTTCGAGACCAGCGCTGGTGCGTGGCAGGATGGCCGCAAGACTGTGCTGATCGGCGACGCCGCGCATGCGATGATGCCGTTTGCCGCACAGGGAGCGGCCATGGCGATCGAAGACGCCTACGAACTTGCCGCATTTCTTTCCAACCGTCCGGTGGCGGAGGCCCTATTGCTCTTCGAAAGACATCGAGCGCCACGCATTGCCAAGCTTCGCCAGCGCGGCGCCTTCAATCGGTTTGCCTATCATGCGAAAGGGCCGATCCGGATCGGCCGCGATCTCGTGCTCGGCCTCAAGCCGCCGCAAAGCCTGGCGGCGGATCTCGACTGGATCTACGGCTATCGCGCTCTGGGCCTACCATAAAACGCCGCAAGCCCGGCCAGCGCCCGGTATCGCTCAGACCGCGCTTGCCGCCGCAAAGCCCCGTTCGATATCAGCCTTGAGGTCAACCACATCCTCGATGCCGATCTGCAGGCGGATGACCGCACCGTCGGTCGGAGCCTTGGCGACCTTGCGGTCGTTGAGATAGGCGTGCAAAGCGAGGCTCTCATAGCCGCCCCAGGAATAGCCGAGACCGAAAATCCTCAGCGCATCGAGGAAGGCATGCGCTTTTGCTCTAGCTTTCTCGGGACCATCCGCGGCAAGCACGAAGGAAAAGATGCCGCTGGCGCCCTTGAAATCGCGCTTCCAGAGATGGTGAGAGGGAAAGCTCGGCAGGGCCGGATGCAGCACGCGGGCGACGCCCTCCCTGCCCTCCAGCCATTCTGCAATATCAAGCGCGCTTTCATAGTGCCGCTCGAGGCGCAGGCCCATGGTACGCAATCCGCGCAGAATCTGGTAGGCGTCATCCGGTGCGCCGCAGATGCCGAGCACACCGTTTGCTTCCTTCAGCCGCTCCCAGTGTTCGGCATTGGCCGACACCGTTCCGAGCAGGATATCGGAATGGCCGGACGGATATTTCGTCGATGCGTGGACTGAGATGTCGACGCCATGATCGAGCGGTCGGAAATAGAGCGGCGTCGCCCAGGTATTGTCCATCATGACGACGGCGCCGTGGCGGTGCGCAACCACCGAGATTGCCGGAATATCCTGCATCTCAAAGGTGTTGGAGCCGGGAGCTTCGGTGTGAACGAGCTTGGTGTTCGGCCGGAACAGGCCCTCGATGCCGGCGCCGATCGCCGGATCGTAATATTCCACCTCGACGCCAAGACGCTTCAACATCGTGTCGCAGAAATGGCGCGTCGGTCCGTAGACCGAATCGACGACGAGCGCATGGTCGCCGGCAGCGACGAAACCCAGGAACGGAATGGTGACGGCCGCAAGACCCGAGGGAACGAGGATCGTGCCGGCCGAGCCTTCGAGTGCGTCGATCGCTTCGCAGAGTGCGTCCGTCGTCGGGGTGCCGCGCGTTCCGTAGGTATATTTCTGCGCGCGCGTCTCCATTGTCCGCGCATTCGGGAACAAGACTGTCGAGGCGTGCACGACCGGCGGATTGACGAAGCCGTGATAGTCGAAGGGGTCGTTGCCGATATGGGTCAGGCGGGTGTTGATGCCGGCATTCTGCAGCAAGCTGTCTTTGTCTTTCATCTCGTAAATAGCCTTTGGCGAGGGGTACGAAACCAGACTTTTGGACGCCCCGCCGTGTCCGGTCAACCCCTTGACGACCGGTTGCGGGCGCCCTCGGGGATGATGGATTTTCCGAATTTCGCGTTATTTTTCCGCAACCGGACGCCTATTTCATAGTCAACCGCCCTCGAATGCGGCGCAATCTGCCAAAATTCCGAATTTTGCCGCAATTATTGATGGCGACACTTGACCATGGTGACATTTGCGACTGTGATAGGGCACTCGCGCCGGGAGGGTGTCGAGACAATGGGGGCGGCAGGTTTTTCCGCCGGAACTCCCCCACAAGAAAATATAAGACAACGGAAAAGGTTGGGAAAAATGAAGAACAAGCTTCTGTCCGCCGCTCTTGGCGCAGCAGTTTTCGCTCTTGGCGCCTCGGCTGCCTCGGCCACGACACTCACCGATGTAAAGGCTAAAGGTTTCGTTCAGTGCGGTGTCAATACCGGCCTTACCGGCTTTGCCGCACCTGACGCTTCCGGCAATTGGGCTGGCTTCGACGTCGACTTCTGCAAGGCCGTAGCTTCGGCCGTCTTCGGCGACCCCACCAAGGTCAAGTACACGCCGACAAATGCGAAGGAGCGCTTCACGGCTCTGCAGTCCGGCGAAATCGACGTTCTCTCGCGCAATACGACCTGGACGATCAATCGCGACACAGCGCTCGGCTTCAATTTCCGTCCTGTCACCTATTATGACGGTCAGGGCTTCATGGTGCGCAAGAGCCTGAACGTGAAGTCGGCGCTGGAACTTTCCGGCGCTGCAATCTGCGTGCAGTCGGGCACGACCACGGAACTGAACCTCGCCGATTACTTCAAGACGAACAATCTGCAGTACAATCCGGTCGTCTTCGAAAATCTTCCTGAGGTCAACGCGGCTTACGATTCCGGTCGTTGCGACGTTTACACGACCGACCAATCCGGTCTCTATTCATTGCGTCTGACGCTGAAGAATCCCGACGAACATGTCATTCTTCCTGAGATCATCTCGAAGGAGCCGCTTGGCCCGGCCGTCCGTCAGGGCGACGATCAGTGGTTCGATATCGTTTCCTGGACGGCTTATGCGCTGATCAATGCCGAAGAGTTCGGCATCACCCAGGCAAATGTCGACGAGATGAAGAATTCGCCGAACCCTGACATCAAGCGCTTTCTCGGCAGCGAGGCCGATACCAAGATCGGCACCGATCTCGGCCTGACCAATGAGTGGGCCTACAACGTCATCAAGGGCGTCGGCAACTATGGCGAAATCTTCGAGCGCAACATCGGCCAGGGTAGCCCGCTCAAGATCGCACGCGGTTTGAATGCTCTCTGGAACAAGGGCGGCATCCAGTACGCGCCGCCGGTTCGTTAATCGAACTCTGGCATAAAATCCGGGATGGCGGCCAAGCCGCCCTCCCATCTTCCAAAAAGCAAAAAGAAAGCCCGAAAACGGGCACAAGGGGATTGGCGCGGCATGACGCATGGGGCTGTGGATACGACACCTTTGCATGGCACCGGCTGGACTTTCCGGTCGGCAATGTACGACCCGAAATACCGGAGCATATTTTTCCAGGTTCTGACAATCGTTGTCCTCGTGGCGTTTGTGTGGTGGGTGGCCCACAACACGGCCGTAAACCTTGCCCGCAGCAATACAGCATCGGGCTTCGGCTTTCTTCGCGGTCGCGCCGGTTTCGAAATCGGCCAGTCGCTGATCAGCTTTTCGAGCGACTCGACCTATGCGCGCGCACTTGTCGTCGGCATTCTGAATACCTTGCTGGTGGCGGTGACCGGCATATTCACGGCGACCATCATTGGCTTCCTGATCGGGATCGGCCGGCTGTCGCACAACTGGCTGATTGCCAAGCTCTGCACGGTCTATGTCGAAATCTTCCGCAACATTCCGCCGCTGCTCGTCATCTTTTTCTGGTATCTTGGCGTACTCTCCGTCTTGCCACAGCCGCGCGAGTCGGTGGGTCTGCCATTCAGCATGTTCCTCAACAACAGAGGACTAGCCTTCCCGAAGCCGATCTTCGAGACAGGCATGATTGCGGTCGGGATCGCCCTGGTGATCGGGATTGTTGTCGCCATCGTCATGGCGCGCTGGGCTCATAAGCGCCAGGCGGCAACCGGCCAGCCGTTCCACACGGTATGGGTGTCGATCGCGCTGATCGTCGGCTTGACATTGCTGGTCTTCGTTGTCTCAGGTTTTCCGCTAAGCTTCGACTTTCCCGTCGCTGGAAAGTTCAACCTGACGGGCGGCTCCGTCGTCGGCCCCGAATTCATGTCGCTGTTTCTCGCTCTGTCCTTTTATACCGCCTCGTTCATTGCCGAGATCGTCCGCGGCGGCATTCGCGGCGTTCCAAAGGGGCAATCCGAGGCAGCCGGCGCGCTGGGGCTGCATCCATCGAGCGTGACGAGACTTGTCGTGGTACCGCAGGCACTGCGTATCATCATCCCGCCGCTGACCAGCCAGTATTT
Source organism: Rhizobium sp. NZLR1 (assembly GCF_017357385.1). NCBI lineage: Bacteria > Pseudomonadati > Pseudomonadota > Alphaproteobacteria > Hyphomicrobiales > Rhizobiaceae > Rhizobium > Rhizobium sp. NZLR1. Next base: position 2,091,393 of record NZ_CP071632.1, on the reverse strand, counting down.
GAACCTGACCAAGAACTCCTCACTCGCCATCGCGATCGGCTTTTCGGATCTTGTTGCCGTCGGCGGCACGATCCTCAACCAGAGCGGTCAAGCGATCGAGATCGTTTGCATCTGGGCTATCGTCTATCTCAGCTTGAGCATTCTCACGTCGCTGTTCATGAATTGGTTCAATGCCAAGATGGCACTGGTGGAGAGATAAAATGTCGATCACCGATAAACCCTTCGTCAGAACGTCAATCCTGGCCGCCGAACCGCCTCCGCGCGGAGAAAGGGGCGCCGGCGCCTGGATACGCCGTAATCTCCTTGCTACCCCGAAGGACGTGGTCCTGACGATCCTGGCTCTTGCGCTGATCGCATGGGCCGTACCGCATCTCGTCAACTGGCTGTTCATCCAGGCCGTATGGTCCGGGCCGGACCGCACATTCTGCGCGACGACGGTCCAGGGCGGCATCCAACCTGACGGCTGGAGTGGCGCATGCTGGGCCTTCGTCAGCGCCAAGTACGACCAGTTTATCTTCGGCCGCTATCCGCTCAGTGAGCGTTGGAGACCGGCGATCGTCGGGATCCTCTTCATTCTGCTTCTTGTTCCGATGCTTATCCCTTCGGCACCGCGCAAGGGCCTGAACGCAATTCTTCTGTTCGCCGCCCTGCCGATCATCGCCTTCTGGCTTCTTCACGGGGGGTACGGCCTCGAAGTGGTGGAGACTCCGCTCTGGGGCGGGTTGATGGTCACGCTCGTCCTGTCCTTTGTCGGTATTGCCGTTTCCTTACCCTGCGGCATTCTGCTTGCGCTGGGACGCCGCTCGAAGATGCCCGTCATCCGCATGCTCTGCGTTACTTTCATCGAGGTCATTCGAGGCGTTCCGCTGATCACCGTTCTGTTCATGGCAAGCGTGATGTTGCCGCTTTTCCTTCCAACCGGCTGGAACGTGGACAAACTCCTGCGGGCGGTGATCGGCGTTTCAATTTTCACGTCTGCCTATATGGCGGAAGTGATCCGCGGCGGCCTTCAGGCGATCCCCAAGGGACAGTTCGAAGGCGCAGATTCGCTTGGCCTCGGCTATTGGCAAAAGACCCGGCTGATCATCATGCCGCAGGCCATCAAGCTGGTGATCCCGAGCATCGTGAACACCTTCATCGGAACGTTCAAAGACACTTCGCTGGTCACCATTATCGGCATGTTCGATCTGCTCGGTATCGTCAAGCAGAACTTCTCCGATGCCAACTGGGCGAGCGCCGTCACGCCGATCACGGGTCTGATCTTCGCGGGCTTCGTCTTCTGGCTGTTCTGCTTCGGCATGTCGCGCTATTCAGGCTTCATGGAACGCCATCTCGATACCGGCCACAAACGATAAGAATGAGGGAAAATAGTCATGGCTGAAGCTCCAGCGAAAAAGCTCACCGTTTCCGCAACGGAAGTGGCGGTCGATATCGTCAATATGAACAAGTGGTACGGCGATTTCCACGTGCTGCGCGACATCAACCTCAAGGTCATGCGCGGCGAGCGCATCGTCATCGCCGGCCCGTCGGGTTCCGGCAAGTCGACGATGATCCGCTGCATCAACCGCCTGGAAGAGCATCAGAAGGGCCGCATTATCGTCGACGGCACAGAACTCACCAACGACCTGAAAAAGATCGACGAGGTCAGGCGCGAAGTCGGCATGGTGTTCCAGCACTTCAACCTCTTCCCGCACCTGACGATCCTCGAAAACTGCACTTTGGCGCCGATCTGGGTGCGCAAAATGCCGAAGAAGCAGGCGGAAGAGGTCGCCATGCACTTTCTGAAGCGCGTCAAGATCCCCGAGCAGGCCAACAAGTATCCGGGACAGCTTTCCGGCGGCCAGCAACAGCGCGTGGCAATCGCCAGGTCGCTGTGCATGAACCCGAAGATCATGCTGTTCGACGAGCCGACCTCGGCGCTCGATCCTGAAATGATCAAGGAAGTGCTCGACACCATGGTGGGTCTTGCCGAGGAAGGCATGACCATGCTCTGCGTGACCCATGAAATGGGCTTTGCCCGCCAGGTCGCCAACCGCGTCATCTTCATGGACCAGGGCCAGATCGTCGAGCAGAATTCGCCGGCCGAGTTCTTCGACAATCCGCAGCACGAACGCACCAAACTGTTCCTCAGCCAGATCCTGCATTAAGCTTAGGCGCTGAGACTTTTCAAAGACCCGCCTCGCCTTTCGGTTTGGCGGGTCTTTCACGTTCAGCGCGAGGCTGATGCCTGCAGCAGGCTACAGAGGCCGGCAAGACCGGAATCAGAGCCGCCTGAAGCAACGCCGCCCGGGGAGGAAATATCAGCGCAACGGACCAGCATCTTGCGCTGTTCATTGACCGGTCTTGCCAGGAAGGCCTCCAGAGTGCGGGCCTGCGATGCACTGAGGGTCTCCCCAGCTGCGGACCTGTTGCTGCCGCCTGCCCTGCCGACGGCAAGATCGGCATCAACGCCGCGGCCGCGCCTGACCGAGGCGGTGGTCTCGGTATCAAGCCCATCGGAACCGCCGATGCGTGCATTGAGATCGGCATTGACGCCGCGCCCGCCGCCGAGCCTGGCATTGGCGGTCGCATCGAGACCATTACGGCCGCCGACATTGGCGGTCGCATCGGCATTGACGCCCCTCGAACCGCCGACGGAAGCATTGGCATCGGCACTGACGCCGCTGCCGCCGCCAAGCGATGCCCCGACGTCGGCGCTGACGGCATTGCCTGCATTCACCGATACGCCGACGTCGATAGCGTGTGCATCGCTTGCCGGCATGGCAAGCAGGGCGCAGGTGGATGCAAGCACCGCCAGGGATAGTCTATTGTGGTTATGGGTCATGTTTTCCTCCGTTTCCATTCGCCGAGCGATCTGCCCGGCAACCGAAAATCGAGGAACGCGCGTACCTTCGATCGTCTGGACGCCTGCAACCTGCAGGACATCCATGGCAAGGCAACGTGAAGGGATGACGAATGTTTCACGACAGGGCGCGGCAAGTCGGCTCGGCGGCGTGCAATGATCTTTCACGGTTATTGAAATACGAATTACCAACCCCGACTGTGCCGAAAGCGAACATGTCTTGCCGTGACTAGAGCGACGGCCGAGTATTTCCTTCCCGGCTGCGTAAGGAACCTTCAGAGCCGGCAAGCAAAGCTCGGCTCTCGATGCGATTGGCGGCGATTGATTCATCCGCAGCCTTTTGCAGATCGGCTGCACTTTAAAGCATGTCGCGCAAAAGTGTGCAGCGGTTTTGCGGCAACGATATACGTAAAAACAAAGAGCTAGAGCGCAAGCAGCGAATCCGAAAGATCGCGACGCGCTTTAGAACTGGACTCTCCACCATTGATTGAGGCGACGAAAAATAACTCGCTTCCGTCTGGATATATCAGGCAGGAAGTCCATGTTTCAGCATGTTCTCATCTAATGGAACTGGAGGTTCAAGAATGGGCATTTTCGACAAGATCAAACATGCAATCTTCGGAGAAGCGAAAGCAGCCGAACCCGTTGCATCAAGCGCGCCAAAGACGCAGCCCGCGCAGGCTCCTGTCTCGCCGTCGGCAGCGCCCAGTCCGGCACCTGCCGCCTCTCCCGCTCAGAGCAAGCCGGCTTCAACCACAGCCCCCGCCACAGCCACAGTCGATATCGTCCCTATCCTCGATGCGGCCGTGAAAAAGAGCGGCCAGAAACTCGATTGGCGCCACTCGATCGTGGATTTGATGAAAGCCGTCGGGATGGATGCAAGCCTGGCCGAGCGCAAGGAACTTGCCACCGAACTTGGCTATACCGGCGACAGCGGTGATTCCGCAAAAATGAATATGTGGCTGCACAAGGCGCTGATGAAGCGGCTTTCGGAAAATGGCGGCAAAGTACCGGCCGATCTCCTGGATTGATCCCTCGATTGATCAGTGACCGATAGCTGCCGCCACGTTGCGGCGGCGGCTATCCGACCGCCGGCGCTTGGCGATGGATGCTCACCTGTTCTTGGAGCGTCGGCAAGCCGGGGCCAACCGCCGATGAGTCCCCTTGCCCGAAGGCATTGGAACCAATAACGTTCTTCTCGATTACTTCGATTATCGATCAGGGGAGAATGAAATCCAATGAGATTGATGGCGGTCGTTGGCGTTGCGCTTAGCTTGAGTTTTATTTCTGCCGCGGAATCTCCTTCAAACTATCAATCCTACAGCGGCATTCGCGTCGATACCGACCCGGTCCTGCTGGCTCGCTACGACAAGGTGCTTCGGTGGTGCGTGCCGGAGGCAGGCTCATGGCGGCGCGGCTCGCCGGATCCACAAAGCCTGCCTTACAACGCAGCGCTCAGAAACTGCCTCTACAGGCACGGCTTCGTCGATAGAGGCGTCTACGCTTACCCCATTCCCCATGTTTACTTCGAGCATTTCTTGGATCGCTGAGAAGATCCGAGCAGCGCAGATCCGCGATAGAAATTCAAAGGTATAAACCCCACCGTATTGCGGGGGTCTTATCGACTACGCCTGCCCACAAATCCCATGCGTTTCCAGATCGAGCCGCTGCCGCGAGGGGCAACTCATAGGTTTGCTGCGACCGTCGATATGCTTCTTTACAACGCGGCGAGCAAACCAGGGACCCTGCGGGGCGGCCCTTATATAAAATGAATATGCTGCATGGATCTTGCACACCGGATTGATCCAAGCCGGGTCGGCCGACGGAGCAAGCTCGATTATATAGAGAGGGACTTCCCCGCCACCGGTCTAAGCGCCACCGTTCCGAGGTCTCGCACCCGGATCCCTCTCGTGCCAGCCGCTTCGGCAATGGGTTGAGTGGCGAGCAATTGACCGGGTGATGCAAGCGCTGCGATTCGTGCTGCAATGTTGACGGTCGCTCCAAAGAGATCGGCTGCTCTGCGGATGACTAGGCCGTGGTTTAGCCCCGCTCGAGTGAGTAGTAGGCGGTTCTTTGCGGCATGCCTGCAGCGGCGTCCGAGTACCTGGGGATCGCTGTATCGGGCTCAGAAAACGACGGCATTGTCTTATCGCCGATCCGTTTGATGGGGGGCTGATTGTGAAGTTCGAGATGCAGCCGATTCGACGGTCACGCCCACAATTACCATCTCGATCAGTACCAATTAGCAGGGTGACACTGCAAAAAATTGCTAAATTCAGAAAAAATGTCGATTCCGCCTTTGGCGAGAGGAATCCAGTCACGCCATCAGGTTTTCTTAAAGTTTTCAATGGACGCATGTCGCTGTAGTTGCAGAAAGAATAATTCTCGGAAAGCGAGACATTTATATTGCCCCAATTTGGGCGACTCGAAATTCTGCAAATATTTCAAAACGTAACATCGGAGTGATTAAGATAATGTGGCAGCAATAAGGCTATTCTTCTCAAGCACTTACTGTCGCATTGCTGTTGCACCCTCAAAATTGTCACACTATAACCTGCCGCCGTAACGCTGGATTAACCCAAAATATTAACGGGCAGGGGTTGAGGAACAAGACCATGACAACATACTACGTAGCGACGACTGGCAGCAACAGCGGTAACGGCAGTACCTCCTCTCCTTTCCGTACGATCAGCGACGCGATGGCGTCGAACCTTAAGCCTGGCGACGAGGTCGTGGTGAAGCCCGGGACCTACAACGAGAGCATTAACATCGACAAGGACGGCTCGGCGGCAGGCAACATCACGCTTCGCTCGGAAGTGCCCGGCGCAGCACTAATCCGGCCACCAGCGGGCTCCTACACCGGGATCAGTGTCAACGGCAATTACGTGGTCATCAACGGCTTCGACATCAAGGGCGGCACCGGCGACGGCATCGAAGCGAACAACGTCCACCACATCCAAATCCTCAACAATACTGTCCATGACAGCGGGGAGTCGGGCATTCAGTTCAACCAATCGGACTTCATCCGCGTCGAAGGGAACGAGACCTACAATAACGCGTCGTCGGGCTGGTACTCGGGCATCTCGATCTACGAGAACCGGAACATTACGGGCGATACCTCGACGGACGGCTACCGGACGATCGTGCGGAACAATATCTCGCACGACAACGTCACGAAGGCGGGTGCGCACACCGATGGCAACGGCATCATCATCGACGATTTCCAGAGCACGCAGTCGAGCGGTCATCCGAACTACACATTCAAGACCCTGGTCGACAACAACCTCGTCTACAATAACGGCGGCAAAGGCGTCCAGGTTACCTGGAGCGACTCCGTCACGGTGCAGAACAACACCGCATACCACAACAATCAGGACTCGGCGAACACCGGCACCTGGCGCGGCGAGCTCAGCAACTCGGCGTCGAACAACAACACCTGGGTCAACAACATCGCCGTTGCGGACCCATCGGTGAACAAGAACAACACTGCGATCGATAACACGTCTACCGGCGGCGCCAACAGCAACGTCGTCTGGGCCAACAACATCACCTACAACGGCACGGCCGGCCAGGCATCGGTCAAGACCGACGGCGGCAACGCGATGCCGAGCACGGCGAGCGGCAACAAGCTCGGCGTCGACCCGAAATTCGCGGGGGCAGCAAGCGACAACTTCCACCTCGGCTCCGGCTCGTCGGCGATCGACGCCGGAACCAGCAAGTACGGCGTCGGCTCGGTCGATCTGGACGGCCACGCTCGCATCGTTGGAACTGTCGATATCGGTGCCTACGAATCGGGCTCCAGCTCGGCACCGGGAACGCCAACCACGCCGACGCAGCCGGGAACGCCGACTACGCCGACGCAACCGGGAACGCCGACTACGCCGACGCAACCGGGAACGCCGACGCAACCGACAACTCCGACCACGCCGACGAAGGAATTCATCGGCACCAACGGCAACGACACCCTGCCGCACACCGGTCAGTCCAACGCTGGCAACGAAACCTTCAAGGGTCTCGGCGGCAATGACATGTTGAAGGGTGGGGCCGGCGCGGACGTGCTCGACGGCGGTAGCGGCAACGACACGGCCAGCTATGCGGGCTCCGGCGCGGTCAACGTCAACTTGGCGACTAAGGCGGTATCGGGCGGCCAGGCCGCCGGTGACAAGATCGTCAGCATCGAAAACTTGACTGGCTCCAGCGACAACGACGTACTGACCGGCGGCAATAACGGCGGCAACGTTCTCAATGGCGGGGCTGGCGCGGACAAGCTGGACGGCGGCGCCGGCGCGGACGTCATCATTGGTGGTGCCGGAAAGGACATCATGACCGGTGGCACCGGCGCGGATACGTTTATCTTGAAGGCACCGACGGAAACCGGGTCCGGCACGAACAGCGACATCATCACCGACTTCCAGCACGGCGTCGATAAGATCAACCTCTCGGCGATAGATGCGAATGGCTCTGCGGCGGGCAATGGAACCTTCCATTTCCAGGCGCAGGAGAATGCCACTTTCGACCACAAGGCTGGCGCGCTCGCTTGGCACTATGAAGACCATGCTGGATCCGCGAGCGATGTTACCGTTATCCAGGCCGACCTGAACGGCGACGGCGTTCAAGACTTCGAGGTTCATCTGAAGGGCCTCGTCCACCTGGGGGCAGGCGATCTAATCCTGTAGTTTATATCCGTTGCGGCGGTCGTCCGATCGCCGCAACAATCGTGCTAACAATGGCGCGCGGATGAGACCGTCGGGAGGGCGTAGCCCGAGCGACGGTCTCATCCGCGCGCTGCGATTTTTCGACGGGTGTCAGCCGGCCTTTCGGGCCTGGCTTTGCGTGAGGCGATAGCTGTCGCCGTCCATCTCGAGGATGTTGACGTGGCGGGTGATGCGGTCCAGCAGAGCGCTGGTCAGGTGCTCGGATCCAAACGCCATCGGCCCACTCCGAAGCTGATCAAAATTCTTCAGGGTGCTAAACAGATTGCGCCGGCTTGCGGCGTCAGGCTTGCAAGCCGGCGACTGCCGAGGAAAAGGCAATAGAGCGAATAACAGCATCCGCTACGTCGGCCGGACGCTCCATGGATGCCACCAGCGCGTTCCCTTCCTTGAGATATATGGGAAAGCGCTCCCTAAACTTACGATCTTCTGTCGCATGTTGAAAGCCAAACCCTCGTTTCAGTTGGCGTTCAACAACAACCGCCGTCGCGACCTCAATGTCCAAAGACGGCAGCAAGACGATGCCATAGCCGGTGGAAACCAATCTTCGGGCTTCGCCGTAATCATAGGTGCCTGCTTGTGCGGCCAGGAATCCCGACGGCGTGACAAAGATATGCGGCGCCGGATTTGTCATCGCCGGAAGCTTCGCGAGCGCCAGGTTTTCCGCGCGGTAACGCTCATAGCCGTGGGAAGCAATGAACGTCCCGATTGTCTCCAGACGCTCGCAGAATTCCAGATCGAGGTCGATAAGCCCGCAGCCGAGCTTCTCTGCGAGTTGCCGGCCAAGGGTGGATTTTCCGACGCCGCCAGGTCCTAGAAGGAAAATGGCCTCACATGGCCGCCACGGCCTGCGAACCTCGATGTGAATTTGCGCCATCGGCCTCAGCCTCCAATTGCCGCCATTCCAGCCAGCAGTAATAGCCTTTCAGCACGACTCACCTCCCCGTCTTCAACGTCTCGACGAGAGTAGCGCCAAAAAAATCACTCCAAGGAATTTTCAGGCTGACAGGTCGCCGAGAACCTTCAAAATATGATCGTGGATTACGGTGGCGGTTTTTTCCGGTGATGCGGAAGTGACGTCGAGGGTCAATGTGTTTAGATGGAGCGGCTCGAAAACCCGAGCCCTCCGACTGCGGTGCCTTGAGGCTGCCACGTCGGTGGACTTCAACTTGTCGCGTCGCTCTGGTTTCGAAACGCGGCGAGCCAATTCCTCTTCATCACAAAGCAATCGCACCGGCACCAGAACCGCCTCACACGCTTCAGCGGCATTGGCGATCTGTCGAAAGGTACGAAGGCTTCTCTCGTCACCCGCAAGGCCGGCATGGGTGAAAATGAAATTGGCGGACGGCGTATAAGCGGTGATTGCGTCAAGGACGGCTTGCCGAACTCGACCTGTGAACTCCCATACTCCGTTTGGAAGCGCCGCCGTTCCATCCTCATCCAGCAGGCGCAGTATCGGATTATTGATCCAGTGGTTGTCGACAATCTTTGCCGAAACGATTGCGCTCAACTCTTTTGCAATGGTCAGCTTCCCAACTCCCGGGAAGCCTATCAGCACTATGCGAATACCCATGTTTCGCGACACCGTCGTTTTCAGAAGCCATTCAGTCTATTGGCGAACGGCATTCCGACTGAATGTGAATTCGGTATGGACAGTCAAATGGTGGCGACCCCTGCAGGAATCGAACCTGCGACAACCTGCTTAGAAGGTCCCTGGCAGGCGGGCGGATCGTTTCCGATGGTTTCACTACGTTTCCAAGTCGCTGATTTTGTTGACTTATTCAGAATTGCGGAGCATTGATTCCGCTTTCGGCGCAGACGGTTGCGCGATTTTCAAGCGGGCGTTGACCAGTCCGTCGCCCAGTTTGAAGAGGAGGAGTCCTTGTCCAAGCGAGCAATGACGACGGAAAAAATCGATGCGCTGCCGCGGCGGAAGGGTGAGCGTTATGAAGTGGCCGACCCCGGATGCGACCGCCTGTGGCTTCGGGTCGGCGCACGCGACATCGTCTTCGTCCTGGCGGTGCGCGTGGAGGGGAAGCGCGACCCCACCCGGCTCAAGCTCGGCGTCTATGCCGAGACGACGCCCGGTGGCGACGGGTCAGCGTCGGCGGATGCGAAGCCGGGGCCGCTAACACGGCTGACGTTGGAGCAGGCCAGGGAGAAGGCCCGTCGCTGGAACGCCTGGATCAAGGCGGGCCTCGATCCGCGCGCGGAGGAGGCGCGGCTGGAAGTCGAGGCCGCGAAGCGCTCCGGGGCCACCTTCCGCCGGGCGCTCGAGGACTATCTCGCCCACATGCCAGGACGCAAGCACAACAAGTCAGTGGTGGAACAGGAGAAGCACCTGCGGCGGGAGCTGCTCGACCGTCCCGAACGCAACCCGTTCCTCGACAAGCCCTTGGTCCAGATTGACGATCTGGCCGTCGCCGCGATCGTCGCGGCGGTCAGGAACCGTCCCGCCCCGACGTCGGCGTTCAACCTTTTCAGACTGATCAGGACCTTCTTCGCCTGGGCGTATGCTTCCGAGAACCGACTCCGCTACTATCTTGGGCCTAACAACCCGATGGCGGGCCGCAAGGGAAGCGAGTACGGGCTGGGGCCCACGAAGCGGCGACGGTTCCTTGACGACGACGAGCGCGCGGCCTATCTGCGGGCGGCGGCGGCGACGCCATATCCATACGGGCCTTTCTACGAAGCTATGCTGAAGATGGGCCAGCGAGAGGGCGAAACGGCGGGCATTCGCCGATCGGAGATCGACATGGCGGACCGGCTGTGGACGATCCCCAAGGAGCGCTTCAAGTCGAACCGGGCTCACGCCGTGCCGCTGTCCGACCAGATGATGGCGCTGATCGAGGCGGTGTTAAACCGTCTGCCGGCCGACATGGCGACTGCCTGTTCAGCCTCGACAACGGCCAGACGCCGATCTCGGATTTTGGCGCCCCCGTGCAGGCGTTCAAACAGGCTGTGCTTGAGGAGCTGCGCAAGGTCAAGCCCGGCGCCAAGATGGAGCCGTGGCAGCTCGAGGATACCCGCCGCACGGTGCGGACCAATCTTGCGCGGTTAAAGGTGCGCATCGAGGTAGCCGAGGCCGTTATCGGCCACGCGAAGAAGGGCCTGGACGAGACCTACAATCTCTACGAGTACCTTCCTGAACGTGAGGAGGCGCTCGCGCTCTGGGCGGCGGCCGCCGATCCCGTCGCTCCGAAGCCCCGCGCCAGTCGCTCCCGCGCGGCAAACTCACGCAGCCGTAGCGGAGGGCAGCCCCGATGATGACCCGCGAGCAACTGCATCGCATGGTATGGTCGGCGCCGTCGACGAAACTCGCGCGCGGACTGTCGGTGTCGGACAGTTACCTGAACCGGGTCTGTCGGATCCTCGCGGTGCCCCGGCCCGCCCGCGGCTACTGGGCGAAGCGAGCCGCGGGCCAGCGCCCGCCCATCGTCCCGCTTCCACCAGCGCCGCCCGGCACGCCGCCCGGCTGGTCCAAGGGAATGCCGGTCGCGCTGTTCCGGTCGCGTGCGTCGGTCGCCGACGTCACAATCCTCATCGATCGCGCCGCACGGATCTTCGGCTCGTCCAAAACCGACGGCGGCGGAGCCTACCTGCGGCCGCGCTGGCGGAAGGGGCTCCTCGACCTGACGACGACGCGGCCCTGCCTGCCCAAGTGTCTGAGCTTCGCCGCAGAACTGTTCGCCGCTCTCGCGGCGCGCGGCCATCGCGCCGGGATCGCACCGCCGTGCGAGGTCTTCGTCCGCACGAATGTGGATCGACGGCAGATCGCGGAAGGACCGGAGTATGGGGTCGGTGAAAAACTCTGGTCACCGTTCTGCCCCACCGTCGCTTATGTCGGGCGCTTCCCGGTGGGTCTGGCGATCGTCGAGATCTGCGAATACCGGCCGATGCACTACGTTGGATGCGGCCGCTTCGTGTCGGAGTCCGAGTATGTGCGGCTTTCTCCGGCGGAGCGCGGCGGCCACACCTTGCGGCGCATGATGCATGTGGCGGCGGGCCGCTTGAAGCTGATCGCGTATTCGCCGGTCTTCGGCGACGACTGGCGGCTGGAATGGACGGAGACGCCGGGCTCGGCGCTCGAGCGTCGCCTGGACACCATCATCGACGAGATCGAGGCCACGGCGTCACGAATTCTCGAGCCGGACGCCGGGGCGTCGCCAGACTGACCTCGCGGGCGTCAGACCGGCTTCGGCACGTCATGTTCGACGCGCGGTCGAGCGTGCGCCGTGGCGAGCAAGATGCCGTGCCGGTTCCGCTCACGACAGGCGACCGATCATGCATCGCTGCCAATCGATCACCAGGCAAATGCCCTTCGAGGACGGGCTCAAACAGGAGGAAACACCATGACCACCGAACGTTGCAACGGACTGGGCTTGTCGGACCCGGCCAGGAGGTCGGCGGCGCCCGGCCCGAGGAGCTTCGCCGAGCATGAAGTCGCCTGTTTCTGGGCGGCGTGCGGGGAGACGCCCGATCCTTTCGGGACACTTTTCAAGATTCTGCTGTTGACTGGCGTTCGCCCCATCTGCGCCACCGGTGCGCGGTGCACCGACGTCGACTTCTCGGAGCGGATCTGGAACCTCCCCGGCTGGCCCTATCCCTTGGCCATGCCGCTTGTCGCACAGACCGAGCGCCTGCTACGGAACGTATGCCGTGATCGCGCGCGACAGGACGAGCGGTTGTTTCGGCCTGGCCGAGGCGGTGCGATCTCGGCCGCCGCGCTGGCCAGGGCCCGCTCTTCGCTCGCCAAGACGATGGACGACATCTGCCGGCGAAACTTCGCGGGACGCACCATAGCGCCCTGGGAAATCCGCGCCCTGCGTTTCACGGTAAGATCCTGGTTGACCTACGACAGGGGCCGCGACTTCGCCGAACTGGTGCTGGGACAAACGAACGATAGATCTCGAAGGCTGTCGGAGTTCTGGTGCAAAATCCCCGTCCGTCGCGACGGTCTCCAAGCATGGGAGACGGCCGTCATGGCCATGGTCGGAGGAGACGTGACGTGATGGGCCTCGACATCGTCTTCATCCGCATCTTGAGGCGCTGCCTTCGCGCACAGGCTCCCGACTCTACGAAAGGGATCGGAAAGGCGGTCCATCCCGAAGCCCTTCGATCGGGGAACGGTATCTTGTCCGCCTGTAGAAGAGCGCGCGATCGATGACGGCCGATGCCGGCGATGCGATATCGATCCAATCGACGAGCGTCATCAGACCATGCTTCGGGAGCGGTCTGCTGTAACAGATGCCAACGCTTATCTGGAATGCGCGCAACGCGACGCTGTCATTGAGGTCGCCGTCGGCGTCGTGCGAATCCAGGATGACGAACCGAGCACCGCTCCGCTCCAGTTCGACGATCGTAGCGTTTGCGCGCTCTGTTAACACGACGGTCGCCCCTAGCACGACGAAGAGCGCGAGGAGCTGGGCGGCCGTCTCTGGCTTGTGTTGTATGATGACTCGGCATCCGGCAAGCGGCTGCGACAATTTCGGACCACCCTGTGTAGCGTGGTGGGACAAGCATGAATCCTAGCTTCAGGTTTCAGTCGCGTTAACATCGTGTCCGGGAAGAAATCGTCCGCCTGCGCTGCTAGGTCAGGCCATCGATTGGAACTGCCTTGGTTGGAAGCCACGTATGAAGCGCGCTTCTACGGCACTTCCCAGCAGCGCGCAGTTTGTGACGACGAGGCGTAGCCCCGGCGATCGATTGCTTTGGTGAAGTAATCCTTCTCGCTCCGCTCCGCTAGATCCGGCCGCCCATTCGGATCCTTCTCCTTGGATTGTTGACAACAGCCCCTCGAATGAACATTGTGCTCACCACATGAGCAAGGCGCTCATGAGTCTCAATTGGAGCGGGAATACAATGGCAATTCTACGATACGGCGAACCTGACAAGAATTCTTCCTTGCGGTCCATATCGGCCCGCGCTCGCGCGTTGCGATCGCTGTCGGTCGACCTGCGAACGATCGTCATGTCCAGGGCGCTGCCGATCCTCGACGAAACGGAAGTGCCGATCGTGGAGGATTGGTTTGTCGACAAGCTGATGCTGCCGACGCTCGTCGGCCACATCCACTATCCTGGGCACTCCGATCCAAAGGCCTCGGGCGAATGGCGCTTCACGGCCCCGATCGAGCTGTTGTCGCTTGCGGGCGGGTGCGCGCTCGCCACCTCTCGATGGTATCGCCTCGGATCGGCGCTCCCTATCGCAAACGACACCCTGGCTGCCTGGAGCTTTCCCGATGAGCCGTGATCGACGTCTAAGCCGCCTTTCGCGTCGCGGGCATGTAGTCGAATCCCTGAGCAAGGGCCCGGCAATGTTTCTGGCCTATTCATGTATCCGCCGAACACTGCGATCCCAGTTTCACCTGATGAAGGGCTGCCCGTCGACGGTGATCTTGCTGGCCCCCGACCTGAAGACTCTTGGCGTGCATAGAAGGGCCGCGGAGCTGCTGCTCGACGGACGCGCTCTGAGAGGCCGGACCTCCGTCGAAGGACGCGCCGTCGTGCATGCCATCGAGTCCCATAAGAACAGAGACGAAGGCCGGCTCACCGAGGAACTTGCAAACTGCAACGTCGTCCTGATTCTTGCTCGTCACCTTGACGTGGTGCCGGCAGAGCTGGCCGCAACGGCCGACGCCACGCTCACTCTCGAACGGCCGGATGCACGAGTCATTCATGCGGCACGAGCGCTTCTGCGGCGCAAACCGATCAACGAGCAGGCAGCCGCCGCCTTGGCGGATTGCGACTTCCATGTCCTGGCACGTGCTCTCACGAAATATCAGTTGGGAATCCACGAGGCCGCTGCGCTGAGGAAGCGATCTGTGGGAATTTCCGTTGGGGGCCCTTCACTAGATGACATCCCCGGCTACGCGTCCTTGAAACCTTGGGCGCGTTCATTGGCCGAGGACCTGGCAAAAGAACGCTCCGGCGAGATCGGGTGGCAGGACGTCGATCGCGGTCTTCTGATCTATGGCCCTCCTGGAACAGGAAAGACCTTCTTCGCCACGGCGCTTTCGCGGTCCTGCGGCCTTCCGCTGGTCATGGCGTCGGTGTCAAAATGGCAGTCGGCCGGCCATCTCGGCGATCTCCTTGCCGCGATGAAAGCGACCTTCGAAAAAGCCCGCTCTAAGCAGCCCTCGATCTTGTTCCTGGACGAGCTGGACTCGATCGGTGACCGGACCAGGTTCAGGGGGGAACACCGAGTCTACTCGACACAAGTCGTCAACTACCTGCTGGAATGTATCGACGGCGTCGAGGGACGAGACAAGATCGTCGTGGTCGCTGCGACCAATTTCCCGGAGGCGATAGACCCGGCGCTCCTTCGAAGCGGACGCATCGAACGTCACGTGCGACTCGATCTGCCGGATACGGACGAGCGCGCCGACATCCTCCGCTTTCATCTAGGATTTGCCTGCATCTCGGACGAGCTGCGATCATTGGCCGCCGATCTGGACGGATGGACGCCCGCCGATCTGGAACGATTGGCGCGAGACGCGAAGCGTCATGCCCGAGCCAAGGAGCGACCGACCAAATTAGCCGACGTCGCGGATGCGCTTCCTGCGCTGCGAACGCTATCGGACGAGACCGTCGCAAGGGTATCGATACACGAAGCGGGCCACGCCGTCGTCACGCTGCTGCTCTGGTCGGACATGAAGGTCGCTCTATCTGTGCGGAGGAACTACAGGCCTACAGCGTCGACCGAGCGGCTTGGCCACGCACGATTTTCCCACCCCGAGCCCGAAGTGCATACTCGCGAATCCTTGGAAAATTTGATCTGCGGGGCCCTCGCGGGCGCGGCGGCCGAAGAGCTGGTACTGGGGGCGCACTCCAACGGTGCCGCGGGGAGACAGGGCAGCGATATCGAATACGCAACCCGTTTGGCGACCCTGATCGTGGCGTCCTACGGAATGGGCGAAAGTCTGCTGTTCGCGCTCGAGGAAACGAAGATCGAGGCGAACACGGCGTGCCGCCTGCCCAGTGCCATGCAATCCGAAATCAGCGGTATTATGCGAAAGCAGTTCGACAGGGCGAAAGCTCTTCTCTCCCAGCAAGTCACGGTCCTGAAATCGCTCACGGATAATTTGCTTGAGAAAGAGAGCCTCGCCGCCGACGAGGTCGCAACGCTCTTCCGGCGGGGTGCGTCGACCATTCTCAAGCGGTGAGACAGGCGGTCTCACCGATCTGTGCGTACCATGGCGACTGCCGGCCCGTGGCCGGCGTTGCCGTCGATGAAGACCACCCCTTGCCCCTCGAGGGCGTCCCTCACCTTTTCGATCGCGTCGACCAGGACGTTGGATTCGCCCTTCTCTAATCGAACAATGATCTGACGGCTGACGCCCGCCAAGGCCGCCAGCTCGTCCTGGCTAAGTCCTGCCAGGGCGCGGGCTGCCCTGAGCGCGCTCATGATTTCCGACGTCGAATCCATACCCGGAGCAGGCGACAAATAGCGCGGATTGTCAACAATTAGGATAAAGGATTCGCGCCGTTGCGCGGAGCTCTCACGTGGGTCGTCGGCGCTTCAATTTCTCCCTCGGTCGTCCCTCGTTCACCCGTTTGCGGGACAGAGGATGTCCGTGCTCCGGGCGTTGTTCAGACGGAGGTTCGCCCGCGCTCTCGTTCCCTGATCGCGGTGCCTTCGTCGGGTGCTGCAGGCCTTTCTCCAAAGGAGGCTCGTTCAAAGCGGATCTCCCACGTCTGTGTGCGCCGACACTCTACAAGCTGCCCTTGTTATTAGCCAGCGATCACGATGGAGGCGCTCGGCCCCGAGCATCCATAAAGGCGTGACAAGATAGTCGCGCGAGCCCCGCCCAGCGCCAAGTCACGGCTCGTTGACCACGAGGCTGTCACGCCTCTGGCAGCAATAGCAGGACCCGCTCCGCTCCCCCATCTGCGAGTACGCCTCGGCATTCGTCCGGCGGAATGGTGGGTGCGGATCAGATCGGAAATGCAAGCCGCTCCGGCACCCATGGCCGACAGGTTCGGGCAGAAGAGAGGAGCCCTGCGGGGCGCGTCTTTCGAATGCCGATATGCCTGGCAGAACCGCATGTTTCCGGATTGCCGCCGAGCAGCAGGTTCTAGTCATGGCAGACCCACTCCGTTCGCTCTGGTGGCTTGAGTAGCATCTTTGGACGCCAGCAGAACTATCGGTCCGCTTGATCCGCTTCGAGCACTCGGATTCCAAAGATCCGGCCGAGATTTCGACGCGAATGTTTAAGGCCGGTTTGAGGCGGCATCGCAAAGGTGCCATTTCATCTGATAGCCGTAATCGTCCTTGTGACCATAACACCAGCCGAACGTGTCGAGCAGGGCACCAATTTCTTTCCGCCTCGCGCACGCCGTCTGCGTCTCAGGACTGTCGGGACTGGTGCTGCCGCGGCATTCGCCGTTCTCCACATGCCACTGGCTAATGATCCGCTCCGGGGCCTGGGCGCCTCTGTCCGTCGCGAGCACCTTGCTGTTTTCGGATTCGATCTGGCTCGTTGCCGGATTCCAGACAAGCGCAAACTCAGCCATCCCGGACGAGGTCTTGCCTCTTTCACGGCTTCTTGCGAACCACTCGATGACGCCGGATACGTCACATTTCTCCTCACATACTGCCGCCTCGGATCCGGGCTTGACGCTGTAGATTCGCTCCGGCCATCGCTGCGCGAACGTCGCCTTGTCCTTCATGACGGCGTCGCGGTCGACGACCCTGCCGTAGAATGTCACCTGGTCCTCATAGGCCTTGCGCATAAAGGCAAGCGCCGTCGAGTTATCGCGAGACCAGGCCTCGTGGTATCGCCGAATAAAATCGAGGGCATTGTCCCTAGATGTGCGAGGCGCAGTCACCGTGGCCCCGGACTTAGCACTCGGGCTGGAGACTGGCTTATCGACCGGTTCAGATGATGGGGCTGTCTGTACCGTTACGGTATCGTTGGACGTGATGATATCCCAGTCGCGCATCTCGGCTGTCGTCAGATACCGCATGTCCGAGCTCTCTATAGAGAGGCTGAGCCTGAGCAGGTTCGGGCTCACTCCCATATCGGAGAGGTAGCCGATGATCTCGCCGGTCATTATCTGCACCGTGGCGACGGCGGTCTTGTTGTCGAGTGCTGCGTCGTCCGAGAACGAAGCCTGATGGACGCCGATCGAACCAGCTTCGGCCGAGCGCTTCACGCCGCCGATAAATGCGAGGGCGCATGCCGAGGCGCACTGCGTCGATCGGATCTGAACGGTGTTTGCCGACAACGCACGGATCGCTCGTCCGATCTTGATTGCAGCCACGACGCTTCCGCCATTGGAGTCAAAGCTTATGACGGTCGGCTGATACTCGGAGTACACGGCGGCGAGTTTCATCGGATCGTCAGAGGGTTCGAACTCGCCCTTGATGACCAGTAGCCGCCTGCCATCGTCGAGAGATAGCCGCTCATACGTGATCGCAGCGGCCGCATTCTGGGCATCGACGCCCACTAGCGCCAAGGCGATCACGAGAATGGAGAGAAGTTTTGCAATAAGGCTCATCGGGCGTGGCTGGGAGCGGTCAATCACAACAGACTCTCCTGACGTAGGTGTTGCCGATCGTGACCATCGAGTCCTTCGCGATCAGCCCATGGCTCTTCAGGGCATTGGAAACATCTTTCGCCTCTTGCTCGGTATAGAGGTCGTGCAATGTGACGGCGAACCACCCATTGGCAGCCAGGTGCACGCTCAATGGCACAGGCGACCCCTTCACGAACTCCTGGGCGTCTGGCAACGAATTGAAGCTTTTTACCTGAACATAACGTTGCTCGCCGGAGTCCTCATCGAACTGGCTGACGTGAACCCACGAGTAGTGCATGAAGCCGACCAGCCCGGCGACGGAAACCTTGTACCAATCGCGGCGGATATCGAGAATGTCGACGGATGCGCCGTTTCCAGCATCGCCGATCGCCTTTGCGTCGGCGTCCGCGGAAAGCTTGACCGGAGCCCTGCCCTTGGGATGTCGGACAGTGCCATCTCTTGCGAGAGGAATCACTAACGACGGATCGGACTTCGCCTGGACGCCGCGTGGCACCGGGGCATCTCGCGCGACGTCGCGAGGTTCTACCTTTGTCGACAGATCAGGTGACGGCGAGCCGGTCGTGACCCGATATTTCGCCATCTCGCTTCCTGACAGGTACCGAATGTCGTTGCTGTCGTAGGAAAGCGAGAGCTGGAGAAGCGCTGGATCGACGCCCATCTCCGACATATAGCCAATGACCTCCGCAGTCGTCTCCTGTACGGCGGAGACGGCGTCGTTGATCTTCATGCCCTGCGTGTCGTTGAAGGATGACTTGTGGACGCCGATCGAGCCCGGCTGTGCGAGACGGCTGACGCCTCCGAGGAACGCGAGCGAACAGGCCGAGGCGCACTCTGCTTGTCGCACTTGAATTGTCGAGAGCCCGAGCGTGCGAATGAGGCGGCCCAGTTCGATAGCCTTGGCTACATTGCCGCCGGGACTATCAAAGCCGATGACGGACGGGTGTTCGCGCGCGACAATCTCGCTGAAGCGTGCGAGATCGTCGGTGTACTCGAACGCGCCGCTAACGGTGACGAAAGCCCACCCGGCGTCTGTGTGACGAGCGGCATATTCCAGCCCGGCATTTGCTTGACCTATCGCGGCCCCAAGAAACATCGCTACAGCAGCGACCGGAAACTTTAACGACATCTGACGCACCCCAACTCAGGAGATCAAATGCACAGTCCACTTCAGGTCGCAAGTCTCGCGTCATCGGAGGACGAAATGACAACGCCGCAAGTCGAGCGCAGGACCACAGCGTCGTGTCTGACGAGTTCTATCGCGTCGGCAAAAAGACGGCGACGCCCTCCTCATGAACCCGACCTAGTGGCAGCAACGTTCTCAAGAGATGCGGATTCGGCGTGTCACCTGGCCATTGCTTTCCCAGTATGTGTGCTTTTTGGCGATCAAGGGGTCGTCCATGGCCGGTTGGATCTGCCCGGTGCTACTGATCGCGCGTGAGGTCACAGTGTGTTCTCCAGGAGAGGGATTTGCCCAATCCAAGGACCAAATTTTCCAAGCGTGATCGGCTTCCTCACTGTGGTCAATGATCGCTGGTTTCCATGGCGTTTGATCGATTTGCACTTCGACCCGGTCGATTGGCGCCCCCCAGGCCGCGCCGATAATGCGGTAACCTGAGTCTGTCCGCGTGACTTTGGCAGGTGCGGACTTTATCAGGGCTCGGCCGACGGAAGTCTCAGCCCAAACTGTCTCCCCGTCGTGCTCTTCCTCCCGGATGGTGACATAGTCGCGGGCCATCAGCAGGCTCATAAAACGGGAGTCGCGAACCTCGATTTCCTTCAGCCACTTGACGTTGGCGATGCCGTACCAGCCCGGAGCGATCAGCCGCAGCGGAAAACCATTGGGCGTCGGCAGGGTCGCGCCGTTCATTTCGTAGCAGAGTAGATTGTCGGGGCTCATTGCATCTGCGAGCGACATGCTCCGAGCGAAGTTCTGTTGCATCTTGATGTCGCGTATTTCGATGTCGCCTCTGTCGGTACCGAAGAAGACAACCTCGATGCCATTATCAAGGACGCCGGCTTCCTGGAGGATTGGCGCAAGCGGCGTGCCTGCCCAGCGGGCATTGCCGATGCCGCCCGTGAAAAATGGGAACCCGTGGTTACCCGAGCATTCCACTGTAAAAACGACCTCCTGTCGCGGTCGCGCCTTGATGTCGGCAAGCGTCAGTTTTAACGGCTTCTTGACCAGGCCGCCGATATCGAGGGACCACGATTTCTCGTCAATCGCCGGTCGATTGAAATGCGCGATGCTGAAGAACTTGTCATTTGGAGTTATGAAGCTATCCAAGTCTTCCCAGACGAGCTGCGTCTGGATCACGGCAGGATTGGGATTTTCCGTCGGCTGATCGAGCCACGGAATAACCTTCGCGCCCGCCTGCGTCGGAAAAGCGTTGCCCCCCGAAGCGTACAGACCCGCGATTGCGGCGAGCACCGCACTTCCTTGAACGATAAATTCCCTGCGTTGAAGATCAGGCATGTTCTTCCCCCCCGAATGCCATCCGGAACGGGCTGCAATGCGCCTTGGGCCCTTAGTCTGAAGGACGGATATGCGCACGATGTTTACCCACCCGGAGATGCCCCGGACGAGGTCAAGCGTCAGCTTCGCATATCAATTATGCAGCACCGGACGACTTCTACTTTGCCTCGTATATGCGCGATTGCGAAAATAGTCCAGAGTTATGGATAGAATCCTGAGGGAAACTCGGAATAACCGACCAGATGCTGCCACGGCACGTTGCCGTGCTTATCTGGCTCCCAGTGGACCAACCGGCATCCGATACCGCTAACACGACATACGTTGGTAAATCTGGCCTGATCTACCCGCCCTTGATGCTGCGTCCTCTGGCCGGAAGGACCGACAATTTCGATTTGGGAAAGGATTTCCCGCCCTCGACATGCAATAGGAGGCGTCCACCTGTGCGAACGGGATGAGCCATCAAAAAATCGATTGA
This sequence comes from Rhizobium sp. NZLR1, assembly GCF_017357385.1. NCBI lineage: Bacteria > Pseudomonadati > Pseudomonadota > Alphaproteobacteria > Hyphomicrobiales > Rhizobiaceae > Rhizobium > Rhizobium sp. NZLR1. Next base: position 2,070,353 of record NZ_CP071632.1, on the reverse strand, counting down.
CGACATGATGCACCTTTTTTTGGACTGATCGAACCAACAATTGGATCATCTGGTTCGCCGAGCGGCGCTCCGGTATCACTGCTGGGTTTGGAACCAACCCGGTCGTTCGCCCGTGGGCGATGAAAGAAGACGTCGGGCGCGAGGAGCCGTGTCGCGAGGTGCGCAAGCCGTCGATGCCGCGAAGGTAGGCCTCGAAGAGCGCGGCCCGGCGTGGTGGACGGACGGAGAGCCGGATCTCAATCGGCATATGGCTCGGACGACAACGTACGCAGAGTGGTATCGGGAACACACGGGCGGCCGAAGCTATTTGCTGCTCGTGTCCGCCATGTCAGTGTGCCGATGGACGAGCTTCCATTCGCCGTTTTCACGTCGGAAGACCTCCGTGACGCGTAGGGACATCGGGACCTCTCGAACTCTAGCCGCGCGTTTCGCCGCTCGTGCAAGTTTTTTCTAGGTCGGCAGGTGTGATAAGTCTTAGCTTGTCCTCGCGCAGGTTCCTTGCAGAGAGAGCCTGATTGAAATGTTAGGCGAGGATTCCGTCTTATCGATGCACTTAAATACTTCTCAATGGATATCGGAGATTGTGCAGAGGCAATCACCGAATGGTCACCATGAGATCTCCCCGCTTTGATATTCGTGCCAAGAAGCTGCGCACGATCTTTTCCCCAAAGAACATCGAGAGGATTTGGAAGGAGAAAGTTAAAGTCTCCATGCGCGATCAATTCATTTGCGACGGGATCGAGAACTTCGACTTTCACGTGTCGCGCAAGGTAGAGAGCCAGAAACTCTCGCACCTGATCTTGTCCGGTGACTACGTGCCGCAGAAGGCACAGCGAATTCTCGTCGAAAAGAGCAAAGGTCTTTGCAGGCAGCTCGTCATTCCGAGTGTACGGGATGCAATTGTCCTGCAGTGCCTATCTGATGCTCTCTACTCTGAGATAAATGGCAAGGCACCGACGAACAAGGCGTTCTTTGAACCCAAGGATCACAAATTCTCGTCGCCTCCGAGCGGCTACGGCACGTTCGCCGCTTGGCTAAATTTTCAGAAAGAGCTTTTCAAGTTTTCAAAGACGCGCAAGTTCATCGTCGTGACGGACATCGCCAACTACTACGACAGCATTTCGTACGTCCATCTCCGGAACGCGATTGCTTCTATCAGTGGCGTTGAGGAATGTGTGATCGACATGCTGATCTACGTCCTCGGCGATCTGCTTTGGCAACCGGACTACACTCCTCGCATTGAGGTCGGTTTGCCGCAAATCAATCTCGATGCACCCCGCTTGCTGGCCCACTGCTTCCTCTACGAGCTAGATTCCTTCCTCGCCAGCGATCCCGGACGGGACTTCGTGCGCTACATGGATGACATCGATATTGGCGTCGACACGATCGTCGACGCTAAGCGGGCTTTGAAGACAGTCGATCTTGTCCTCCAGACGAAGCAGGTTCGTTTGAACAGCGGTAAGACGGTCATTCTAACCCAGCACGAGGCTATTCGACATTTCCGGATTTTCGAGAACGCGCGCCTGGATACGGTGCAGGCAAGCGTCGACCACCGGCTAAAACACGGTCTTCCCATGGACAGGCAACGCGCCCATGTTGAAGCCAGAGTAAGGCAAGGGGTACGCAAAAAATTATTCGATGCTGGAAACGGCGAAAAGATCCTGAAGCGATGGCTGGGACTTGCGGCAAAAACCGGCGCTGTCGTCAAGCCGGAAGTCCTCGAAGACCTCATTAAACGGCGACCGGCCGTCCGGGAGAATGTCTATTCGTTGATCAGAAGCCGTCCTCTTACTCCGTCCGTCGCAGGCGTGCTAGCAAGGGCAGGTCAGTCGGGCCTTCTTGTTGACGACGCCGCGATGGTAGAAATGGCTAACTATCTCGTTGAGACCTTGGTCAAGACAAGGCGGTGTCATCAGTTGCTTGAAACAGTCATCGCAAGCAACGACCCTCAGAACTATTTTGGACTTTATTCAAGGCTTTGGCTGCAGTCGAAATATGGAACGACGGCCCAGCTTTTCGCGACTCTTCAAGACACCCGCAGAATTTGGGCCCCGCATGAGCGGCTGGGACGTCTGGCAGCATCGTTCTTTCCCTTGTTTCTCGGTTCATCCGAAGAAGGTCCCCTTAAGAACCTTCTTGCGGATACCCTGAACGCCGGGGTGCGCGAGGCCTATAAATTCCATATGAATCTTGCCAAGGACCTCCCGACCTTCAAGGGAATGTTCGACGCGTTAAAGGCTCCTAATCCGTCCCGCGGAACCGGCATAACGCACGCGAAATTCCTTTGCCTCGTATCCGCACTAAGCAATCCCGCCGCACCAGCCGCTCAGGTTACCACCTTGAGAACCAATCATTTCCGTGCCTTCGAGGACACTTACTACAACGCGACAGCCAAGCGTCTCTCGATCTAACTCAGTCGAAGAAGCGTGGGCAGTCCCGTACCTGCCGTAGTCGCCGTTGCGCCGGGTCTTCATCCGTGTCTCGATTCAAAATCTCAACATCAGGTCGTAAGTCATTGAAAATGATTCGTTTTGATGTGGAACGAATCACCTGCTCCAGACTTGAGTCGCGAATCACTGATTCGGAGTACCAGTCATGGCATCAGGACATCGTGCGCAGTGGAAGGGGTTTCTCAAAGTCGGAGAGGTGAGCTGCGGAGTGGCCCTCTACACCGCCGCTTCTACCTCCGAACGCATCACCTTCAATACGGTGAACAAGGCACCGGGTAAACCGCATCTTTGTCGACGGCGAAACCGAAGAGCCTGTTCCAAAGGAGGATCAGACGAAAGGGTTCGAGGTCGGTGACGGACGCTACATCGTCATCGATCCGGAGGAGATTGCAGCCACGGTCCCCCAGAGCAACAAGACACTCGAGATCGAAGCATTCGTCCCCTGCTCCGAGATTGACGACGTCTATTTCGACAAGCCGTACTATCTGACGCCTAGCGACCGTGTCGGCTCCGACGCCTTCACGCTCTTGCGCGACGGTATGAAGAAGGGGAAGGTCGCCGCCATAGCAAGGGCGGTGCTGTTCCGGAGGATGCGAAGCGTCCTCATTCGACCCCACGGCAACGGCATGGTCGCGACGACCCTCCAGTACGACTACGAAGTTCGATCTTCGAAGAGTGCTTTCGAAGGGATACCCAAGCTGAAGATCGAGGGCGAAATGCTCGATCTCGCCAAGCACATCATCTCGACCAAGATCGGCACGTTCGATCCTGCAACTTTCGACGACCGTTACGAACAGGCGGTCGCCGAGCTGGTGAAGGCCAAACTCGAAGGAAAGGCGCTGCCAAAGCCAAAGAAGCTGCAGGTCTCCAAACCAAACGACCTGCTGGCCGCACTTCGAGAAAGTGCCGGCCTCGCCGGCAAGGCTACGGACCAACCGAAGCGCACGGCCGCCAATGCCAACAAAGGCATCCAGCGGCAACGTGCGTCGCGCGGGGCGGCCAAGTCCGCCGCTTCAGCCGCCCCGCAGCGTAGGGCCGGATAGGACAAGATCGATGGCACCCCGCCCCTACTGGAAAGGATACCTCAAGCTGTCGCTGGTCACCTGCCCTGTGGCAATGTCGCCGGCGACGTCTGAGTCCGAAAAGGTCCGGTTCCACACTCTCAATCGAGCAACCGGCAACCGTGTTGTTTCGCAATATGTCGACTCGGTCACCGGAAAGCCTGTCAAGGACGAGAACGAAGCCAAAGGATATGCACGCGGCGAGAACGACTATGTGATCTTGACGGACGACGATCTAGACGCGGTGGCGCTCGACACGGTGCGTACGATCGACATCGAGAAGTTTGTGCCCGCCGAATCCATCGGCTGGACCTACCTCGAAAAAGCACACTACCTCGCGCCCGACGATCCGGTTGGCCAGGAGGCTTTCAGTGTCATCCGAGATGCCATGAAGGCCTCAGGGGTCGTCGGCGTCTCCAAGCTCGTCATCGGTCGCCGAGAACGGGCGGTCATCCTGGAGCCTCGCGACCAGGGCATTATCCTCTGGACGCTAAGATTCGGTGACGAGGTCCGTCCGGCGGAACCCTACTTCGAGGAGATCGACAGCGGTTCGGAGAGGGACGCCCTGCCACTCGTTGAGAAGCTTATCAAGCAGCGAACCAAGCATTGGTCGCCGACGATGGTCACCGACCCGATCCGGCAAGCGCTGCTCGCACTGATCGCCGAAAAGAAGAAGACGCTCAAGCCGAAGAAGAGCACGGGCAGGAAGGAGCCAGCCGCTCCTGCGTCGAATGTCGTGAACATCATGGACGCGCTGCGCAAGTCCGTCGAGCAAGACATGAAATCGCGCAAGGCCGGATGAGGAGGATCCCATGGAAGACATCGCCGAGAGACCAATCAGAGAAGTTGCCATTGGATTTCCCGACGCCGAGCACTTCAGCACCGCAACGACGGTGACCGGTCTAATGGGAATACTGACGTCGGACCGCTGGCCGAAGCGTGCCAACGATACGGCATGGCAGCACGCACTGGCCACCTGCATGAGAAGCCTGCAACTCGAAACCGACACATCGAAGGCAAGGGCGGCAGTCGTCGAAGCGGCAAGGCATGCAGGCCTCAAGGTTCTGCCGGACGACGCGTGGAAGCCCATCAGACGCACGGCATCGATGATCGGCTACCCACCGGTCCAGAGGCGACCGCCACACGCGCGTTAGCGCGACTGCGTCCGCCGCCAAGGTGCCCGTGACCGTCACCGTCATCGACGTTCATGGAAACTCGGTACTCCAGCACAGGATGAATGGCGCACTAGCCTTCTCGATGTTGATCTCCCACCGCAAGGCGTACACCGCCGCTCTCACGCAGCAACGGACATCCGACCTGTTCGAACTCGTACAGCCTGGAAAGGAGCTATTCCATCTGATGTCGCAGGACAGCTTCTGCGCCATGGGTGGAGGCGCGCCCCTTGTTCATGACGGCGTGGTCGTCGGCGGTCTCGGAATAAGTGGCGGGACCGTCGCCCAAGACATTGGGATACTGGAGGCGGCGCTTCAGCCACGAAGGCACGAGCTTCAGAAATCGCTCTAAGGCAGGCCTCTTCACCGCTCCAACGCCAAAAGCGTTCATGTGATTTTAGATGCTGGGCCGGCCTGTGACCTACCGTCCAACTCCGTGCGCAGACGACTATCCCGAATGCCCTGCGTTTCTCAAAAAAGAAAGTGTCTTCTTTCCAGCACCTGTCTACCTCGATCGTACCCGGATCCGGAAAGAGGCCGCGGACAGGCATACGCGGCCCCTTTTTCGCTTCTCGGTGGCCGCCTAGGCGACGGCCGCGCCGACTTGCACGGTGGTGAGAAGCTTGACAAGCGCCTGCGCTCCCGCGGTGGAGGATGCCGGGTTCTGGCCGGTGATCAACCTGCCGTCGGTGATAGCGAAGCTCGCCCAGTTCGCCTTCTTCTCATAGAGACCGCCGAGCCGTTTGAGCTCGTCCTCAACGAGGAAAGGAACAACCGTCGTCAGTTGCACTTCCTCCTCCTCGCCATTGGTAAAGCCTGTCACCCGCTTCCCTTTGACGATCGGCGCGCCTTTATAGGTTACGCGGTGAAGCACGGCCGGCGCGTGGCAGACTGCCGCCACCGGCTTGCCGGAGTTGTAGAAGGACTCGATCAGCTTGATGGACTCCGGATTGTCGACGAGGTCCCACATGGGTCCATGCCCGCCCGGATAGAAGACGGCGTCGAAATCTTCGGAACGGACTTCGCTCAGCTTCCTGGTGCTCGCAAATACCTTCTGCGCAGCCTCGTCGGCCTTGAAACGCGTCATTGCGGGCGTCTGATTTTCCGGCAGATCGCTCTTCGGATCGATCGGAGGTTGACCACCTTTGGGGGAGGCGAGCGTCAAGTCTGCGCCTGCGTCACGGAAGACGTAGTACGGTGCTGCGCCTTCCTCCAGCCAGAAGCCAGTCTTGCGGCCCGTGCTTCCGAGGGTGTCATGCGAGGTGAATACCATGAGGATCTTCATGCGTAGGCTCCTTCCACTTGTCTGGGTTCGCAGCCGGTCGGCTGCACGACTGGAAGCATGTCTTGGATCGGCTGGCTTTGCATGTGCACGTTAGTATCGCCGATACTTTAGTGTTGGTGACCAAGACCAGGACGTCTGTGCCTATCGGAGTTCGCCTGTCAGGAACTGAGCGTTACCCATGCCGAACGACCAGTCTTCATCCGAGTTGATATGCAACGAGACCATCACGTCGGATGGCGGCACATCGCAGCGAGCCTGGAGCGCGCGCGTGAGGTTTGAATAAAAAGCCACCTTCGCATCGCGAGATCTCGGACGGGTGGTGATTTCGAGCAGGATAAATTTCTCGGTCCGAGCGATGTCGAGCCCGGTGTCGAGCGCGCGAAAATGCGACCCCTCGTGCTCTTGAAGGATCTGGTACCGATCTCTCAGCGGAACTCCGAAAGACGCCACGACGACGTCGTGGATGGTGTCAAGCAGGACGTCGACCTCCTGTGGAGGACGACCTTTCAGGACATGGATTTTGACGAGGGGCATTGGCGTCTCCAAGATAACCGAACACAGCTCGCCGAGAACTATCCTCCTTGAAACAATCAAAGCTATTGCACGATGGTATCCCGACGCCTGACCGTCCGGGAAGCGATAGCAGAAGCTGATTGGGATCGGTCGGCGTCGAAAAGCACAGACCGCCGGTGATCACCGGCGGTCTGCATATCCTTCATAGGCGACACTCTGGGGTTAGGCGATGCCTTCGGCCTTCTTCTTCCGGTATTGAACGGTTGGAAGGCCGCCCCAGCCCCAGTTGTCCAGGTCGACTTCCTCTATCACCACGTAAGTCGATTCCAGCGGCTTGTTTAGAACGTCGAGCATGACCTGGCTGACGCCGGCGATGATTGCTGCCTTCTCCTCGGGAGTGACCGAAGTGCGATCAGGGGTCGTGCCTTCACGGGTTACTTGTACGGTGACTATTGGCATTTCCTATTCTCCTTGTTCGATAACCTCATTGATCGGCTAGGCGGCAATTGCAGCGAGGTGCTTCTCAAGTTCGTCGACATGAGCGTACCCAGCGCCGACCTTGCGAAGAGTTTCCCCCTTCTTCAAAAACAACGTCGGGAAGCTCGAAACACCCATTGCCCGCACCGTTGCGAAATCCGTCGCGGCCTCTTCGATCGTGCTCCGTTTATTCCACTCTGCCAGGAATTCCTCCGAGGCGACGGGATGACCGAGTTCGGCGAGTGCGCGAGATCCGGTCTCAGCCAGTACGGCGCCGTCCGTGGTGTCGAGCGCGTCGACGTAGAAGGCATGCTGGAATGCCCGGAAGACGCTCAGAAGATCGGCTTCCGGCCTGAGGATGCGGGCGGTCACCACTGCGCGGCACACGGGTTCCGTGTCATAGACAAAGCCTTTTCTGGCGAGAAGGCCTTCCCGGTTGAACGGCACGCCGCTGGCTTCCTCGACCTTGCCCCAGTGGTGCAGTCTGAACTGCTTGCCCGCGTCGTCGAGAACGTCGGTCGCGCCCGCGCGCAGTCCACCGAGAATGATCTTCAAGGATAGGTCCGGACGTCGCTCAAGCAGCAGTCCCATTTGCTTGCCGAATCCATAGCACCAAGAGCACATCGGATCGGCGGCTAGTACAAGTTCCATTGTCTTTCCTTTCACTCGCTTGTCGGGCGCGCGGCATATCCACGCCACGTGCCCGCTTCCTGGTCGAGGCCTACTAGCGGCCGGCGTTCTGGCCACCGTCGACGTGTAGGATCTCTCCAGTGACGAAGCTTGCGCTCTCGAGGTAGATCACGGCCTCGACGATGTCGCTTATCTCGCCCATGTGGCCGACCGGATGGAGAGCGGAGAGGAACTCGTGAGTCTCGGGAGCGTGCATCGGGGTCTTGATGATGCCAGGAGACACGGCGTTCACCCGGACGCCCGTCTTGGCGAACTCGATGGCCAGTTCCTTCGTGACGGCGTTCAGACCGCCCTTGGTGAGCGAAGCGAGAGCCGTGGGGACGCTCGACACCGGCTGGTTTACGAGGCTCGTGGTGATGCTGACGATGTGGCCGGAGCCCTGCTTGAGCATCTCCCTCGCCGCCCGCTGCGTGATGTGGAAGAAGCCCGAAACGTTCACGCCGAAGTTCAGGTCGTAGTCTTCCTGAGTGAAGTCGACGAAAGGCTTTGCAGTGAACACGCCCGCATTGTTGACCAACGTGTCAATCCGGCCGAAGCGTTGAATCGCCTCGCGGACGACGCGCTCTGCGGTCTCGGAATTTGAGATGTCGCCCGCCACGGCATGTACGCCGTCATCAGAACCCTGTTTGATCGAACGCGATGTGGCGACCACGCGATAGTTCCGCTCGCGATAGGCGCGGACCAGACCTTCGCCGATGCCCTGCGATGCACCGGTGATGATGGCGACCTTCTGCTGATTGCTCATGATATTACATCCTTTCAATTGCAGCGGTCCTTGTGTGGGCCGCCCTACGCCCTCGGCGTCGGTGCTACTGATTTAGATGCCCTCGCTCATCGGGAGAATTGCTAGGAAGCGGCAGTCACTGAACCGTTTTTCGGCATAATCGTTAGCGCGCTCGTCGGCGGTCGTGGACCAGTTCGCTATCCCCACACCGCCTTAGTTAGCTCCTTCGTAAATGCGGTATCTCCCTTGCGCCCCGGCAGGCGGGTCGTGATCTCCTGAACAGTCCACTCGTTTCCATCCGGGTCATGAAAAATGAAATACGATGCGTAGCTTTTCCGCTCCGGATTCAGTCCAGCCGTGATGCCCACGCCGTTGGAATGATGAAAAATCCCGCCAACGTCATGGAATGGTTCGCTCGTTTCGACGCCTCGGGATGCGAGATCGGCACTTGCTACCGGTAGATCCGAAACAACCAGGTGCAATCCCCGCGATGAACCAGCCGGGGCCGTGGTTATGTTCTGCCCGAACATCACGGAGCATCCAGATCCAGGCGGAGTGAACTGCACGATACGGTAGTCGTCGCCTTGAAAATCAATATCGAAACGCCATCCGAGTGCTGCGTAAAAACGTTTGCTTCGCTCGACGTCGGAGACGGCGATCACCGCAAGCTCGAGCGTCATCGCAACACCCGAGATGGTCTGCGGGGCTTCCTTGCTGGATGGTCTCAGTTCGCTATCCATTTCAGTGCTCCTTTGAAATGATCGCCGACGGATCCTTAAGGTGGCGACGTGGCCCAAGCTTATAAACTCGCACCACGCCCGCCATTGCACTTAGGTATCGCCGGCCTGGGCGCGAGCAGGACGCCGTGGGTGGGATGTACGACACCATCGTACCGTAGCACCGTCGAGCGGACGAAATCATCATAAGCCTCCGTCGCGTTAGGCGCCCAAGGCTGCGGCGAAACCCATCGGTCATTCCAGAACAGGCGAGTCAAATGGCAAATACGACAACAGTAGCCGAACCTTCCGAGCCCCCGCTCAGCACCGCAGGAGAACTGCACGAACGAGGCGGGCACCTCGACCTTGCGATAGAGGCCCTTCGTACCAAGGTCAGAAACAGAGAAGCCACGGGCTGGTTTGCTTACAAGCACGAAAAAGCACACGGGCCAGAGCGGCCCGCTTCCTAAGGCTGTTCGAGCATACACGAACGTGGCCGTGGCCAGCGAACGCCCAATACCAAAGTGCACTTATGGGGACTGCGCGGACCGGTTAGCTTTACTCATCGCCCACCCCTCCTGGGCGATAAGCTCTCAAGAGCACTGCGCTCCAGCACTCCTCCCCTCTGCCGGAGCGCGCGGATCCGCCAAGGTCCGCCAAGGCCGTCTCCACCCGCCCGGAGACGGCCTTTTTTTGAAGTCACACTTCCTTAGCAGGCGTCGCGCACGTTCACGGGGATCTGGCGATCAATATCTATCCGACCATGCCACCAGCGAAGAAGGAACTATCATGAAGAGCAAACGTCCGGACGGAATCAAACGTTACGACCACCCGGCCGGCGGCTGGGACGCGCTTAAGGCCGTTGCGAAGACGCTTGCCCATCAACAGATTGTCGCGCAAGGCAGCAAAACTCTTCTCAAGGCCAACCAGCCGGAGGGATTCGACTGCCCAGGTTGTGCATGGCCCGACCCCAAGCACACGTCGTCGTTCGAATTCTGCGAAAACGGCGCCAAGGCGATTACGTGGGAGTCCACCGCGAAGCGGACCGACGCCGAGTTCTTCAAGCAGCATAGCGTGTCCGAGCTCTGGACGTGGACTGATCATGAGCTCGAAGACGCCGGCCGCCTGACTCTGCCGTTGCTGTACGACCAGGCACCGACCACTTCGAACCGATCGCGTGGGACGCGGCATTCGCGCTGATCGCAGTCGAGTTGAACAAGCTCGACGATCCGGACCAAGCCGAGTTCTACACCTCCGGCCGTGCCTCGAACGAAGCAGCGTTCCTTTATCAGCTATTCGTCCGCGCCTATGGCACCAACAATTTCCCCGATTGTTCAAACATGTGTCACGAGGCCACCAGCGTGGGGCTTCCGAAATCCATCGGCGTTGGCAAGGGAACCGTCACGCTCGAAGACTTCGATCATGCGGACGCGATCTTCAGCTTTGGGCACAATCCGGGCACGAACCATCCGCGCATGATGTCGACATTGCATGAGGCGGCGCGCCGAGGCGTTCCAATCATCGTCTTCAACCCCCTGAAGGAGCGCGCGCTTGAGCGGTTCGCCGCACCTCAAGATCCGGTCGAGATGGTCACCATGTCCTCAACGCCGATCGCTTCGGCCTACCATCAACTCCGTGTCGGCGGGGATCTGGCCGTTTTGAAAGGGATAATGAAGGCGGTGCTCGAACGAGGCGTATCAAGTCTCGCCGCGGGCGGCGCCGGCATACTTGATCGGCCCTTCATCGATCAACACACCTCAGGATTCGACATCCTATGTGCGGATATCGATGCTACCACTTGGCAAGAGATAGTCGCTGTCAGTGGCCTAACCCGGCAGGCCATCGAGAGCGCAGCCGACGTTTACGCGAATGCGAGGAACGTAATTGTCTGTTATGGCATGGGCATCACACAGCACGCCAAGGGCACGTACAACGTCCAGCAAATCGCGAACCTCCTGATGCTGCGAGGAAACATTGGTCGAGAGGGTGCGGGAATCGCGCCCATCCAAGGCCACTCCAATGTGCAAGGAGATCGGACGGTGGGAATAACGGAAATCCCCAACAAAGCGCTTCTCGATGGCATGGAACGCGCCTTTGGTTTTCGCCCGCCCAGCGACAAAGGTCACAACGCCATCGAGGCCGTGGAGGCCGCCATCGATGGCCGAGCGAAGGCGCTGATCTGTCTTGGCGGGAACCTCGCGGTCGCGATGTCCGATTCCGGGGCCATATTTTCGGGCATGCGGAGCCTTAATCTGGCCGTCCATATCGCAACGAAGCTCAACCGATCCCATCTGCTGACGGCGAAAACCACTCTCGTTCTGCCATGTCTCGGACGGACGGACCGCGATATCCAGGCATCCAGCCGCCAAGCGGTCACTGTCGAGGATTCGATGTCCATGGTTCACGCTTCGCGAGGGTTTCTTCACCCACCTGGCGAACTTGTCCGATCCGAGCCGGCGATCATCGGAGGGATCGCAAGAGCTACGGTTGGTGACCGATATGGCATAGACTGGGAGGGTATGGTAGCGGACTACGACCGCATCCGCGACAAGATCGAGGAGGTGTTTCCCGACTTCCACGAATTCAATACTCGTGTGCGCAAACCGGGCGGCTTTAGACTTGACGTCGCTGCTTCATTTCGCCGGTGGAACACGCCTGAGCGAAAGGCGAAGTTCCTCCCGTCTCCCGGTCTCTCCGAGGATACGCCCGCCGAGAGCGAAGGCGCCTTGATGCTGACGACTATTCGAAGTCACGATCAATATAACACCACTATCTACGGATTGGACGATCGTTATCGCGGCGTATTCGGTCGGCGCGACGTGGTTTTTATGAATGCGGAAGATCTCGCGGGTCGAGGCCTTAAGGACGGCGATCGCATGGAGGTACGAGGGCTCATTGGCGAGGTCGATGACAAGCATCTCGTTAGCGGTTTCACGGCGGTAGCCTACGACATTCCGAAGGGTTCCATCGCGGGCTACTATCCAGAGATGAACGTCGTCATCTCGCTCCGACACTTCGATCGCCAGTCCGGTACGCCGTCCTACAAGGGAGTGCCAGTCAGGGTGAAACTCGCAGATTGACAAACACCGAGACGGCTAGAGGCGTAAGTTTGTCATGCAGGCCTGCCTCAAGACCCGCGAACCACGCTGATCGCGAGTAGGTGCCTGAGCCTCTCTTGCTCGGTCACTCCGTTCTGGTACCACCAAAGAAGGCCCCTCGCCGCATCCTCGGCTTCGGCGCTTTGTCTATCGTACTGTCGGTTCTCGCAATGCTCCTTGAGCAGACCACGCATCATGGACACGTGCTCCGAGCTTAGCACTGCCCCGCACATGCTGTAATGCAGCTTCATCATATCGGCGCCCTTGATGCTGTAGGTTATACAGGAATCGACGGATTGCAGCCGGCCCACACAGGTGAGCACGTAGAGAGCGATTTTTCCCCGCCTAAACGGGATTCACCGGACTGGGCAGGTACCCAGACGCGGATCGGAGCCGCTGGCCGCTGTATCGACACCAGGGCGCCAACCAGAGCTGCCATTGCAAATAATATTGCGACGCCTGGGAAGATACTGCCCGACGGCTTGCGGTTCCTGTGAGACATAGTGTTCTCCTGACACCCGCCGACAAACGGCCTGGCTAGGAGCCCAGTATGGCAACCAGCAGAGAGGGAAGCTGTTGCACATAGGTATTGCCAATACTTTCGTATTCCCAGGCTTCGTCAACGAGCGGGCAACAACGTGGCCGTGCAGTTTCGAAGCCGCGTCGAAGCATCAGTCAAAGATCTACGAAGCTCATTGCTTCGCGCCGAGCAACCTCTTCGCCTGCAAAAGTCGAGGGGTAGACAGTCCTTCGCGGAACCGCTCGTAGACGGGACGAAGGATTTCTTGTGCCGCTCGAAGATCACCGCGGCTGGCCAGATATTCCGCGTAGCTCATGCCCGCTGTAAGTTCCCAATACAAACCGCCTTGAGCGGATGCTCTTAGGCCAGCCTCCCGAAAGAGGTCTACGGCTAAGCTCTCATTCGCACCTTGTGCTGCGATGATCTCGCCTTTCTTTCGTAGAAGTTCGGGCATTATCCAGCGGTAGCTTTTTTCCACTGAAAATTTCTGTGCTCTGTCGATCTCCAAGAGCGCCTCGTCCAGACGTCCGGCCGCCTGCAACGCGGCTGCGAGTTCACACATGAAAAACGGATAGAACAGTAGATACGAGGATTCTTGCATGTCTCGAATGCCGGCTTGAAGAGCGTCGATCCCCTCCGCGGGCGAGCCTGAACGCGACGCCAGGCTGCCTCGGACGCATATGCCAACTGCGTAGAACGGTTTCAGACCATGCTGCAGTGCATGTGCAGTGAGTTCTTCGCCCCAGTGTCGTGCTCGCGCTTCGTTGTCCAGACTGAGTGACACGAAGGCGGACGCCCAGGCCAACGCGACGCAAAATACGAATGGTTGCTTGGTTGCACGGGCTTCATCGACTGAGTCTTCGGCTGCTTGAGAAGCCACCTCCAATCGACCCAACGAGATCAAGTTGACGGTGTCATGAGCCATTGAGGACGTCCGAATGTCCGCCCCGAGCCTGAGCATATCCGTACGACGATTGTTGGGCGGCGAATTCCTCGCCGCCCAATCAAGTCGGTCATGAGCTTCCACGTGGTGAGCCTGATAGGTCTGCGGGATGCCCGACAGCCAAGCTGCCGTGGCGCGTGACCTTGCATCGCCTCCGCCAGCGCCTCTCCCGTATTCCTGCGCGTAAACAAGCGCATCATCCAACTCCACCGATCGAGCGCTAAAAAGCCAGAGGGCGCAAGTAACGCGTTGCCGGTAGTCCTGGTCATCCAACGTTTCAGCGAGTGTTAGGGCGCGTGCGAGCACCGCTCTACCTTGCTCGCTCATACCCTGCGTATAAATCATCGCGAAGCCCAGGGCGCACTGTAGGACCAGTTCCGTACGTCCCCCCTCCTCTCCTTCGAGGCAGGAGAGCGCCTTTTTAGCCCATTCGCCTGACTCGGACACGAGCGAGGTCGCGGTCCAGAAATCGGAGGCAATTGCGGCGAGGCCTGCTCCGAGCTTTCCATCGCCCTCTGGAGAAAGCGCCCAAGTCAAAGCGGCTCGGAGATTATCGATCTCTCGGCGATACGGCCCCAGACCATCGATTGCCAACTGCAGCGAGTCTTCACTCGAAAATGGCTGAAATAACGAACGGAAGAAGGCCGTGGTCCGCCTCATCGTCATTCGATAGTCGGTGCCCCCTCCAAGCTTTTCCCGCGAATAGACCCTCACCGTCTCCAGAAGACGCCACCGCGGGGCTGCCTCCGTTCCGTCGAAGGTCACCAACGATTTCGTGACGAGGTTCGAGAGCCCTAGTGCGGTCTCTTCCTCGTCCTCCCCGCTGGCGGCCATCGCTGCCTCCAAGGTAAACCCTCCGGGATATACGGAGAGACTATGCAGAAGGCGACGCTCTCCTTCGGGCAATAGTTCATAGCTCCAATCGAGCGCGGCCCGAAGCGTGCGGTGTCGAGGCAAGGCAGTACGGCGTCCGCCGGTCAGAAGAACGAAACGGTCATCCAATCGGCCGGCGATCTGTTGAAGCCCCAACGTGGCAGCACGGGCGGCGGCGAACTCTATGGCCAGGGGAATTCCATCCAGATGCCGGCAAATACCCGCGATAATCGAGACCCTGTCCCCGCTCGTCGTAAAGTCGGACTGCAACGCCCTCGTTCGGGCGACAAACAACTGAACCGCACTGTGCGTTAACGCATCACCAACCTTTTCGTTCGCGGGCACATCAAGCGGGGGAACACGATATGTAAACTCCCCCTCGATCCTGAGAAGTTCCCGACTCGTTGCGAGAACCGAAACGTTCGGGCAGGCGCGCAGCATCGCCTCGACCATCTCGGCAGCGGCATCGACAACATGTTCGCAGTTGTCGATTAGAAGCAACATTTTCCGGTTACCAATTGCCCGCGCAACGAGCTCGGCAGAGACGTCGTCGCCTTGAAGGCGCAGATCGAGAGCCTGTGCAAGTGTAGTGGGAACAAGATTTGGATCCGAGAGGGAAACCAGCTCCACAAAGAATGCATCCCCATCGATCGTCGGCTGCAGGCGGCGGGCGACTTCGGACGCGAGTACGGTTTTCCCGATCCCACCGGGTCCCGTCAGGGTTACAATTCGATAGGCCGACATGAGCGTCACGATATGAGAAATTGCAGCCTGACGGCCGATGAGCTCGGACGCCGCCGAGGGGATGTTAGTAACAAAATCCTCTCGTTCGCTCGACCGCACGAGCGTGGCGAGCGTCGGATCGGCAAACCGCTTTTCGGGTTCCGTCCACTCGCCGAGTAGTCGATATCCGCGACCGGACACGGTACGCAGCAAGTCTCGGTCCTTTCCAAGCGCACGCCTTATTGCAGAGATATGAACCTGGAGGGTGTTGTCCTCGACGACCATTCCAGGCCAGACGCGCTTCATCAGCTCGTCTTTCGTGACGATCCTACCCGAAGAAACTGCAAGTGTTTCGAGGATTTCGAACGCGCGACTGCCGAGCGGTACCGGAGCGCCCATCGCACGCAGCTCTCGCTTTTCGAGATCAAGCTCCCATCCGGAGTGCTCGAAGAGGCCTATCTCAATCTGTCCCAAAGCGACCCGAATCTATCTGGTTCAACCGCATCGATAAAATCACAGAGGGGCAGATTGCGCCAAGGGCACTTCAACAACTGGTAAGGGAATACTTCAGCTTTTTTCAGGATCTCTCACACCACTTAAGTCGCGAACGCATGCGTGCTGGTTTAAAAATCGCGGAGCACCTTCATTACGAGGCAGCGTGAAGCATTCATAACAATCTCCCAGCCGCAGCACGTCGCGTGCACGATCGATGAGGACGAATGGCATGTTCCCCACAAAAAAACCGACTGATCTCTCGACAATGGCGACAACACTCTGCAGCGATGCTTTGGTCGCCGTATTGGATAACGGCACCGAACTCGATCCCAATTTGCATCTACATATTTCGGGCATGGGCCGGCAACTACAACGGTTCACCTCAGCGCACGACTTGCTCAGCGGTGCCCAATCTGGATGCTTCAACTGCATCCTTGTTGACGCAAGCATGGCCGATCTGCCGGTTTCAGAACTAGCGCGATTGATTTGTTCTTACGCCGTGCACTGCCCAATCATCGTCGTCACCCCTAGCGGCAGTCCGGCCACGTCTGTTGCCACAACCAGATTCCGGGTGACCTTCCTCCCCAAGCAGGATGATCCCGCCGTAATTGCGGAGGAGGTAAACGCATCTATTCGTGCGTTCAACGAGGCGAACCGTTTGGAAGCCTATTTTCTCACGCTGACACCGCGAGAACGGCAAGTCATGAAGTTCGTGGTGGAAGGCTTGCTGAACAAGCAGGTGGCCTTCAAGTTGAACATTAGCGAGATCACCGTCAAAGCTCATCGTGGCCGGCTCATGAGAAAGATGAACGCCAGAACACTTCCTGACCTTTTGTATATGGCCGCAAGGCTCGGCCCTGCGTCAGGCTCCGTCGCGAACGAACTTTCGGCGTTCTGAGGCGCCGCAGCGCCTCCATGTTTAAGCACGAGCCGTAGCTGACCCGACACCATTGGACAGTAGCGCATTTCTGCCATCTGTCTGAAATGGACTCGCAAGGGCCTGTCGTGCGGCAGGCATTCTACAAGCGATCTTTGGAGACACAGCCATGAGCAACTCAAACAACGCGACCTGGACACGCCGCTCCTTTGGCGGAGTGGCACTCGGGCTGACGGCCGCAGGAATCCTCGCAGGGCGCGTCGAAGGTGCCGAGCAAAGCAAAAGGCCGGTACGGCACAAGGGTATGGGCCTGGTTGCCGACAAGCGTATCGACGCCGGAGACCTGAATGTCGGATACGCCGAGCTCGGTCCTGAAGACGGCTCGCCCGTTATGCTGTTCCACGGCTGGCCCTACGACATCAACGCCTTCGCCGAGGTGGCGCCTTTGCTCGCGGAGCGTGGTCATCGTGTGATCGTGCCGCATCTGCGCGGATACGGCAGCACCAGGTTCCTGTCCGATGACACTATGCGGAACGGCCAACAGTCGGCGCTTGCTGTCGACGCCATCAAGCTGATGGACGCCTTGAAGATTGAAAAGGCGACGGTCGCCGGGTTCGACTGGGGTGCGCGGACCGCCGACATCGTCGCAGCGCTCTGGCCAGAACGATGCAGGGGTCTAGTATCCGTCAGCGGCTATCTCATAGGGAACCAAGCTGCTGGAAAGGCGCCTCTGCCCCCAGCCGCGGAGGTTCAGTGGTGGTATCAGTTCTACTTCGCCACGGACCGCGGTCGCGACGGCTATGAAAAATATACGAACGACTTCGCCAAGCTGATCTGGCGTCTCGCCTCGCCGCAGTGGAAGTTCGACGACACGACCTTCGATCGGAGTGCAGAAGCATTTACCAATCCCGATCACGTCTCGATCGTCGTTCATAACTACCGCTGGCGGCTGGGCCTGACGGAAGGTGAAAAACGGTTCGACGAATTCGAGACCAGGCTTGCGGCCGGTCCCGAGATCCATGTGCCGACGATCACGATGGAGGGCGACGCCAACGGAGCGCCTCATCCGGATCCCAACGCCTACGCCACAAAGTTCAAGGCGAAATACGAACACCGTCTCGCCGCGGGCGGGATCGGCCACAATTTGCCGCAGGAGGCGCCCGAGGCGTTCGCCAAGGCGGTAAGAGATGTCGATTCCTGGGCGTGAGCAACCGGGGTCCCGACGCGCTCAATTATCGAAAAAATCGATGATCTCCATCCGAAAAATCACACTGGCTCGGCATCGCCTAGTCGTGAGATGGGAAGCGCTTCCGCCGGGCAGGCGTCAGAACGCCGTGGCTCCGGGTGCGAGCTCCTTGAAAGGATTCAACTTTGGAAATCGGTATCGATAGTTTTGCGATGCTCCTGCCCGACCCTGACACGGGTCGCCTGCAGTCGGCCGTCGATCGCATGGAGAGCGTACTTTGCGAGGTGGAGCTGGCGGACCAGGTCGGTCTGGACGTCTTCGGAATGGGCGAACACCACAGGGAAAACGCGCTTGATTCCGCGCCCGCCGTGATACTTGCCGCAGCGGCGGCGCGCACCAAGTCGATAAGGCTGACGAGCGCCGTCGCCGTCCTTAGCGCCTCCGATCCCGTCCGGCTTTTCCAGGAGTTCGCAACGCTGGACCTGATATCCCGCGGACGAGCGGAGATCGTGGTCGGTCGTGGCTCTTCCGTGGAGGCATATCCCCTGTTCGGCTTCGACCTGAGGGACTACGATGCGCTGTTTGCGGAAAAGCTGGACCTACTGCTCAAGATCAGGGAACAGCCCAACATTAAGTGGCAGGGCCGGTTTCGTCCTGCGATGAATGGCGAGGGTGTCTTCCCTCGTCCGCATCAGCCCAAATTGCCAATCTGGCTTGGCGTTGGCGGCACGCCCGAATCCTTCGTCCGCGCAGGCTCTCTCGGCCTCCCGCTGATGGTGGCCATCATCGGAGGGAGCTTCGAGCGCTTTCTGCCCCTTGTCGAGCTCTATCGTCGAGCATGGCTCGTCGCCGGGCATCCCGCTGAAAACCAGCGGATAGGCGTCCACGCTCTTGGCTTTGTCGGAGAGACCGACGAGGCCGCAAAGAAAGCGTTTTTCCCCGGCTGGTTCCAAATGTTCACGGACGCCGGAAGAGAGCGCGGCTGGCCGCCGCCGACGCAGGCTCAGTTCGAGCATATGTGCGGGCCGGTTGGCGCATTCCTCGTCGGCAGCCCGCAGACGGTGGCTGCCAAGATATCCCATGTTAACAGAACGTTGGGAGGAATTGCTCGAATCACTTTTCAGATGAGCACCGCCGCGCTCGACGCGGAAGCGATGCGTCGTTCGATTGAGCTGCTGGGAACCGACGTCGCGCCTTTGGTGCGGGAACAGCTTCGCGACTAGCGGGTGCGCGTCGCGCGGAGCGCCGACGTTTGCCGGCGCCCCATCTCTTCAGCCGAAGATCAGTTTCTGATAGGCAGCCAGCATCTGCGGATCCTCGACGGACCCATGATGGTGAAGCTGTCGCCAACCGCCGTCCTTGCGTACAAACCACCGGGTCGTCCGGAAGGCGACATCAAGCGTCTCTGTCGCCGTCTGACATACTCCGCGTTCGCGGCCGACGAACAGATGCCACTCGTCGCCGCCCTGACTCGTGAAGTCGTGGAAGGTCACCTGGACCTTCGTTTTTCCCTTGAAGAGCTTTGAATACCCGTCGGCGATCTGGTCCCAACCGCGGCGGATGCCGCCGATCGGATTGTCCATGCTGGGATCCGAGCCGCCGAGCCAGACCTGTTCCAGCCCTTTGAGATCGCCAGCGTTGAAGGCTCGATAGAATCGTATCAAAGCATCCAAGGCGCTTCCATCGTCCTGCGCCGTCTCGCCGCCGTTAACTGTGAGATGCCGGTCCATTGATTTTCTCCGTACTTCCTCAAAGGTGGCTGACGCACTTGGAAAGCATGTAA
Source organism: Rhizobium sp. NZLR1 (assembly GCF_017357385.1). Classification (NCBI taxonomy): domain Bacteria; kingdom Pseudomonadati; phylum Pseudomonadota; class Alphaproteobacteria; order Hyphomicrobiales; family Rhizobiaceae; genus Rhizobium; species Rhizobium sp. NZLR1. Next base: position 2,050,767 of record NZ_CP071632.1, on the reverse strand, counting down.
CTCTCCTCGTACTGGCCAACTTGGTTTACCCGTCTCTACGTCAGGGCAGCATGCGCAATCGATACCAACCCTTCTATGGTACGATGGTGTCGAGCATAAATTTGGAGATACGCGACGATCGCATCGGAGAAGATAGAAGCGCGTGATTTTCAAGTGGGACGGACCGAGCGCCCTACGGTCCTCGCATTCCGCTCGCTTGGAAACAGCAGGATCATCGCAACATAGATCGCGGCGCCGACTACGAGCGCAATGCTGGCGACGGCAAGCGCGAGATCGAACCCGGCGTCTACGTTCACCACATGCCTCATGATCACTCCTACGGCAGGCGGCCCCATGATCTGTCCGATCGCGAACACCGCCGTCAGTAGTCCCATGTAACGCGCGTGGTGGCTCGATCTGATCCGCCTGACTTCGTTCATGGCGAAGAAGCTGATCGCAGTGAACGGCAGGCCTACGAGAACGCTGCTGAGTGCAAGACCGAAAGCGTCCTGCCAGATAACCGACAGCCCCACCCCGACCGCCTGCACGAGGTATGCGGCAATCAGATGGAGCCGCACGTCCGCGCTATGCTCCACGCGCGCCGCCAGCAGCGATCCGACGACTGCCGCGACCCCGAAAAACGGCCAGAAGACGGTGAGCAAGGGTGAACCAGGAATGCTGTTCTTCGCGATCACCGGAAGATAGGTCGCCGTGACGATGTAGCCGAAGCCGGCCAGCCCGTATGCGATCGCAAATAGAGGCATTTCCGATTTCGGCACCTTGCCGGAGGCGCGCGTCGGCGCCCCCACCGAATAGGCGTCGGATGGCTTCGCGCTCTCGCCGAAGGTCTTCCAGATGATCCCGCTGATCGTGACGGAGATCGCGGCGAATATCAGCCAGGCGGTGTGGCCGGACAGCCCGAGAATGGTCATCCCGCTGGCGGCCAGCCCGGACACGGCGATGCCTGCGCCGGGTCCCGTGAATATGGCGCTTCCGATCGAGCTGCCGGTTCCCGAAAGCTGGGCGAGACACCAACCGGAGGTGAAGACGAATCCGATCGCCGAAGCGACGCCCGCCAAGAACCGAAGAGCGACCCAGGCCTCGGCATAGGGCGCAGACATCAGAGCCGTAAGCAGAACCGTGGCCACTAGTGTCAGGCGTATGACGAAGGTATGGTCCCACCTCTTGGGTACTGCCATCGCCGCCAATGCACCGACCAGGTAGCCGACGTAGTTGGCAGTCGCGAGTCCTCCGGCTCGCGAAAGATCAAGGACGCCGTCGTGTAGCATCATCGGCAGAATTGGAGTGAATGCGAACCGCCCGACGCCCATGGCGATGGCGAGGGACGCCGATCCAGCGAGCACGACCACATATGGGCTGGGGCTGTGTTTAGACATGACGCTGTCCTTTGTTCGATTGGAGTATGTCGCCACGAATTCGCGCGACGGCTGCTCCCCTTCAGGTAGATTGGTCGAGGTCTGCGTGAACCGTCAGTCTGCGGCAGGCTGTCTGCCGGGATCCGCAAGGATCTGCGGGATGCCGTCAGGTAGGACTGCGGCGTGCGATAACGTCCAACGCGGATTGGTAGAGCTCTCGCGTCAATTCCTCGGCACCAACTTTCAAAGCAAGACGGGAGGCCTGCCCCGACCAGAGGTTCGTAAAATCATTCCTCGACTCCGCCTCGGCTTTTGCTCTGATGGGAACGAGAGCTCCTCCGGCAGTTGGAAATGCAGGCACGGCATCTGAGATTGGACCTAGATCGCGCATCAGACGGTTTACGATGCCTCTCGCTGGACGGCCGGTAAAAACGTTCGTTATCGCGGTGCTGTCGTCTCGGGCCGAAGCCAGCGCCTCTGCCTGAACTGCGGGAATCCTCGCCTCAGGGCAGAACAGGTAGGCTGTCCCGACCTGGACGGCGGAAGCTCCGAGCATCAGGGCGGCGGCGACACCTCTCCCGTCGGCGATCCCGCCGGCGGCGATGACCGGCACCCGCACCGCGTCGACCACCTGGGGCAGGAGCGCCATGATTCCAACCTGTGTCGTCATGTCCTGGCTCAAAAAATTCCCGCGATGTCCGCCGGCCTCGAAACCCATGGCGATGACTGCGTCGACGCCGTTTTTTTCGAGCCAGACGGCCTCAGCCACGGTCGTGGCGGACGATATGATCTTCGCGCCTGTCGCCTTCACACGCTGCACCAGTGATTTTTCGGGCAGCCCGAAATGAAAGCTCACGACCTCCGGTTTCAACTCCTCGACCACCTCGCAAAACGAAGAGTCGAATGGTGCACGGCCCGCCGTGGCGATCGGCGCGGCGGGGTCAAGTCCTGCGTCTACGAAGTAGGGCGCCAGCAGGGCTCTCCATCGCATCTGCGCTGCCAGATCTTCGGCGGGGGAAACATGTGAGAAGAAGTTCACGTTCACAGGCGCGTGGGTAGCGCCGCGGATCTCATGGAGGGCCTGACGCAGCCCCTCGACGTTTAACTGAGCGCTTGGGAGAGACCCCAGACCGCCGGCCTTGGCCGCGGCGACGACCATTTCGACCGTCGTGGCTCCGGCCATCGGCGCCTGGATGATGGGAAGCTCGATTCCAAACAGGTCGAGAATTCGGCGATCCGGCCAGCGGGTCATGTGGACTCCTTGTCATGCGTGACGTTGCAACGCTGATACCTCCGGCCACGACCCGCGTCTATTGGACCTTGGTGTCCTGAAGAGCGACCCAATCCGAAGGTATTGGGAACACCTTGGTACAATATCGGGTCCCGATTTTCGGCGCGATTGTCGTGGCAGAGCGGACGACGGCGCGACCGCCGGGAAGCTCCCGGCCGATGGCTGGATCAACGCATCACACGAGGAACAAAGCGACCGACCGCCACCTGGCGGACGAAGGGTACCCGCGTCGCCACAACGGAGGCAGGCATGAAGGTGCATAAGACTGTTATCATCACAGGCGCGTCGCAAGGGATCGGAGCCGGACTCGTCAAGACGTTCCTGGACAAGGGCTGGAACGTCGTCGGAACCTCTCGGAACATCAGCGAGAGCACGCTTTTCGACCGTGCGGGGCGATTGGAACTGATCAGCGGCGACGTCGCGGATCCGAAAACCGCCGAGCGGGCGGCGGCGGCGGCGATTGAGCAGTTCGGCTCGATCGACGCACTCGTGAACAATGCCGGAGTGTTCTTCACCAAACCGTTCCTCGAATACACCATCGACGATTTCCGGCGGCTGTGCGCGACGAACGTCGAGGGATTCCTCCATTTCACGCAGCGCGCGATCGGACAAATGCTGCGCCAGAAGTCCGGCGGGAGCGTCGTGACGATCACGTCGTCGCTGACGGACCATCCGATTGCCGGCGTGACCGCGTCGCTTCCAATGGTTACCAAGGGCGGCCTCAACTCCGTCACCAAGAGCCTGGCGCTGGAGTTCGCCAAGGACAACATCCGCGTCAACGCCTTGTCTCCGGGGGTGGTCGACACTCCTCTCCATGCGAAAAACCCGCGGTCCTTCCTCGAATCCTTGTCGCCGATGGGGACTATCACGGCGGTTCAGGAGATCGTCGACGGCGTCGTCTATCTGACGGAATCCTCAAACATCACCGGGGAGGTGCTGCACGTCGACAACGGCGCACATCTGGGCAAATGGTAGTCGCGAGCGCTGAGGCGCGCATCAAGGAACTGGCGATATGCCTCCCGAAGGCGCCCACGCCATTCGGCGCGTATGTCGAAGCGTTCCAAAGCGGCTCGCTGCTTTTCCTAAGCGGCATGCTACCGGTCGCCGGACATTTGCCACTCTATACGGGCCTCGTCGGCCGCGAGCTGTCCGTCGCCGAAGGCTACGACGCGGCGCGGGCGGCCTGCCTTAGTGGTCTAGCCGCCGCGCAGTCGCAGCTAGGAACGCTGGACAGAATTCGATCGGTCGCCAAGCTGGGCGTCTATATCGCCTGCCCTGCCGATTTCCATGAACACCCCAAAGTCGCCGATGGAGCGTCGGAGCTATTGCTCGACGTGTTCGGTCCCGCCCGGCTCCCTCCCCGCATCGTCCTCGGCGTTTCCAGCATACCGCTTGGAATGCCGGTCGAGATCGAACTGGTCTTCGAGATCGGGCCAGCGTTTGCATCCCAAACCCAAGAACGGAGCCAGCCATGAAGGTCAGACAACCTACCAGGACAAACGCAATCGCGATGTCGTCGAAAGCCCTTACCGCCGCGGCGCTACTGCTGCTTCCGGCGCTCGCCCTATCCGGTCAGACGAAGGTCGCCGAACAGGTGGACCGCGGTGCGGTCGTCAAGGCCCACGCAGGTCAGGAACATTCGCAGATCAAGGTGGACAAGCGGACGCCCGCCTACTGGCGTGTCACCTTCGACAATCCGCCCTTCAACATCTTCGGACCGGAGACGATCCCTCAGATGGAGAAAGTGGTGGCCGCAATCGAGAGCGATCCCAATCTTAGAGTCGTCGTTTTCGACAGCGACGTACCGGGGTTCTTCCTCACCCACTACAACTTTACGCCGCCCCTCGCCGAATCCACCAGCCTTCCCTCTGGGCCTACGGGCTTGCACCCCCTGCCCGACATGCTGGTTCGCATCAGCAAATCGCCGGTCGTTTCAATCGCGCTGATCCGCGGCCGCGCGACCGGCGTCGGAAGCGAGCTTGCTCTCGCCAGCGACATGCGCTTCGCCAGCCGTCAGAAGGCAATTCTCTCACAGTGGGAGGTTGGCGCTGCCCTCGTCCCCGGCGGCGGCCCCATGGCAAGACTACCGCGACTGATGGGGCGCGGTCGAGCGCTCGAAGTTCTTCTCGGATCCGACGACATCAACGGCGATCTCGCTGAGGAGTACGGCTACGTCAACCGCTCCTTCGACGACGACAAACTCGATCCGTTCGTAGACGCCCTCGCGACGCGAATCTCCGGCTTCGACCGACAGGCCATTGCGGACACCAAGCGGCTGGTCGATTTCGCGAGCCTTCCGAGCGATCCCGAGATCGCCGCCGGCTGGGACGCCTTCATCACGTCGGTCCAGCGTCCGGCGGCGCAGAAGAACATCGGACGGCTGATGGAAATGGGCCTGCAGAAGGATCCGGACATCGAGGCCAAGCTCGGACACTACACGCAAACTCTGGCCGACCAGTAGGCCGAAACGGTGCCCGCGTGGCGAGCGGCAGGTCGCGCGCGGGCATCGGACATCCTTCAACGCACTCAACGACAATGGAGATATCCCATGCACAGTCTCGAACACCAGATCGTCGATTCAAGCTTTTCGGCCATCATCAATGCGCCGATCGAGAAGATCGACATCCCGACGTGGTGCTTCAATCTTCCTGAAAAAGAATATCAAGGCTGCTCGCCGGCCCACATCGCGGCAGGCTTCACCACCGCGGCCGACGGCACGCGGATGTCGATCAACGTCGAGACGATCGGCGGCAGCCTGATGGTCCAGCATTACCATGAGACACTCGGCGAAAAGGATCATCTCATCCTCGACTCCGATTCCGACGTCTTTACGCCCAACGGCCGGGTCACCATCCACGTCACCTGGGAACTGAGTGTGAAGAAGCTCGATGCGAACCGCTGCGAATTCACCAACCGCGTCCAATCCTTTGCAACGGACGAGATGATCGCCTTCCTCGATCGCCAGGGCATCCCGTTCGAACTCTTCCGAACGCAGCGACAGCCGATGTCCATCGCCCACAACAAAGGCGAGACGCCGCTGTTCGCTGCGAGCATTGAACGCGCAGCCCTGAAGAACTCCGCGACGAAGGCGGCCTGATCCGGCGAAGGAGAACATCATGACTGACCTATCCTTCGATCGAAGCAACACCGGACTGCTGGTGGTCGATCCCTACAACGACTTCATTTCTGAGGGTGGCAAGATCTGGCCGCGGATCAAGGAGGTCGCGGAGGCGAACAACTGCGTTCCACACATGCTTGAAGTGCTGACCGCCGCCCGCGAAGCTAAGCTCCGGGTGTTCTTCGCGATGCATCATCGCTACCGGGCCGGAGACTACGAGAACTGGAAGTACGTGGCGCCGATCCAGCGTGCGGCCTGGCACCGCAAGAGCTTCGAGTTCGGCACGTGGGGCGGTGAGTTCCGTGCCGAATTCGTGCCCGTGGCCGGCGAGGTCGTCGCATCGGAACACTGGTGCTCAAGCGGCTTCGCCAACACCGATCTCGATCTCGAGCTGAAACGGCACGGCATACAGCGTGTTATCGTGATCGGGTTGGTGGCCCACACCTGCATCGAGGCGACCGTCCGCTATGCGGTCGAGCTCGGCTACGACGTCACGGTCGTCAAGGACGCGGTCGCCGACTACTCGCCGGAAATGATGCACGCAGCCCTGGAGGTCAATCTTCCGAGCTACGCCAGTGCCATCGTCGACACAAAGGAAACCGTGGCGGCGATCGCTCTCACCCAGACGGCGTAAGGTCGACGCCGTTGCCAACAGCCATCCGGCGCGCGTCCTACCACACGCCGGATTTCTGACATCGAAAAGTAATACTATTTGCGCTTCGGGGGTTGGCACGTGCTTCGCCGAACCTTATTTGAATTCGACAGCCAGCCGCGGACGCCTCGCATCACTCCCCCATTTTGTTGGAAGGCGGCCCGCTCATCATTTCGAAAGGATCCACGATGACACTCTCAGGCGACCTTCTTATCGGCGGCGCAAACGTGCGCGGTGCCGCCTCAGCGTTCTTCGCGACCAATCCTGCGAACGGCAACACCATGGAGCCGAACTTCGCAGGCGCGACGAAGGAGCAGGTCGAGCAGGCCGCAGCGTTGGCCTGGGACGCCTTCCCGGCCTACAAGGAGACGTCGCTCGAAGATCGGGCCCGCTTCCTGGAAGCGATAGCGGAAGGAATTCTGGCCCTTGGCGACGAACTCGTCCTGCGAGCGATCGACGAGACGGGACTGCCGCGTGGCCGCATCGAAGGAGAGCGTGCCCGGACGGTCGGACAGCTTAGGCTTTTCGCGAAGGAGGTCCGAGACGGTGCTTTCCAGGACTTGCGTTTCGATCCCGCCGACGCCGACCGCAAGCCGGTGGCGAAGCCCGACCTTCGGCTCCGCAACATCGCTCTCGGACCGGTCGCAGTGTTCGGGGCGTCGAACTTCCCCCTAGCCTTTTCTGTCGCTGGCGGCGACACCGCCTCTGCCCTCGCAGCAGGATGTCCGGTGATCGTCAAGGCGCATTCCGCCCATCCCGGAACCTCCGCACTCGTTGGCAAGGCCGTCGTTGACGCCGTCGCGGCATGTGGGCTTCCGTCGGGGACTTTCGCGCTTTTGTTCGACGCAGGATTCGAGGTCGGCCAGACCCTTGTCGCCGACCATCGTATTCGCGCCGTCGGCTTCACCGGCTCGCGCCGTGGCGGGACAGCGCTGATGAAGATCGCATCGGAGCGGAAGCAGCCCATACCCGTCTACGCCGAAATGAGCAGCATCAACCCCGTCATCCTCTATCCGAACGCACTATTCAGCCGGGGCGCGGAAATCGGAAGATCGTTCGCGGCTTCGCTCATCCTCGGCGCCGGTCAATTCTGCACGAATCCTGGGCTGATCATCGCCATCGAGGGTGCGGGCCTCGACGCCTTCGTCGATAGCGCGGCGGCGGCCTTGGCGGAAGCGCCGGCTCAGACCATGCTGACAGGCGGCATCTGCGAGGCGTATCGAAAGGGCGTTGCAAGGCTTGCGTCGTCACCATCCGTATCGCAGGTCTCTGTCGGGAAGGACGGAACGGCTCATCAGGCCTCGGCCGCGCTTTTCCAGACGACGGCGGCTTCCTTTCTCGCCAATCCGGAGCTTCAGGAAGAAGTTTTCGGCGCGGCGGGACTGATCGTTCGCTGCAGTGACCACGACGATCTGCGCAGGGTCGTCGAATCCTTGGAAGGTCAGTTGACCATCGCGCTACACGTGGATGCCGAAGACGTCGTCGCCGCCTCCAAGATGATCCCGCAGTTGGAACTTCTCGCCGGACGGCTCCTCGTCAACGGCTTCGGGACGGGCGTCGAGGTCTCCCCGGCGATGGTCCATGGCGGACCTTATCCGGCGACGTCGGACGGAAGATCGACGTCGGTAGGCACATTGGCGATCTACCGTTTCCTGCGCCCGGTGTCCTACCAGGACTTCCCGGCAGACCTGCTTCCAGCTCCACTCAAGAATAGCAATTCCGCCGCTCGCGTGTAGACGATAAACTGGAGCGGGGGCGCTGACGCCCCCGCTCCTTGTCTCGCAGAGGTTACACCTCTGAAGCCTTCGCAGCCATCGTGGCCTTCGCCCACCAGACCAGCTCGTCCAGCGCAGTCTTCGCCGACGGCAGCAGGTTGGCTTCGATCTCTTCGATCGGCTTGTTGCCGCCCATCGAGAAGACGGTGAAGAAGTCGCTGCCGCCGATATGAACGGCCGCATGCGTGGAAACCATCTGCAGCTCGACGCCGATTCCGCGCAGATGCTCGAGTGCGCGCGACCCGCCCGCCGTGCCATAGGCGATCGCGGTGAACGGCTTGCGTGCCCATTCCACGTATGACTGGTCGAGGGCGTTCTTCAGCACGCCGGTGATCGAGCGATTGTATTCCGCGACGACGAAGATGTACCCGTCGTAGCGGGCCACGGTCTGCTGCCAACGAACGGCTTCCGCACTCTGGCTTGGTGCGTAGGCGTTCGACGCGACCTCGTCGAAGAACGGCAGCGGATGGTCGCGCAGATCGACGATTTCGACGTCGATGTCGTCGCGAGCCTGAGCCTGCTTCAGTATCCACTGTGCGGGCTTGTCGGCGAAACGGGTCGGCCGGGTGGAGCCGATGATGATGGCGATCTTAGGTTTCGTGGGCATGGCATTCCTCGTTTTATGTCGGGTTGATGATAATGACCCTCCGGGGAGAGGATCAGTCGCTGCTCAGGGCGTCTGCATAGGCATAGAGCCCAGGAGAACCTCCCGTCATGACGAACAGGACGTTCGATCCTGGCGCGATGACTTCGTTTTCGATATCGGACAGCAGGCCGGCAAAGGCCTTCCCTCCGTACACGGGATCCAGAAGCAGGCCTTCAGTGCGGCCGACGAGATTGACTGCTTTGACCATCTCGGACGTCGGCATGCCGTAGCCGCTACCGAGCTGAGCGCCGTCTATCGCCAGCTCCTCCCCTCGAATTCGGTATTGCTCCCCGAGAAGGTCGAAGACAGCGTTGACTTTTTCCACCGTCGCGGCGACGCACGCCTCCGCTGGCGAGAGAACGGTATACGCTCTGATCCTCGACGGATCTTTTCCGGCTAAAACAGCTCCTGCGGCGAGACCGGCGTGCATGCCGCCGCTGCCATTCGGGACAATCATCTGGTCGAACGCGACGCCGATTTCGGTCGATTGCACTTCGACTTCGAGTGCGCAGTCAATGTAGCCTAAAGCTCCGACCGGCGTTGAACCACCAAGCGTGCCCACGAAAGCCTTGCTTCCAGCCGCGGCGATTTCCGACGCGCGGCTCCTGGCGAATGCGCCCGCATCATCGCCCGTGCCGAGGAGGTGGACACGGGCGCCAAAGAGCCGATCCAACAAGACGTTGCCGTTCGTCTGGTAGATCTCGGTCCCGCGGGGCACCATTTGAGCCAGAACGACCTCGCATGCCATTCCGGTTCTGGCGCAGGCGGCCGCGGCCAGACGAGCGAAGTTCGACTGCACGCCGCCAGTTACGACGAGAGTGTCGCAGCCTTCCGACAGGGCCTGGCCGATCAGGAATTCGAGCTTGCGTAGCTTGTTGCCCCCGCCCCCCAGTTCCATCAGATCGTCTCGCTTCGCCCAGATCGAGACGCCTCGTCGACGCTCGCCGAGGACTTGCTCCAGACGATCCAGCCGCTGGATCGGCGTCGGTCCGTTCACCAGGCGCACGCGCGGAAAACCGTTCAAAAGATTCCAGTCGGACATCTCTGCTTCTCTTCTTATGTGTTGTCCCACCGGTTTCAAGACGCCAGTGCCGGCGTCCGGTAGCGCGGGGCGGGAACGTTGCGAGAAAGGTTCGGCATCAGCTTCTGGCGAGCCGCCTCATATGCGTTCCAGTCGGCGATGTCGGGAACCGACGGAAGGGTGATCAGCTCGCCCATGTCGAGACCGGCGAGCGCCGCATCGACGGCGTCTTCCGCCTTCATGACGATCTGGTCCGGAAGACGGTCAAGCGAGCCGCCTGACGCTTCCCAGAACGGCGTCTCCACTGCGCCGGGAAGTACGGCCTGGATTCGGATGTTTTTTTCTGCGAGTTCCTTCTGCAGAGAGAACGTCAGAGCGATGACGAACGCCTTCGTTGCGCCGTAGACCCCGTTGAGGATCTCGGGAGCGATGCCTAATGCGGAAGCCATGTTGACGATCGTGCCGTGCTCGCGTGCGACGAAGGACGGCGCGACGGCATAGACGAGACGAGTAAGAGCCGTCACGTTGATCGCAATCATTTTTTCCATCGCCTCGACGTCGGACATGAGCAACGGTTCGACTGCGCCCACCCCGGCGTTGTTGACGAGCATGGTGATCGACGGGTCGCTCCGAAGGATTCCTTCGACCTTCGAGAGGTCGTCGCGCTGGCCGAGATCCGCCCGGACGGTCTTTATCTTCCGACCGGTCGAACTTGCGATGTCCTTGCTGATCCTGGCGAGCGCATCCTGGCTGCGCGCCACCAGTATCAGGTCGTAGCCGCGGCGGGCGAGCCTGTCGGCGTAGAGCGCGCCGATACCCGACGATCCACCGGTGATCAGTGCAGTGCCTCTTGGAAAGTTTGTCATTGTCATTTCTCCTTTATTGCGGTGCTTTGGATAAAGCGTCAGCGCAGCGTTCTGAACGCCGCCCGAAGCTCCGATGCGAAAAGGTCTGGCTGCTCCCAGGCGGCGAAGTGGCCGCCCTTGTCGACTTTGTTGTAGTAGATGAGGTTGTGGTACGCCTTCTCGGCCCAGCTCCTCGGAGCCTGGTAGATCTCGCCGGGGAACACCGTGATCGCAGCCGGAATCTTGATGTCGACGGCGTTGAAGTTGTTGGCGTTGTTCTCCCAGTAGAGCCGCGCACCTGACGTCGCGGTCCCTGTGAACCAGTAGAGGGAGATGTCGTCGAGCATCTCGTCCTTAGTCAGCGACTGCTCCGGGTCGCCGCCGCTGTAGGTCCAGTCGGCGAACTTGTCGTAGTACCAGGCGGCGAGACCGACCGGTGAATCGGTCAACGCATAGCCCAGCGTCTGCGGCCGCGTGACCATCATCAAAGCGTAGGCCGCGCCCTTCGTGTACAGCGCGTTCATCTGCTCGTAGGCGGCCTTCTCGTCTTCGGAAAGCCCGGCCGGCGCGGGTTCGCCATCGGCGAGCGCCTTCGCAATGTCGGGCGGAACGGTCGCCGGCATGTTCGTGTGAATGCCGAGCAGTCCGTCCGGTGCCTGCGCCGCCATCTTGTCGGATACGACAGCGCCCCAGTCCCCGCCCTGCGACACATAACGGTCGTAGCCGAGCCGCTTCATCAGCACGTGCCACGCCCACCCGATGCGGTCCGGGCCCCATCCGGTTTCGCTTGGGACTTCCGAGAAGCCGTAGCCGGGCATCGACGGTATGACGACGTGGAAGGCGTCCTCCGCGGCGCCGCCGTGAGCGGCCGGATCGGTGAGCGGCCCGATCGTCTTGACGAGTTCGAGCACCGATCCGGGCCAGCCGTGCGTCATGATCAGCGGCAGGGCGTCCGCGTGCTTGGACTTGACGTGAATGAAGTGAATGTCGAGGCCATCGATCCTAGTCATGAACTGCGTATGCGCGTTTAGCTTCTTCTCGCCGCGCCGCCAGTCGTATTCCTTGCCCCAGTACTCCACGAGCGGCTTTAGCTTTTGAAGCTGCGCGCCTTGCGAACGGTCGGAAACCGTCTCCTTGCCAGGCCAACGTGTCGCACAGACACGGCGGCGCAGCTCATCGACCTCCTCCTGCGGGATTGCGCACTTGAAGGGGCGGATAGCATCGCCCTCCGTCGCCGCCCTGACGGGCTTGGGGAGAATGCTGAGTGCGGCGGTCGCGGCTGTGACTGCAAGCAGTTCGCGCCGCGTCGTCGATAGTGCGGTTCTCGCTTCTACTCCTGCTGACATGACGTCCTCCGTTGAAACTGAATGGTTGGAATGCGTCTAAGGGATCGTCCGGCAGGGCTGCCGAGGATATTGTTCGAAGGTATTGGCGATACCAATGGATCGGTTACCGACGTGCTCGACGCATCGACACCTTGGGACAATGGACATCGGGGACAGCGACGGCGCATCGTGCCGATCGCGGTGAAAGTGACCGCGATTAACAGGGAGATCGAGATGGCTATCCAAGAACCCACCCCAACCAAATCCGCGCGCGCGGATCACATCGACATGAAGCTCGAAGTCGTCGTCATTCCCGTGTCCGACGTCGATCGCGCCAAGTCCTTCTACACCGGCCTTGGCTGGAGGCTCGACGCCGACGTCTCTGGCAAGGACGGTTTTCGCGTCGTGCAGGTGACCCCTCCAGGCTCGCCTTGCTCCACGATTTTCGGATCGAATGTGACGGCCGCCTCACCCGGTTCCGCTCAAGGCCTCCACTTGGTCGTTACCGACATCGAGATGGCGCACGCGGCTCTTGCCTCCCGCGGCGCCGAGATGAGCGGCGTCTTTCACGACGCCGGCGGCGTCTTCCATCACAAGGGCGCCGACCAGCGGCTGCCAGGACCACATCCCTCCCGGTCGAGCTACGGTTCTTTCGCCTCCTTCTCCGACCCGGACGGAAACGGCTGGCTCCTACAGGAAGTCACGGCGAGACTTCCTGGTCGCATCGACACCAAAGGTGCAGCGTTCACATCCGCCGGCGACCTCGCAGAGGCGCTGCGCAGGGCCGCGGCCGCCCATGGCGAGCATGAGAAGCGCGACGGCGGCAAGCACGACGAGGCGTGGCCAGAATGGTACGCCGACTATCTGGTCAAAGAGCAGTCTGGCCAAACCCTGCCGACGTGACCTCCTGAACGAAAGCCTGCGCCCCAGGCAACCATCTCCGCCCCGAGCATTTCGCAAGAACGCCGGTCCTCTCGGGCCGGCGTTCCCGCTGGCTACCAGCGACACTCGTCCGTCCGCCTCGGTTGACGAGCACCGAGCCGGTGCCGAGCTCATCACCGTGACTAGGAGGTTAGCTGGGAAGGACGGCGCGGAGAACCGTCGCTTGCCTGCAGGCAGCCAACCGCGTTTCGGCACAATTATTCGAGGCTTCCGGATTCCGCGGCGATGCGTCCAAGTTCCGAACGTAGACGCGGAACTGCAAAGTCGATGAAGGTTCGAACTTTCGGAACGGCTGCGCGTCCTTGAGGGGTCAGGATGTGAACTGGCAGCGCAGGTGGCTCCGCCTGATGAAGAACGACTCTTAGGCGACCGTCGCGGACATATTCTGCGACGTGATACGAATAGAGCCGCGTCACGCCCATTCCTTCGGCGGCCGATGCCGCAGCCGCTCGGACGCTGTTGACGAGATAGCGTGGGGTGAAGTGAACGGTTCTTGGGACGGAAGTGCCTTTGGCCGGCGCGAAGCTCCAGGATTCGAGGCCGAAGTTCGAGAAGGCGATCAAGTCGTGGCGGGAGAGATCCGACGGCTCAGTGATTGCGGCTCGACTGTCGAGATATTGCGGCGCGGCGACCACGACGCGGCGAACATCTCCGCCAATGCGCGTGGACATGTGGGTCGAGTCGGCGAGATTTCCGATCCTCAGGGCGAAGTCCACTCCCTCGTCGACCAGGTTCACGAAGCGATCGAGCATCAAAAGCCGAACGGAGACGTTGGCGTTCTCACGAAGGAAGCTGTCGAGGATCGGCCGGAGCACCTCTTCGCCCAGGATGGGCGGCGCCGAAATTGTCAGCGTTCCTCGCGGAGAGGATCGCTCTGAGCCGGCGATCATGTCTGCCTCCTCGAGATCGACAAGCACCCTGCGGCATGCTTCGACATATCTCTGGCCCGCTTCGCTGAGCTTTAGACTCCTTGTCGTTCGGTGAAGGAGCTCCACGCCAACATGTTGCTCAAGCAGACCCAATGCCCGACTGATCGCAGTCGGGGACCGCTTCAGCCTACGAGCGGCGCCCGCCAGGCTTCCTTCTTCAACCGCAGTGACAAAGACCTTCATTGCATCGATACGATCCATTATCTGCTCCTGACCGCTTTAGGCGCCGGCGAGCCGCGCGAAGTTGCCGGTCACGGGCCTTCTACCCAACAAGCAGGTGACGCGCGACCCTTAAGGCCCGATACCATCGTACAATGGACTTCCCCGCTGGACCGATCATTCTGTCCAGGCTTGCTAAGCGAACTGATGATTTTGTCGCCAAGCGCACATTTTGTGATACCATTTTTCGGGAAGTTGGCGACGACCTGGACAGCTCTTTGGGAGAGCACATGTACCGGATGACCTCCACGGTGACGACTTCGAACCTAGGCGATCAGGATCGACCGACAGTCTTCGTCGTTGATGACGACATCTCAGTGCGAGAATCGCTGGAGCTGCTGATTGGCTCCGCCGGGTGGCGACCCCTGCTTTTCGACTCCGCGCATAGTTTTCTCGAAGCACCGGTTCTGGCCTCTCCCTGCTGCCTGGTTCTTGACGTGAATATGCCAGGACTGAACGGCCTCGATCTCCAGAGCATGATTACGATAAGCCGGAGCAGGATGCCGATCATATTCGTGTCCGGTTTCGGCGACGTCCCGACGACCGTGAAAGCTCTCAAAGGAGGCGCGTTGGATTTCCTTACCAAACCGATCGAGACGGTTGCGTTCCTGGAGGCCGTGAGCTCGGCGTTGGAACAGAGCGCGGCCATGTTGCGTGACGATAGCAACCTGCTTGCGCTGCAAGGGTGTTACGAGGCGCTTACCAAGCGCGAACGAGAGGTCATGGTGCGCGTGGTCAAAGGGCTTCTCAACAAGCAAGTGGCATACGAGTTGGATATCAGCGAGATCACCGTCAAGGCGCATCGCGGCCAAGTCATGCGGAAGATGTGCGCCCGAACTCTTCCCGACCTCGTGAACATGGCCGCGCGCCTTCGGCTGGAGGAGCCACCCGAAATTCACTGAAGCGTAAAGCCTCGATCGGCGCGCGGCACAACTTGGTAGAACCCGGCGATAACGGCACAACCGATACCATAGGATAATATACGGCAGGTTGATTAAAACGCACGGTATCCTGAGGGTGCAATCCCGCGAAAAGGATAGATATGAGCGTGGAACTCGTTCGGGTTCTGGAAGCGTTGCCAGGAATGGCTTTTACCGCCCTCCCGGACGGCAGCATCGATTTCATGAACGCCAATTTGGTTGATTTCCTCGGGCTTGGCGAAGCGGTGACGGTTTGGCCACTAGCCGCCTCTCCCGCAGACTTGCGGAACACGAGACAGCAGTGGTACGCGCTGCTGTCCGGACGCGAGCCTTTCGAAATCACATTGCCAATAAGTCACCCCACCGCCGCGTTGCAGGAATTGCATGTCCGCTGCAAGCCATTGATCGACAACGACCGGGTGGAGAGGTGGTACGGCTTGGCGACCGAGGGGGCGGACATCGCATCGCGACCAGAGATGCGACACGGCGCCGCCGCGAAGGCATCGGAAAATCAGACTATCTTGGAAAGTATTCCGGCCGGCATAGGAGTTCTCGATTCGAACGGAAACGTCGAGGCGATCAACGGCCACCTCCTGCAATACTATGGTCGGTCGCTTGATGAACTACGTTCCTGGGGTCGAAGTGATGTCGTCCATCCCGATGACATGCAGGGGTTAACCAAAGCCATTCAACGGGCGGTCGATAAAGGCACCGCCTACGAGGCCGAGGTACGGCTCCGGCGCGCCGACGGCGAATATCGATGGTTCAGGATTGTCGGTTGTCCCCTCGCGGATGAAAGCGGCGCCGTCGCACGTTGGTACGCGCTTCATATCGATATCGATGATCGGCGGAAAGCCGAGGAAGCGCTGCGGTTCAACGAACTGGCATTTCGCAACATCGTTAACGCGATGCCAGTCACCGTATGGACGTGCCGCCCCGATGGCTACTGCGACTTCGTGAACGATAGATGGCTTGAATATGCAGGAATGAATGCCGAACAAGCCGAAGGCTCCGGTTGGGAATCCGTCATTCATCCGGAGGACGCCAGCGATCTCGCAAAGTTTTGGAACGCGTCACTGATATCGGGCCGACCTGCTGATTTCGAAGCGCGAATGCGTGGAAGCGATGGCGCATCCCGGTGGTTTCTCTTTCGCGCAACGCCGCTTCTCGGAGACGACGGTACGGTCGTAAAGTGGTATGGAACCCACATCGATATCGAAGACCGGAAGCGCGCGGAACGAGCACTGGCCGAACGGGAGCGTGAGTCCCGTTTGATCGTCGACGGCATCGCGGGCATGATCGCGATCTTCTCGCCGGATGCCCAGTTGATCGATGGCAATCAGCAGATCCTCGACTATTTCGAGCGTCCGCTCTCAGAGTTGAACGACTGGTCGAGCAACGGCATCACGCACCCGGACGATCTGCAGACCTGCATCGATAGCTTCATGGGTTCAATCGCCACGGGAGAACCATACGACTACGAAACCCGCTTTCTGCGGCACGACGGCACCTGGAGATGGTTCCAGCTTCGAGGGCTTCCCCTTCGCGACGCCGAAGGCAAGATCATCCGTTGGTATGGACTATTGACGGATATCGACGACCGAAAGCGAGCCGAGGAGAAGCTTCGCAGAAGCGAGGCTTTCCTCGCGGACGCTCAACGCCTCAGCAAGACGGGGAGTTTCCTGCTCAATCTCGGCACAAGCGAAGTCACCTGGTCGGCGGAAACCTATCGTATCTTCGAAGTCGATCCGACGACGCCGGTGACGCTCGACATCGTCCTGTCCCGTCTGGATCCCGATAGTCTAGCTACGGTGGAGCAGGTTATCGATCAAGCCAACAGAGGGGCCGGCGACTTCGACTACGACATAACCCTGATAACGCCGAGCCAATCGCCAAAATACGTACGGGTGCTTGCGCATAGTGAGCGGAACAGGGATGGGGATCAGGAATTGATCGGCGCCGTGCAGGACGTCACCGAGAGCCGGAAGGCGGAAGATGCGCTCAATCGGGCGCGATCAGAACTGTCCTACGTAACTCGCGTTACGAGCCTCGGCGTGTTGACCGCGTCAATTGCTCACGAGGTGAATCAACCGCTAGCTGGCATGGTGACCAATGCGGAGACTTGTCTGCGAGTTCTGGCTTCGAATCCTCCAAATCTCGATATCGCGAAGGACACGGCCCGGCGAACGATCCGCGACGCCAACCGCGCTGCCGACGTGATCGCCCGTCTTTGGGAATTGTTTAGCCGCAAACCGCCGCACCTCGAGGCAGTCGACATCAATGAGATTGCCGAGGAAGTCATCGCACTGATATCGAGCGATCTGCAGCATGCGAAAACGTCATTGACGGCCGACTTCGCAAACGATTTGCCGCGCGTGACCGGCGCTCGCGTGCAGCTTCAGCAAGTTATCATGAACCTGCTTCGAAATTCGATCGAGGCGATGCCGGCCGCGGGAGATCGGCCGCGACGAATTCGTTTGAGGACAGAGGGAGGCCTTCGAGAAATCCGGCTCTACATCGAGGATACCGGCGTAGGCTTTGCCCCCCAGGGGGTGGACCGAATTTACGACGCTTTTTACACGACGAAGCCAGACGGCATGGGAATCGGCCTCTCTGTCAGTCGTTCGATTATAGAGAACCATCAAGGCCGGCTGTGGGCTGCACCAAACGCTGACCATGGTGCTACCGTAGGATTTTCGCTCCCGACATCTCCGAGCGGCGACGGGGAAAGTATCGGTCGGTCGGCGGTACCGACGGCAAGTGATATGCGGAGGAATTTATGACTACCAGCAAGAAACATGTCTCGGTCGTCGACGACGACGAATCCGTCCGCGAAGCCCTACCGGATCTCCTCCGCTCGTTCGGTCTGTCTGTGGAAGCTTTTGCGTCCGCTGAGGCTTTTTTGAATTCTAAGTCGCCACAAACCAGCGACGGCATGATCCTCGACGTGGCAATGCCTGGCATGACCGGGCCGGAGCTTCAGCAGGAACTCGGTCGGAGAGGCCAAAGGATTTCTATCATTTTCATAACGGCGATCAGGGATGAGGACGTGCGGGCGAGGTTGATACGCGAAGGTGCCTCGGACTGTCTGTTCAAGCCCTTCAGTGCCGACGAACTTCAGGATGCATTGCGCCTCGCATCGTTGTTAGACTGATCGAGGGTGGCGGACCTGGAATGCCTGCAATCCGACATAGGCGTAGGTACTAAAGTGTCTATTGCCGCGCAGTAGCCGTCAACGGATCGATATTGTAGGCTCTCGCCCGGAAAGTGGGCTTTGAGTGGGCGATGGGGATAAACGTCTTTCAATTCTTCGATGCGCTGCCGGGCATGGCATGGACCATGCTGGAGGATGGCCAAGTCGATTTCGTCAACCGAAGCTGGGTAGAGTTCACGGGGCTGCGACCGGCGTCCGGAGAGTCTTGGCGCTGGGAGGATGCTGTGCACCCGGCCGACGTTGGCGCGGTCACCGCCCATCTGCAGAGCGTTAGACACGCAGAGACACAGGGAACGATCGAAGCGCGGCTTCGGCACGCCGCAGGCGAATTTCACCATTTCCTCATCCAGTGGGCCCCTTTGGAAGACGCTCCCCACGGCGTATTGAATTGGTGCGCGGTCGCGACCAATATTGAACCCGTCGTTCAAAAACGGGAAAGGTCGCAGGCCGCACTCGATTTCCAGCTCGTCGTCGATAGCATCCCGTTACCCGTGGCCGTGACAACACCGACTGGGGAAGTCGAAGGCCTCAACCAACTGACCCTCTCCTATTTTGGGCTAAGCCTCTCGGATCTAAAGGACTGGAAGGCTTCGGAGGTCGTGCACCCGGATGACTTGAAGGAAACCATCGAAGCCCAGATCGCCGCTCACATGGCGGGCACGTCTTACAACGTTGAGAGCCGCCATCTTCGCGCCGACGGAATTTATCGGTGGCATAACGTACTGGGTCTACCGCTGCGGGACAGGTCTGGTGCGATCCAGCGGTGGCTGCATCTGCTGATCGACATCGATGACCGAAAACGGGCCGAGGTAGCTCTCGCAAACAGTGAACGCGAGTCTCGCTTGATTGTCGGCACTATCGCAGGAATGGTCGCGCTCTTTACGCCCGAAGGTCAGTTGAACGGCGCAAATCAACAGCTTCTCGACTACTTCCAACTGCCCCTTGAGGAGGTTGTGAACTGGGCGACCAATGGTATCACGCACCCCGACGACCTGCAGCACTGTGTCGAGACATTTACGGCGTCGCTCAAAACGGGAGAGCCGTATGACTTCGAGACGCGCTTCCGTCGCCATGATGGCGAATTTCGCTGGTTCCAGGTCCGCGGCCACCCGGTCAAAGACAATAATGGCGGGATCGTCCGCTGGTATGGTCTGCTGACTGATATCGATGATCGGCGCAGGGCGGCGGAGGCGTTGCGCGAGCGCGAGATCGAGCTGCAATTGATCGTAAACTCGATCCCAGGCCTCATCATTGTGCTCCGGCCCGACGGGGCTGTGGAGAGCGTAAACGATCAGTCCTTGCGATATTTCGGCTATGACTTCAACGAGCATCAAAAGTGGAAGACCAACGATATCATTCATCCTGACGATCGTGACCGGGGCGTGGCTAGATTCGCCGAGGCAGTCGCCGCTGGTCAATCGTACGAGGTAGTGGAAAGGCTCCGTCGGCACGACGGCGTCTATCGTTGGTTCCAGGTGCGGGGAACTCCCGTGCGCGACCACGAGGGCCTCGTTGTACGATGGTACTTCCTGCTGAATGATATCGACGACCGGAAGCACGCCGAAGTCGCGCTTGCTAACAGCGAGAGGGAATTCCGCCATATCGTCAACATGGTTCCGGGCATGATCATACTTTCGCAGCCTGATGGAACGCTCGACGGGAGCAACCAACAGCTACTGGACTATTTCGGAATCTCTCTCGACGAGGTGCAAGACTGGTCAACGAACGGCATAACTCACCCCGATGACGTGCAAGTCAATATCGATACCTTCCTGGGCGCACTCAAGAGCGGCAATCCTTACGACTACCAAAGCCGTTATCGAAGACACGACGGCGTGTTCCGATGGTTCCAGGTGCGAGGACAGCCACTTCGTGACGCAGAGGGCAAGATCGTCCGATGGTATGGACTACTGACTGACATCGACGATCGCAAGCAGGCCGAAGATGAACTGCGTAGAAGTCAGGCCCTTCTCGTTGCAGGCCAGCGCTTGATCAGGACGGGTACGTTCTCCTGGCATGTCGAAACCGACGAGCTGATCTTGTCCGACGAATGGCTTCGAATCCTCGAATTCGAAAAAGACGAAGTCGTGACGTTTGACCGGATAACGGAGCGGATACACCCGGACGACGTTGCGCTCTTTGCCGGGAAGATCGGCGCCGTACGCGAAGGCGACCAGGACTCGGAATACGAGGTCCGCGTTCTCGCCCGCAACGGCGACATAAAGTACGTTCGCGTCATCGGCGAGGTTATAATTCACCGGAATGGAAATCGGGAATGCCTTGGAGCGATCCAAGACGTGACACAAAGGCGCTTGACGGAGGAAGCGCGCGATCAGTTGCGCACAGAGCTTGCGCGAGTGACCAGCATCCTCAGCCTCGGCCAGATGTCGGCGGCGATCGCGCACGAGGTGAACCAGCCACTGTCAGGCATCATCACGAACGCGAACACCTGTCTGCGGATGCTTGCAGCCACACCGCCCGACATAGAAACGGCCCTTGAGACGGCGCGGCGCACGATCAGGGACGGCAATCGTGCCACCGAGGTAATCGCCAGACTGCGGGCGTTATTCAGTAAGCGCAACATCGAATTCGAAGACGTCGATATAAACGACGCGGTGAGTGAGGTAGTCGCCTTGTCTGCAGGTGATCAGCGACGCAACGGCGTCGCTATTCGAACGCACTTCGCCACCTCCCTTCCCCCCGTCAACGGCGACCGAGTCCAACTTCAACAAGTGATCAACAACTTGCTTCGCAACGCCATTGACGCGGTATCTGGCGTGAAGGATCGGCTGAGATCGGTCGAGATCCAAACCGAGCTCGGCGGTGATGGGCAGATAAGCGTTGCGGTCAGCGACAACGGAATTGGTCTCGACCCAGACGGAGGTACGCGGATCTTCGAAGCGTTCTACACGACGAAGAACAATGGGATGGGGATCGGTCTTTCAGTCTGTCGTTCCATCATCGAGAGTCATGGTGGTCGCCTTTGGGCTGAGCCTAACCAAGGGCCGGGCGTTACCATGCACTTCTCCGTACCGTCCGCCGAAGAGGCAAGCATCACGGCAGCCTCGCAATGAAAAGCTGGAATCTCCCCCCGCTCCGGCAGCTCTGATCCGGTCCACCTCCGCACGACAGTCGAGCAGGCGGGGGAACCACCCGATACAAAGGTGTCGGCCATACCTTGGTGCAATTGTTGCAGAACTCCTTCGATGCGAATTTCCTCCTCGTCAAACAACGCACGAGCAAGGAGGACGCCATGTCCCGAGTAGAGCAAAAAGTCACCCGTCGAACACTGCTTGCAGTCGCGGCGTCCGCCAGTGCAATCGGGGTGTTTCCCAAAGCGTTCGCAGCGACCGGTACGGTATCCGAGCTCCGACCCTTCAAGTTTACCGCGTCCAAGGATCAACTCGCCGATCTCCATCGACGCGTTGCCGCCACCCGCTGGCCGGACGAGGAAAACGTCACAGACGACAGCCAGGGCGTCAGGCTCGACACGATCAAGAAGCTCGCCGCCCATTGGAAGACCCACGACTGGCGAAAGGTCGAGGCTCGGCTTAATTCCCTTCCGCAGTTCCTTACGGAGATAGACGGCCTCGACATTCATTTCATTCACGTCAAGTCGAAGCACGAAAATGCGCTGCCAATAATCATCACCCATGGCTGGCCTGGATCGGTCATCGAACAGATGAAGATCATAAAGCCCCTTACCGATCCTACCGCCTTCGATGGCACCGAAGCCGACGCTTTTCATGTCGTCATTCCTTCCCTTCCGGGCTACGGCTTCTCAGCTAAGCCCAGGGAGACGGGCTGGAATCCGCCGCGCATCGCCAAGGCCTGGGCCGTGCTGATGCAGCGCCTCGGCTATACGAAGTACGTCGCGCAGGGCGGCGACTGGGGCAATGCGGTCACCGAGCTGATGGCTGTGCAGGAGCCAGCGGGCCTCATCGGCATCCACACCAACATGGCGGCCACCGTGCCAGCCGATATCGCCAAGCTGCTGTCATCGGGCGCGCCGGCGCCTGCGAGCCTCTCGGACGACGAGAAGCGGGCCTATGGGCAGCTCGACGATTTCTACAAGAACGGGCTCGGCTACGCGATCGAGATGAACAATCGGCCGCAGACGCTCTACGGCATTGTGGATTCGCCTATTGGACTTGCCTCCTGGATGCTCGATCACGACATCCGCAGCTACCGGATGATCGCTCGTTCCTTCGGCGGCGAGAAGGAAGGCCTTACGCCCGACGACGTGCTCGACAACGTCACGCTCTACTGGTTGACGAATACGGCGATCTCCTCGGCTCGGCTCTACTGGGACAACGCGCATTTCCCCGCCGGCGGCTTCTTCGATCCGCGCGGCATCAAAATCCCGGTCGCCGTCAGCGCCTTCCCGGATGAAATCTATCAGGCGCCGCAGAGCTGGGCCGAAAAGGCCTATCCGAAACTCATCCACTACGGCCGCCCGGCGAAGGGCGGGCATTTCGCCGCCTGGGAGCAGCCGGAGTTGTTTACAGCCGAACTCCGAGCTGCGTTCAAGCCGATCCGCGAAAATATTTAAAACGCACGGCGGCGCGGCAAGCCGCGCCGCGTTTGACACATTAGAGCGGGATTGTTTTAGGTCTGTTCATATCCGGCTTCCTTGAAGTAGTTTTGGCACTCTTTCGGCGAGACGGTTTGAAGGGTTTCTGCCAGCGCGTCGTCGATAGCCTGTCGGGTTCGGGCCTGCGCCTTGCGCAGCCCGTGCTTGATCTTGGCAAAGAGCTTTTCTATCGTCAGAGATCAGAGGCAATACCTTAGTATAGTGTGCTTGGTGCAAGTTTGCGGTAAACTCATCCTGATGGTGAGTACCACCTATGCTTCCAAGTCACTGGACGCGAGGCGCTTCTCACCACGCGTGCTGCAAATACTTTGGCAAGGTTTATCTGCGGACGATACGGCCAGAATTGGCGGAAAATGAACTGGGGCGGTCTACAAAGTCATCAGACTATCCGCTGGGCGGTCGCCTACGGCTTGTTCGGCGCACCTCGCTCAGGAGCGTCGATTGCCTTCGCATTGGCAGCACTCTCGATCACTGGGAACCCCGCTACTGGGGCAACGGCGCTCGCGGCCATGACAACCGCGCAACTTGTCGGAGCCTTGCCAATTGCCCGGTTGGGGCGGGGTGCGAACTCAATCGCATTCTTCAAGGCTCTCATCTTTATTCGGACGGCAGCACTGTTCGCTTGCGCTACAGCGTGTGGAGTGGGCGCGCCGTACGCAGTTTTCATCGCACAAGAACAGGCACTCGAGCAAGAACACCCACTCAGGGGGAGTTCCGTTCGTCTCGGGCATTGATACGCCGGAGATCGGGTTGCACGCGAAGCGCATCAATGAAAACTCGCTGTCTGAAATGATGCCGTAGTTGCGGTCCTCGCTTTAGGCAACCACCGGCCCAGGTGGCGCCCGGTGTCAGTCGTCCAAGGCCGACATTCGACCACATCGCGTCCGACGCGGCCAACGGTACCATCGTCCTCGGCGCTAACGAGGAACCCATCGGCGATCACAAGATCATCTCCAGCTCCTCATGGCCGGCGAATGCACTTGCCCCTCTTCTCAAGGTTATCGAGCGAGGTGGTCGGCCCGAGCCATCAGAGTGGCGACCGCAAGTGCTTCTGCGATCGATCTTACCGTGACGACCCCAGCACAGCCGAACCTGGATCAAGCGCGGGCGGAGTTGCAGCGAGCGGTGACTCCGCCCCTTTCTGGGGCTGGACGGGGCGTCCCCCGTCTCCGTTGACATGCGCCCCCCGGAGTCGCTGATAAACTCTGGTCCCGAAGTTTCGCTCGCCGCCGGAGGCATGATGCGGGTGTTTGGCTGGTACGACCACGAATTCAGTTTCGCGAGACGGATGGTCGATGTTGCGGTCCTCATGGGTCGCAGGTCAGCGGCCGCACAACCTTTGCCCCGCGCCAGTTGCGCTCACCCGGTTTCTTCGAGTCCGACCAAGGGTCCGCACTTGTAACGAAGGAACGGCACCGGCTTAGCGTGGGCGCTCGATCTTGGGATTGCCATCCTGAGAATTCGAACGCCCACCTCTTCCGGGCTGGCCAATCGAGGTACTTACGCCCGTGACCTCGCGCATGAAAGATGTCAGCCACCGCTTCGGCCATTTAAGCGAAGTAGCTTAAACCTAGATTCTCCATGGTGGCGCCTATCAGAGGTACAATCTTTCCGCGAGCGGGAAGAGGGGGCGGGTCCTTGAGATCGCCGCTACAGCCTCTCGGAAGGGATCGACCCCGCCCTTCTTCGGAACAGCTTTAACTAACGACGCATCAGGGTGAAGCATCCAGGCTGACGTCCTCCGCAACCACACCTTCCCATTAAGGATTCGGACGAGGCGCTTGGAGCGTAGTCGAGGGATCTCGAAGATGGAACGGCGTGGATCTGACTGGCGCGAAAGTCAAGCGCGCAGCCTTTCGTGCCGAAGGCGACTCGAGTCGAAGGAAGACCTTTCGCGTCACCGCCGCCGATGGATGCGAATCGGATGCAAACGGCCGGCAGATCACGACACACGAGGCTATGCATGCGGTCGCCCGCATCTCCTTTCAACAGGTGCCGATTCACTTTTGGGGTTTCGCAACGACCAACGTTGGTGGTTCCATCGATGGCAAGTCTGCCCCCCCCCGATGGCGGGATTGAAGTCGGCTCGATGAGCAAATGCCCCAGACACGTGAAGGCGCAAGAGCCTGTTTTGCATTCTGTTTGCCGCTCGCGCGGCCGAAGATCCGCTTGGATCGAGGTCGAGCGCCTTCAACAACTCGGTAGGATTCGATATTGCCACCGTTATAGCTGCACGCAGGGGTATGCCGCTGTGGACCGGGAGCCGCCCCGGCCTTCTTGATCGAGGAGAATCGGCGACAGTGGAGGGTCTGGGCTGCCGGCCGACCTTCGTGACGAGGGTCGCAGCAATCCTTAACAGTCACCGGCATCAGAAAGCTCTGAATCCTTGCCTAACCCTCGCGCTGTGGATCCCCGCGGAAGGTCCCTGTTCCTCTCAGCAGCGACGCCGCGCTTCCCAAGCGATCCGCCGTGTCTCACGATCGTGAGACGAACCAGCCCTTCATTGATGCCGTTATGGTCAGTTGATCTTGGCTCGCGGAACGTGCGACCGGCAATACACTTCCGCAAGGATTCCGCACGCACTGGCGACAGCCCGCACTCCAGGACTCGGTCGCATGCGGCATATTAAAGCCTCAGCGCAACAGCCGCGTCATCACCAAACGATCCAGTTGCGCTTCGCATCGATCGCCGCCTGAGGGGCGGCGCTACAAGCCTCCATAATCGGCCTCCAATGGTCAGGTAAAGTTTCCTATACTCGTAAAGCGAGAATTAGTCAATACAAAATGTTCACTTCATGATCTTGGTGATCGCCACATGATCATTTTGGAAGACAGTTGTCGTTGCGGCGCAAAATGCAATCGGCAGACTTA
This sequence comes from Rhizobium sp. NZLR1, assembly GCF_017357385.1. NCBI lineage: Bacteria > Pseudomonadati > Pseudomonadota > Alphaproteobacteria > Hyphomicrobiales > Rhizobiaceae > Rhizobium > Rhizobium sp. NZLR1. The sequence goes on along the minus strand of NZ_CP071632.1, from coordinate 2,025,051 downwards.
CTGCCGCACCGCACAAAATCCGGATGCAAAGGCGGGCGCAGGCTCCTCATGGGGCGGCAACGCCTACGCCGTTCATTATAAGCAAACGAAAACAACACCCCGAAAGGACTCGTACAATATTGATGACGCGAAAAACACAAAGGATTCGAGATATACTTACAACTCAAAAAAGATGTCAGAATACATGCCGCACTGCACAGTAATACGGAAAATATTCCAGACTTAATCTATGTAGACACGCCCGTCTCCATGCTGTATACTTATAATGGTAATAACGACCCCGAGAGAGAGACGAGAAGAAAGGCAGATCCCAAAAATTCGGAGCAGGAGAAAGGCTATGGTTCGTATCATCGACATACACGAAGTCATTCGGCGAACGGGCTTGTGCAGAAGCACCATCTGGCGGAACAGGAAGGACGAGTGCAGTGACTTTCCCTCCTGTCGAAGACTCTCGAAGCGACGCATAGGCTGGGTTGACCTCCGGATCGACCAATGGATTCTATCGAGACCTGTGCGATCGAGTCGCGGCCGACGGCGCCGACGCCTGATAACCGGCCGGTGGTGATATGGGGCCCCAGCCGATAAGCGCGCGTTGCCCAGTTCGTTGCCCCGAAAAGGGTGAAGCGGTTGGGCGACGCTTAGAACCGGTTGAAATTGTGGCGACCCCTGCAGGAATCGAACCTGCGACAACCTGCTTAGAAGGCAGGTGCTCTATCCAGCTGAGCTAAGGGGCCGTCCGGCGGTCGCGTTTACGGAGCGCGACCGGATGCGGCAGTTCTGGACGAGAAATCTCAATGCGTCCAGGGCTGCGTGCGGGTATAGCGGAAATTATCCGGATAGGCGACAACCTGGCGGACCGGATCCTTCGGCGGGATGACGCGGTATTCGATGCCGTTGCGCTGGGCGTAGGCTTCGGCCAGTTCTTGCGTTTCAAAGGTGAGTTTTACCTGCTGTCGCGTATCGCCGGACGAGGTGTAACCCATCATCGGATCAATCTTGCGCGGCGACTCCTGATCGAATTCAAGCACCCAGAGATGGGTCTTGGCCTTGCCGGACTGCATGGCGGTCTTGGCTGGACGATAGATCTTGGCAGACATGACTGCGCGTCTCCGGCTATGCGGGCATCGCCCGCCTTTGATGGTCTCAATCCCGTTGCCGGGGCACTTGCTTCATCGCTAGTGATAGCGCGAAGAGATGAATTTTGCTTATCCGCGAATCCCCGGCTTTTCAAGAAAAAAGGCAGTGTATGACGCGCCTCGACCCCATCGCGTTGATGAGGCGATGCTTCGGAAACAAGGATATCGGCAGACAGGCCGGTTGCGCAATATTACCGGTCGTCTCATGTTGTGATCACAACCTGATTGCCGCGGCCAGCCCTCGGGACTATTTACGGCTCAGTCAATTTCAGTGGATTTGCACACATGATGAGACGTTCGGCGGAGTTCAATGCCATTGTGATCGGGGCTGGCATTACGGCTTTCTTCTACGTTGCCATCAGCTACGCCCAATATATCGGCCTGCTCGAACGCGGCTGAGGAGCCTCCTCCTGATGCCCAGTTGCCCCCTCAGGGCGGACGGGCGGCCTTTCCCGATTTTATGTATACACCGACATATCAGGCGAAAACTTCGGCCAGAGCTGGATTTATGGGTTGCGACGGTGAAGTGAACCGTGTATCTCCCCGCCACGGCACGGAGTGTAGCGCAGCCTGGTAGCGCATCTGGTTTGGGACCAGAGGGTCGGGAGTTCGAATCTCTCCACTCCGACCATTCAATATCCCGATATTTTTGGATCTTTGACGGCCGCATCGCGGCTCGCACGCTTGCGCGTCGTCACTTCGTCTTCTTCGTGGTCGTGGCGCTGACGATCCTGTCGCCCGGCTTGATTCCGAGTTTGGCGACGATGCCGGCATTGAGTTCGACAACGTATTTCACCTTGCCCATCGAATCGATGATGTCGCGCGAATAAGGCACGGCCTTTTCCTTGATGTGACGGATCGCGCCGGTGTCGTCGGCAAAAAGCATGTCGAGCGGCAGGATGGTGTTTTCCATCCACATGGTGACGCGCCGCGGCTCGTCGAAATCGAAGATCATGCCGGCATCATCGGCCATCGCCTTGCGAAACATCAGTCCGTAGGCGCGCTGATCCGGAGTCGAGGCGATCTCGACAGTAAAATGCAGCAGCTTGCCCGCAGCGGTCTGGATGAGCAGCGGCTCCTTGTCGAATCGCATCTGCTCCTCGGCCAAGGCCGGCAGGGCGACCATGAAAAAAAGCGCCGTGATGGCGCTTCTGATCGCATGAAGAAGAATGAGACCGCGCATATCAATGCGACCGGCTGGCCGGGCTCGGAACGTCGGGATGGATTTCTGCGGCCATCAGGCCCTTTTCGCCGTCGCCGAAGCGGACGAGCACCACCTGGCCGGGGCGAAGCTCCGTCAAACCGAAGCGGCGGAGCGTCTCCATGTGTACGAAGATGTCTTCCGTGCCCTCGCCGCGTGTCAGGAAGCCGAAGCCCTTGGTACGGTTGAACCACTTGACGAGCGCACGTTCCAGCCCGCTCGTCGCGGTGACCTGCACATGTGTGCGCACCGGCGGCAGTTGCGAGGGGTGAACCGCGGTCGACTGGTCCATCGAAAGGATCTTGAACGCTTGGTAGCCGCGCTCGCGGCGCTGGATGAGGGCGACGATGCGCGTTCCCTCGAGGATCGTCTGGTAACCGTCGCGCCGCAGGCAGGTCACGTGCAGGAGGACATCCTGTATGCCGTTGTCGGGCACGATGAAGCCGAAACCCTTGGCGACGTCAAACCACTTGACGACGCCGGTGATTTCAACAAGATCGACCGCCTCTCCCGATAGCTCGTCGAGGTCGGAGTATTCGTTCGATGAAATCCTATCAGCCATTGTCGCCAGCCCCTCGAATACGCGTCACACTGTTACGGTTAACTGATTCTTGAAATCAAGATTAACATCTTGGTAACGGATAAGCGCAAGTCCTAGTTTTCGGTTATTCCCAACTGCACATTTTCCAAAGATGACTTGCCCGAAGCTGACCTCAGCTCGCCGAAAAAGACCAGCCCCAATAAAGGAGTAGATAGAATGCGTTATCTTCACACAATGGTACGCGTCAAAGACCTGGACGCCTCGCTCGCTTTTTACACCACGCTGTTCGGGCTGGAGGAGATTCGCCGCCACGAAAACGAGAAGGGTCGCTTCACCCTGGTTTTCCTGGCGGCTCGCGACGATCTCGACCGTGCACGCAGCGAAAAGGCTCCCTGCCTCGAGCTTACCTACAACTGGGACACGGAAGATTATAGCGGAGGACGCAATTTCGGCCACCTCGCGTATGAGGTCGACGATATTTACGCAACCTGCCAGAATCTGATGGACAACGGCATCACCATCAACCGGCCGCCGCGCGACGGGAACATGGCCTTCGTCCGCTCGCCCGACGGCATCTCGATCGAAATCCTGCAGAAGGGCAGCCCGCTTGCCGCCGCCGAACCCTGGGCCTCGATGGGCAATACCGGCGCCTGGTAAGGCTTTTCGCCGCAAGGCTTTTGCGAAGCTTGCGGCTTTTGCGATTTCGGATCCGGCCGGCGCCTTGACGCTTGCCGCGATCCGGCACCGAAGGCAATCTCCTGATGACTCGAAGCGGAAGATGGCGGTTTTCGCCCGTTTTCCGCATCAACTGGAGACTGTCGCTTGCGTAACATTGAGATGCGGATGCCCCTGACGGGCGCTTTGCTGATCGCCACTTCGGTGCTGGCGCTGTCCGGCTGTGCGTCAGACAAGAAGGCGCTCGACTCTGCGGCAGCGGTTCCAGCGGCGCAAGCCGCGGTACCGCAGCTTGCTCAGGCAGCGCCTGCAAAAAATGCCCCACGCTCAATGTACTCGGACCCCCGGCTCGTCAACGTCTCCGGCGCCCAAGCCGCGCCGCAGGTCGTCGCTGAGGGTCCGAATGCCGCCGTCCCGCCGGCCGATCCGGCGACGGCAGCACCTGCCAATATCGGCGGGCTCGTGCTGCAATCGACCAGGATCAACGCGCAGGCGATGAGCATCTTTTCGGATCATCAGCCGGCGCCGCAGAACAACGGCACGTCCACCGTCATTCAGCCGGAGGCCTATGCGCCGGTTCAAGGTGCAGTACCCGCAAGAAGCAGCGTCTACAGCCAGCCGCCTGCATCGGCACAACCGGCGGAGCCGGTGCTGCCCCAGCAATCCTCGCAGAATGGCAGCACCCAGCCTGCACCCGTTCAAACGGCGTCGTTGGCGACAGACGGCAGTCCGGCCCCGACGATGAACGCGCTCTACAGCGCGCCGAAGCAGAACCTGCTCGGCAGCCTTTCCGGCCTTCTGCACAAGGCTGCCCTGCCCGGCATGACGCGTATCGCGCCGAACGGGCTGCATCTCCAGAACGACAAGGTCGAGGTCAGCTGCTTCAAGCCCGAGCTGCTGAGTGTGATCAAGACGGTCGAAAGCCATTTCGGCCGCCCTGTTATCGTCACTTCAGGTTATCGCGACGAAGAGCATAACCGCCTGGTCGGCGGCGCCGACGAATCGATGCACAAGAGCTGCGAGGCGGCCGACATCCAGATCGACGGCGTGACGAAATCGGATATCGCCGCCTATATTCGCTCGCTGCCGAACCGCGGCGGTGTCGGCACCTATTGCCACACGGATTCGGTCCATCTCGATACCGGCAAAACCCGCGACTGGAACTGGGGCTGCGGCGGCAAACGCGCGCCGACGGCGACCGCAAGAGCGATCTGACGGCCGCGCAATTTTCGCATAACGTTACGAAAGCGCCGCCTCGTCTTGTTAAAGAAACAACTGGCAGCCTATTGATTCAGCTTTAATAATCAGCTCTTCGAACGCACTCGGATTTCCTGTCATTTTTTTGAAAGAAAACCGAATTGCCGCTTGCGGGATTCAAAACGCCTGACTATAAGGGCGCCACCACGAAGGAAGCGCCCTTCGTCTATCGGTTAGGACACCAGATTTTCATTCTGGGAAGAGGGGTTCGACTCCCCTAGGGCGTACCACTTTCTCTCCATATTGAAGCCGTCGCATCCGCTTGCAGAAGTCTGCGCGCGGTCCTATTTTAACGGAGCCGGCCTGCGCCCTTCGTCTATCGGTTAGGACGACAGATTCTCATTCTGTAAAGAGGGGTTCGACTCCCCTAGGGCGTACCAACATCGGACAAAAATGCCTGCGTTTGACCAAGCACTTGTTTGTCTACCCCTGCGACTCACCGGAGAAGTTGCGGAGACGATATCTCAGGGATTGCATTTAACGGTTATCCTTGGAGCTTGATCGCGCTGTTTTGGCTGCATCGCCTCCCCCCGCCACGTTTTTCCACAGGAGCAAAAAAATCGGCGAAAACGATGATTTTTTCGCGTCTTGGCGCTTGCGGCTTTTGAAGGTGCTGACTATAAGGGCGCCACCACGAAGGAAGCGCCCTTCGTCTATCGGTTAGGACACCAGATTTTCATTCTGGGAAGAGGGGTTCGACTCCCCTAGGGCGTACCAATTTCTTCCCTCCGAATTCCTCATCATCAGCTTTTTTGCGCGGCTGTTTTATTTTGCCGGCGCAGCATCGCAGACGCGCAGCTGGATGCGGCGGGCGCCTTGATAATGCTCGGCGCCCAGCGAACCCACCACGTGCAGGCTGGCGCCGCGTGAGTTGAGGAGAAGATTACCAAGTGGCGTATCGGCGGCGCGGAAGGCGATGCCGTCGAGCCGCGATCCGTCCATTGCCTCCATCGTCACCTTTACATGTTTCTCGCCGACCAAGCGCGCGTCGCGCACACGATGTGCCGGCACGGCAAAGAGCGGTTGTGCATGGCCGGAGCCATATGGGCCGGCGGCCTCCAGGCGGTCGATGAGTTCGAGCGTGGCGCCGCTGGCGCCGATCGCACCGTCGATCTTCAGCGTCTCGTTGGCGACGAGGTTCGCCACAGTCCTTGCCGACTTCTCGGTGAAGAAGGTCCTCAGCCTGCCGAGATCGGCGCGCTCGACCGTCAACCCGGCGGCCATGGCGTGGCCTCCGCCCTTGACGAGGATCCCCTCGTCGACGGCAGCCCGCACCATCCTGCCCATGTCGAAGCCGTTGATGGAGCGGCCCGAGCCGGTGCCGCGGCCGGAAGGATCGAATGCGATTGCAAAGGCGGGGCGTTTGAACTTTTCCTTCAGCCGCGCCGCGATCAGCCCGACGATGCCGGGATGCCATTTCTCATGGGCGGTGACGATGACGGAGGCGCCCTCGCCGTCGCCATATTCGGCGAGCGCCTCGGCTTCCGCCTCCTGCAGCATGATGGTCTCCATCGCCTGGCGCTCGCCGTTGAGCTCGTCGAGGCGCTGGGCGATCACGTCAGCCTCCCCGGCGTCGTCGAGCGTCAGCAGCCGGCTTCCGAGTGCCGCATCGCCGATCCGCCCGCCGGCATTGATGCGCGGGCCGATCAGGAAGCCGAAATGATAGGGTGTCACCGGGCCTGCGAGCCCGGCCTTGCGGAAGAGGGCTGCAAGCCCGGCATTGCTCTGGTGGCGGGCAGCGACCAGCCCCTTCACCACATAGGCGCGGTTGAGGCCCTTCAGCGGTACGACATCGCAGACCGTCGCCAGTGCGACGATATCCAGCCATTGCAAGAGGTCGAGCGCGAGGATGCGCTTGTTGCCGGCGGCGCGTAGCAGCCTCAGCGTCGCGACCAGCACCATGAAGACCACACCGGCGGCGCAAAGATGCCCCTGCCCCGAGAGATCGTCCTCGCGGTTCGGATTGACGAGCGCATGGCAGGGCGGCAGCTCATGTGTCACCTGGTGGTGATCGATGACGACGACATCGATGTTGCGGGCGGCGGCGGCGGCCAGCGCCTCGTGGCTGGTCGAGCCGCAATCGACAGTGACGATCAACCGGGCGCCGTTGTCGATCAACTGGTTGATCGCCGCCGGATTGGGGCCGTAACCTTCAAAGACGCGGTCGGGAATATAGATGTTCGCTTTGACGCCGAAATGGCTGAGGAAGCGAAACATTAGCGCCGAGGAGGCCGCGCCGTCGACGTCGTAGTCGCCGAAGATCGCAACGCTCTCGCCGCGCTCGATGGCGCTCAGGAGGCGGGTTGCCGCCTTTTCGCAATCGGTCAGCCTATGGGGATCGGGCATCAGGCTGCGGATCGTCGGATCGAGGAATTCGATCGCCTCGTCCACCGTCACGCCGCGCCCGGCCAGCACGCGAGCGATCAGATCCGGCAGGCCGTGGATCTGCGACATGGCGAGCGCCCGGTTCTGCCCGGCCTGGTCGAGCCGCGCGACCCAGCGATTGTCGAGCGCGGATTTCTCCACGCCGAGAAACGCGCGCTGTACCGGATCAACGAGATCTGCCATGCCACACTCCGCTGACTTCATCTGCTCTTTCTACAGAAGCAGCGGAGATAACATAGCGATGGATTTGCAGACACGGATTTTTACCAGAACACCGCCCAGACGATCACGGCGATGCCGCCCAGCTGCACCAGCATGACCGAAAACAGCGTTAGCAGAATGGCCCAGTTGCGGCCTTCTGTCTGCTCATCGTCGCCGTCAGGCTCATCAGGAGCCTCTTGACGAATTTCACGGTAGGTCGGCTTGAGCATTTCCTCAAGCATATCAGGACGGTCCGGCGGCACCTCGCCCGGGCAGCCATACCCTTTCCCGGCGTGGCTGTCCTTGCTCATGAAATTCTCCACGCAGACGACTCACCAATCTCCGGTTTAATTATATCAATATTTCGGTATTTGTTAATATAGACTTCCGTAAGGGGAGGTTGAAAAAATTACAGAAAAACCGCCCTGTCGAGACGGGGCGGTTCAACGGGTGTCCACACGATCGGGAGGGCTCAGCCGTCCTCTTTCGGCCGCTCGATTCGAATCACCTGCGGCTCGCCGAAGAGATAACCTTCCGACTTGATCGAGGCGACGGCCTTGCGCACCGACTCTTCCATCGTCGCATGGGTGACAAGAATGATCGTCTGGTGGTGCGACGGCGCCAGATGCTGCTTCGAGCGTTGGACGATCGATTCCAGCGAGATGTTGTTTTCGGCCATTCGGGTTGCGACGCTGGCAAAGACGCCGGTGCGGTCGAGCACGGTCAGGCGGATGAAATACCCGCCCTCGTGGCTCTGCATCTGCGCCTTGCGGTAGGGTTCCAGCGCCTTTGCGGGATGGCCGAGCACCGGCACGCGCTGGGCGCCCGGCTGGCTTTTGGCGATATCGGCAATGTCACCGAGCACAGACGAGGCTGTGGCATTGCCGCCGGCGCCGGGGCCGACCATCAGCAGTTCGCCGAGCACGTCGGATTCGATCGCCACCGCATTGGTGACGCCGTCGACCTGGGCAATGACCGAATCGACCGGCACCATGGTCGGGTGAACGCGTTGCTCGATGCCGGTATCGGTGCGCTGGGCAACGCCCAGCAGCTTGATGCGATAACCGAGCTCGGCGGCAGCGTGGATATCCTCGATCGAGATGTTGGTGATGCCTTCGAGATAGATGTCATCGGCGGCGATGCGATTGCCGAAGGCAAGCGTCGTCAGGATGGACAGCTTGTGGGCGGTGTCGTTGCCCTCGATGTCGAAGGCCGGATCGGCCTCGGCATAACCGAGGCGCTGCGCTTCCTTCAGGCACTCGGCGAAGGAAAGCCCCTCCTTCTCCATCTTGGTCAGGATGTAATTGCAGGTGCCGTTCATGATGCCATAGATGCGCGAGACGGAATTCCCGGTCAGCGATTCACGCAGCGCCTTGATGACGGGGATGCCGCCGGCGACTGCCGCCTCGAAATTCAGCAACGCGCCCTTCTCCTCGGCGATCGTTGCGAGCTCGACGCCGTGATAGGCAAGCAGCGCCTTATTGGCTGTCACCACATGGAGACCACGCTGGAGTGCGGCGCGCACGGAAACGTTGGCAGCCCCTTCGGCGCCGCCCATCAGCTCGACGAAGACGTCGATATCGCCCTTTTCAGCAAGCTCTTCCGGCCGGTCGAACCAGGTGACAGTGGCAAGATCGATGCCGCGGTCCCTCGCCCTGTCACGCGCGGAAACCGCGGTAATGGTGATCGGACGCCCGCAGGTGACGGCAAGCTCGTTGCTCTTCTGCTGGATGATGCGGACTAGCGAGGCGCCGACGGTGCCCAAGCCCGCAATGCCGATTTTGAGGGCATCTGCCATAGATTTATCCTGAAATATCTGTGTGGCGGCAGCCGCGGGACGCGGCTGCCTTAGAGTTGGATTAGCGGTGCGCGTTCAGCGAAATGACGTTGTGCATCGTTTCGTCTGCCGTCGACATGAACTTCTTGATGTTGCGCGCAGCCTGGCGGATGCGGTGTTCATTCTCGACAAGCGCCAGACGAACGTAGTCGTCGCCCTGTTCGCCGAAGCCGATGCCCGGGGCAACGGCGACGTCAGCCTTCTCGACCAGCAGTTTGGAAAACTCGAGCGAACCGAGATGACGGAACTTTTCCGGGATCTTCGCCCAGGCGAACATGGTGGCAGCCGGCGGCGGTACGTCGAAGCCGGCCTTGCCGAAGCTTTCGACCATGACGTCGCGGCGACGTTTATAGACATTGCGAACCTCAGCAATGTCGGAGCCGTCGCCGTTCAGCGCATGCGTCGCCGCCACCTGGATCGGCGTGAAGGCGCCGTAATCGAGATAGGACTTGACGCGGGTGAGCGCCGCGATCAGCCGCTCGTTGCCGACGGCAAAGCCCATGCGCCAGCCGGGCATGGAGAATGTCTTCGACATCGAGGTGAACTCGACCGTCATATCCATTGCACCCGGCACTTCGAGAACCGACGGCGGTGGGGCGCCGTCGAAATAGATTTCCGAATAGGCAAGGTCGGAGAGCACGATGATGTCGTGCTTCTTGGCGAAGGCAATGACGTCTTTGTAGAAATCGAGCGTCGCGACAAGGGCCGTCGGGTTCGAGGGGTAGTTGAGGATCAGCGCCAAGGGCTTCGGGATCGAATGCCGGACCGCGCGCTCAAGCGGCGGGAAAAAGCTTTCGTCCGGCTCCACCGACATGGAGCGGATGACGCCGCCCGCCATCAGGAAGCCGAAGGCATGGATCGGATAGGTCGGGTTCGGGCAGAGGATGACGTCGCCCGGCGCGGTGATCGCCTGCGCCATGTTTGCAAAGCCTTCCTTGGAGCCCAAGGTAGCGACCACTTGCGTATCCGGGTTGAGCTTGACGCCGAAACGGCGGGCATAATAAGCGGCCTGAGCGCGGCGCAGCCCCGGAATGCCCTTGGAAGACGAATAACGGTGCGTGCGCGGATCCTGCACGACTTCGCACAGCTTGTCGACGATCGACTGAGGAGTGGGAAGGTCGGGGTTTCCCATGCCGAGATCGATGATATCGGCACCGCCCGCTCGCGCGCTTGCCTTCAAACGGTTGACCTGTTCGAAAACATAAGGCGGCAAACGCCGGACTTTGTGAAACTCTTCCATTTCATTCCCCATGGAAAGGCGGCTTTCGGGCCGCAGTCGAAGTTCGTTCCGTCTCCCGGCGGCTGCGACACGAACTTCAGAATCGCAGCGCCGTATTCATCAGACCCAAAACACGCGGCAAATCTTTGACGGAAAGGCCGCGTAACGCGCATTATCGGGAAAATCTTGTCTTCCGATCCATCCGGAAGGCTTTGCGTCCAAATTGCCTGAAAGGCAAGGTCTATTTGGAGATTTCGGAGAGCGTCTCCGGGCCGTGTTCGGCGGCGAGACGGCGCATTTCCGCGGCCTTGGCCTGATATTCGGCCTCCGAAATCGTGCCGGCCTTGCGCCGGGCGGCGAGTGCGGTCAACTGATGCTGCAGTTCGGCCGCCTGCTCGTCACTCATCTGGACGTTGGCGGCCGTCAGCGGCGCGCCGAAATTCGGATAGCCGTCCGGCGACTTTGCCAGGCCGCCTTCGACCGCATCGCCCTTGGTGGCCGGCATGACGACGGCGGTTGGCGCCGCTCGCTTGGCGGCGGCTGCGGCCTTCTGCTCAGCCGTCAGATTGCATCCGGCAAGAGCCATCGCCGCCGCGGCGCAGATCAATGCGGTGCGGTTGAAGGTTGCGATGCGCCGAATGCCGTTCTTCGTCATGCCTCAAAATCCAGTTCTGACTGCGTCGACTGTTAAATTTGTCGCAGCCACAAAGCAATAGCATGAGCCGGCGCGGGTGGAACTTGTTTTCTCGTTCAATCACGATGTACAACGATTGGATAAAAATAGTGCTGCCGCCGGAGGAAATGGTGACCGACAGCAAGCGGGAGAATGGCGGCCAGAAGAATGGCGGCAAAGCCGGTTTCGATGCGACCGATCTCGATCCCTATCTGTTGAAGGATCCCGAGACCATGGCGATGAATTTCGCCCGGGCGCTCGAAAATCTCGGACAGGCCGCCTCGGCATGGCTTGCGCCGCGCGAACGCGGCGAGATCAGCCAAACCGCCGTCGATCCGATGACCGACATGGTCAAGACGCTTTCCAAGGTCACCGAATACTGGATTGCCGATCCCCGCCGCACCTTCGAGGCGCAGACCCAGCTGATGTCCTCGTTCTTCGGCATCTGGATGCGCTCGATGCAGCGGATGCAAGCTACGCACATGCAGGGCGAGCCTCTGCATGCCGAGCCGGACACCCGCAAGGACAAGCGCTTCTCCGACGAAGACTGGCAGAAGAACCCGTTTTTCGATTTTCTGCGCCAGGTCTATTTCGTTACGACCGACTGGGCGGAGAAGCTGGTGTCGGAGACCGACGGACTCGACGAGCACACCAAGCACAAGGCCGGCTTCTACGTGAAGCAGATCACGGCAGCACTTTCGCCCAGCAACTTCATCGCCACCAATCCCCAGCTCTACCGCGAGACGATCGCAACCAGCGGCGAAAACCTGGTGCGGGGGATGAAGATGCTTGCCGAGGACATCGCTGCCGGAAACGGCGATCTTCGCCTTCGCCAGACCGACATGACGAAATTCGTCGTCGGCCGCGACATGGCGCTGACACCGGGCAAGGTGATCGCCCAAAACGACATCTGCCAGATCATCCAGTACGAGGCTTCGACCGAAACGGTGCTGAAGCGGCCGCTGCTGATCTGCCCGCCCTGGATCAACAAGTTTTATATTCTCGATCTCAACCCGCAGAAATCCTTCATCAAATGGTGCGTCGACCAGGGTCAGACCGCCTTCGTCATTTCCTGGGTCAACCCGGATGCGCGCCACGCCGATAAGGACTGGACGTCCTATGCCCGCGAGGGCATCGATTTCGCGCTCGAGACGATCGAGAAGGCGACCGGCGAAAAGGACGTCAACGCCGTCGGCTACTGCGTCGGCGGCACGCTGCTAGCGGCAACGCTGGCGCTGCATGCCAAGGAGAAGAACAAGCGCATCAAGACTGCGACGCTCTTTACCACCCAGGTCGATTTCACCCATGCCGGCGATCTCAAGGTCTTCGTCGACGAGGAGCAGCTGACAGCGCTTGAGGAGCATATGCAGGCGGCCGGCTATCTCGACGGCTCGAAGATGTCGATGGCCTTCAACATGCTGCGGGCTTCCGAGCTGATCTGGCCTTATTTCGTCAACAACTACCTCAAGGGCCAGGATCCCCTGCCCTTCGACCTGTTGTTCTGGAACGCCGATTCGACCCGCATGGCGGCGGCAAACCATGCCTTCTACCTGCGCAATTGCTATTTGAGGAATGCGCTGACGCAGAACGAGATGGTCCTCGACGGCAAGCCGGTGTCGCTGAAAGACGTCAAGATCCCGATCTATAATCTCGCCACCCGCGAGGATCACATAGCGCCTGCGAAGTCCGTCTTTCTCGGCAGCCAGTTTTTCGGCGGCAAGGTGGAATTCGTCGTCACCGGCTCGGGACATATCTCCGGCGTCGTCAACCCGCCCGACAAGAAGAAATATCAATTCTGGACGGGCGGCCCCGCCAAGGGCGAGTACGAGACCTGGCTCGAGCGGGCAACCGAGACACCTGGATCGTGGTGGCCGCACTGGCAGACCTGGATCGAGACCCATGACAGCAGGCGCGTGCCAGCGCGCAAACCGGGCGGCGATGCGCTGAATGCGATCGAAGAAGCCCCGGGAAGTTATGTGATGGAACGCGCCTGAGAAGGCCCAACGCATCTCTTTTTGAGACGTCGCGAGAAAGAGCGACGCGGCGTAAATAAATTAGAAACCATAATTCGTCATCCTTGCGAGACAGTCGGAAGTCGCGAGTGGTCTAAATTCGGCCCACTTGCGCCTATACCGGCCCCGGCGAAGTGTAGTCAGTCAGTGCCGCCGGCCTGCGTAGCGAGTTTGAAAGACGAGTGTAGTATGGCGTTTGCGGTCGGGACGTTCGATGACGTCACCCCTCTTGGCGGATCTGCCTTTCGTTTGCGCGGATCTCGCGGCTTTCTTTACGGCGTCGTCGGCGCCGGATTTCTGACCTCCACATGGTTGATCGCGACCTTGGCGACAATGCACTCGGTGGCCGTGCCCGTTTCTCCGCCCGACAGATTCACGCAGGTGGCATCCGCGCCGAAGGCCAAACCGGCGACGCCCCACGAACGGCTGATCCATGTCGGCAAGGCTGACCGGCTGGCCGCCTTCGATGCGAAGCCGCAGATCCCGCTGACGGCGAGCCTCATTCAATCCCACGCCGACAAGACTGCCGCCGCCGTAACGGCACTGGCGGCACTTACAAAACACAATCGGCTTGTCATGGCTGCCGAGCAGCCAGTCGTGGCGGCAATTTCGGACAGCGCCAAGTTCCGCAAGGATGATGTGATCACGCAGGCGCCGGTCGATGTCGCCTCGGCAGCGACGGAAGAACACGACGGCGACCGGGTCATCATTCCCTCGAAGGAGGCCGTTGCTGCTGCCGAACTCCCGGCCCTTCTGGCACTTGCCGATGCCGGATCCCGGCAGATCGCACCGGCTCCGGTCGAACCATCAGCATCTCCGGTCCGCACCGCCGCAATTCCCGCCTCGGAACCCGCACCGGTGGCCGTTGCCGCCGCCGACGACGCGCCGCCTTTCGATCTGGTGCTGACGCCCGACGAAGACTCCGTGCCGCTGCCGATGGCGCGTCCCGACGGCCTTATCGGCAAGCCGGCGCCGGTCGCCAAGGGTTCGCAGCGCGCCGGCGAACCTGCACTTGCCTACGCCCAGCCAAACTCGCCGATCGAGGACGACAAGGACGATGCAGTGCCACGCTACGACAAGCCGGTCTTCTCGCCGAAGCTGCGCGCCGGTGTGGCGATCTACGACATCGAGAACAGCACCGTCTATCTGCCGAACGGCGAGAGGCTGGAAGCCCATTCCGGTCTCGGCAAGATGCGCGACAACCCGCGTTTCGTGAATAAGAAGATGCACGGGCCGACGCCGCCGCACACCTATGCCCTCACCATGCGCGAGAGCCTTTTCCATGGTGTCGAGGCGCTGCGGCTGACCCCGCTCGAAGGCGCGGACGCCATCTATGACCGTGTCGGCCTGTTGGCCCACACCTACATGCTCGGCAAAAACGGTGATTCCAACGGCTGCGTCTCCTTCAAGGACTACCGCCGTTTCCTCGCCGCCTACAAGCGCGGTGACATCAAGCAGCTCGTGGTGGTGCCACGGCTGAACAACAAGCCCGCTTCGACGCTCGCCTCGCTGTTTTCATCGCGCAGCTAAGCAATAGGAGAGCGCGCAGCCGCTGGCGTGCCCGCGGGCGCTATTTCAACCAGGTTGCGATTCGCTCCACCGCCTCGGCGATCTCGGCTTCCGAGCCCGCATAAGACAGACGCAGGGTTCGATGTCCTTCCAGCGGATCGAAGTCGAGGCCGGGTGTTGCGGCGACGTCGATTTCCGCGAGCATGCGCTTGGCAAAACCCATGCTGTCATTGGTGAAGCGGGTGACGTCGAGATAGGCGTAGAAGGCGCCGTCCATCGGTGACGCGATCGCAAGGCCGATCTCCGGCAGGCGGCGCATCAGCAAGTCGCGGTTGGCGGCATAGCTCGCCTTATAAAGATCGAGTTCGTCGCCGGCACCGAGCGCGGCCGTGGCGGCGATCTGGGAAAGTTCGGGCGGAGAGATATAAAGGCTTTGCGCCACCCGCTCGATCGGCCGCACCAGGCGCTCCGGCAGCACCATCCAGCCGATTCGCCAGCCGGTCATGCAGTAATATTTGGAGAAGGAGTTGATGACGATCGCCTCGTCGGTCAGCTCCAGCGCGCTGGCCTCCTCGCCGGCGAAGGTCAGCCCGTGATAGATTTCATCGGAGATGAAGGCGATGGAATGGGCCGCGCAGTAGTCCGCGAGCGCTTTCAGCCCATCGCGAGCGGTCACCGTGCCGGTCGGGTTGGCGGGGCTTGCGAGCAGCACGCCTTTCAGCGTCACGCCGCTTTCCTTCTGCGCCGCCTCGAGGCTCTCAGGCGTCAGGGTGAAGTGGGTCTCGGCCGTTACCGGCACTTCGACAACCTTCAAGCCAAGCGCGCCGAGGATATTGCGATATGCGGGATAACCAGGCCTTGCGATCGCCACAGCATCGCCGGCATCGAAGAGCGACAGGAAGGCGAGGTTGAAGCCGGCCGAGGAACCGGTGGTGATGGCGATCCGCTTGGGATCGATCTCCAGGCCGTGGCGATCCTTATAGTGCCGGGCAAGTGCCGATTTCAGCAGCGCCGTTCCCAGCGCATCGGTATAACCGATCCGGCCTTCGGCAAGAGCTGCGCGCGCTGCTTCAAGGGCAGCCTGAGGGGCGGGATGCGAGGGCTGACCGACCGCCATCGAGATAACGGGCTGGCCGGCCGCCCGCCTTTTCGTCGCCTCCGCCAGGACGTCCATGGCATGAAATGGCTCGACTTCGCTGCGTTTCGATATGGAAAACAAGATCGCTTCTCGCTCGGCTACTTCACTGACGGCCTGACAATTGCCGCATTAATCGGCTCATCACAATCCCGCGAGGGTCACGCTGGGATGAAAATTCCTGTTTGAGCAGAACACAACGCACCGTACCTTGACGCGACGCACTCAAGTCCATAACCCGGCGACGGTCTTTTCGACAGAGAGACGACCACATCGCCGTTGACGAGGATATCATGGCCTTTCTTCCGAAAACCTTCACCGCACTGGCACTTGCCGCATCGATCGCCCTTCCGTTTCCGGCGGCAGCGCTCGACGACCAGCAGAAGAAGGAGTTCGGCGAATTCATCAAGCAATACCTGATCGAGAATCCCGAGATCATGCTCGATGTTCAGGATGCGCTGCAGAAGAAGCAGGAAGCCCAGCGGCTGGTGAAGGCCAATATGGCGATCGACGAGAACACGGCCGCGATCTTCGATTCGAAGAACGACGTCACCCTCGGCAATCCCAAGGGCGATGTCACCGTCGTCGAATTCTTCGATTACAATTGCAGCTACTGCCGTCACGCGCTTCCCGACATGCAGGCGATGCTCAAGAAGGACAAGAACGTTCGTTTCGTGCTCAAGGAGTTTCCGATCCTCGGGCCGGATTCGGTCGCAGCCCACAAGGTGGCCGACGCCTTCCGCAAGCTGGCGCCGGAGAAATATGCCGATTTCCATGTCGCGCTTCTCGGCGCCGAAGGCCGCGCCTCCGACGAAACGGCGATCGCGGTTGCAGCTTCGCTCGGCGTCAGCGAGAACAAGATTCGCGCCGAGATGGCAAAGAGCCCGAATGATGGTGTCGTCCAGGCGACCTACCAGCTCGCCTCCAGTCTCGGCATCAGCGGCACGCCGTCCTATGTGATCGGCAACGAACTGGTGCCAGGCGCCGTCGGGCTCGACGATCTCGAAGCCAAGGTCAAGAATATGCGCAGCTGCGGCAAGACCGCCTGCTGAGCACGTGAGCCGCCAGCCGGCCGCCCATCAAATCGCCAAAATCGAAGCGTTTCAACCATGTGGACAAATGTGGCGTGATTCCGCTGGCCAATCCGTAAGGGCTTTCATTCAGCCTTCACGGAGTCTATAGGTTGCCGTCGTACATTTTACGGAACATTCGATGACGCAAACGATTTTCGTCCTGAACGGCCCCAACCTGAACATGCTGGGCAAACGAGAGCCCGGCATTTATGGTGGCAAGACGCTGAAGGACATCGAAGCGGACTGCAAGGCCGCCGGCCGCGAACTCGGCTTCGACATCGATTTCCGTCAGAGCAATCACGAAGGTACGCTTGTGGACTGGTTCCATGAGGCCGACGAAAAGGCCGTCGGCGTTGCCATCAACGCAGGCGCCTATACGCATACTTCGGTCGCGCTGCATGATGCGATCCGCGCTATTTCCATTCCCGTCATTGAACTCCACATATCCAACGTTCATGCGCGGGAAGAATTCCGCCATAAGTCGATGATTGCGCCGGCATGCAAGGGCGTGATTTGCGGCTTCGGGCCTCATAGCTACATCCTGGCGCTTCATGCGCTGAAGAACATCACGGCATAAGAATAAGACAGGGCAACACCATGGCTGAAAAGAAATCGGGTATCGATCAGGCACTGATCCGCGATCTCGCCAATATCCTCAACGAGACGGATCTGACGGAGATCGAGGTCGAGCAGGACGACCTGCGCATTCGCGTTTCGCGTGCAGGCACGCCGCAATATGTCCAGGCGCCGATCGCAGCGCCTGCCTATGCCGCAGCCGCCGCTCCGGCAGCAGCAACTGCGCCGGCCGCCGCTCCCGCCCGCAATCCCGCCAATGTCGTCAGTGCGCCGATGGTCGGCACCGTCTACATGGCGCCGGCTCCCGGCGCGCGTGCCTTCATCGAAGTCGGCGCGACAGTCAAGGAAGGCCAGACGCTGATCATCATCGAAGCGATGAAAACGATGAACCAGATCCCCTCGCCGAAGTCGGGCAAGGTGACCGAGATCCTCGTCGATGACGGACATCCCGTCGAATACGGCCAAGCCCTCGTCGTCATCGAATAGGCCCATGCCCATGATTTCGAAAATCCTCATCGCCAATCGCGGGGAAATCGCCCTTCGCGTGCTTCGGGCCTGCAAGGAGCTCGGCATCGCCTGCGTCGTGGTTCATTCCACCGCCGACGCCGATGCCATGCATGTGCGGCTTGCCGACGAAAGTGTCTGCATCGGCCCGCCCTCCTCGCGCGAGAGCTATCTCAATATCCACCAGATCGTCGCCGCCTGCGAGATCACCGGCGCCGACGCCGTGCATCCGGGCTACGGCTTTCTGTCGGAGAATGCCAAGTTCGCCGATATTCTCGAAGCCCACGGCATCACCTTCATCGGGCCGACGGCGGATCATATCCGCATCATGGGCGACAAGATCACCGCCAAGACGACGGCGCTGGAACTCGGCATTCCCGTCGTTCCGGGCTCGGACGGCGAAGTGAAGACCGAAGAGGATGCGCTGAAGACGGCTGCTGAAATCGGCTATCCCGTGCTGATCAAGGCAACGGCCGGCGGCGGCGGACGCGGCATGAAGGTCGCCAAGAGCGAGGCCGACGTGATCGAGGCCTGGTCGACGGCGCGCACCGAAGCGGCGGCCGCCTTCGGCAACGATGCCGTCTATATGGAAAAATATCTCGGCAAGCCGCGGCACATCGAAATCCAGGTGTTCGGCGACGGCGAAGGCAATGCCATTCATCTTGGCGAGCGCGACTGCTCGCTGCAGCGGCGACACCAGAAGGTCTGGGAAGAGGCGAATTCGCCGGCGCTCAACGTCGAGCAGCGGATGAAGATCGGCCAGGTCTGCGCCGACGCCATGAAGAAGCTGAAATATCGCGGCGCCGGCACGATCGAATTCCTCTACGAGAATGGCGAGTTCTATTTCATCGAAATGAACACCCGCCTGCAGGTGGAGCATCCGATCACGGAAGCGATCACTGGCATCGACCTCGTGCACGAGCAGATCCGCGTCGCCTCCGGCGGCGGTCTTTCGGTGACCCAGGATGAAGTGCATTTTTCCGGTCATGCCATCGAATGCCGCATCAATGCCGAGCACCCGCGCACCTTCGTGCCCTCGCCCGGCACGATCACGCATTTTCACGCTCCGGGTGGTCTCGGCGTACGCATCGATTCCGGTGCCTATCAGGGCTACAAGATCCCGCCTTATTACGACAGCCTCATCGGCAAGCTGATCGTGCACGGCCGCACGCGCGTCGAATGCATGATGCGGCTGCGCCGAGCACTCGACGAATTCGTCGTCGACGGCATCAATACGACGCTGCCGCTGTTCCAGGATCTCGTCTCCAACCAGGATATCGCCAACGGCGACTACGACATCCACTGGCTGGAAGACTACCTCGCCAACACACCGGCGGCATAGGGCGGGAATGGCAGGATCGCGCAGGAAGTCACCAGGCATCACTCCTGAAATCCTCCTGCGCGCCTATTCCATCGGCCTCTTCCCGATGGCCGAATCCGCCGACGACCCGGAAATTTTCTGGGTCGAGCCGGAATTGCGCGGCGTGCTGCCGTTCGACGATTTCCACGTGTCGAAGAGCCTTGCCAAGACGGTGCGCCGAAAACCCTTCGAGATCCGTTTCGATTACGCTTTCGATCAGGTGATCGCGGCTTGCGCGGAAGAGACCTCCGGGCGCCCGAGCACCTGGATCAACAGAACGATCAGATCCCTTTACTCGACGCTGTTCGACATGGGCCATGCCCATACCGTCGAAGCCTGGGACGGTGATGATCTGGTCGGCGGTCTCTATGGCGTCTCGCTGGGCTCGGCCTTCTTCGGCGAAAGCATGTTTTCGCGGCGAACGGATGCCTCGAAAATCTGCCTCGTGCATCTGGTCGAGCGGCTGCGGGAAAAAGGTTTCACCCTGCTCGATACACAGTTCACCACCGAACACCTGAAGACGTTCGGAGCGATAGACGTTCCGAAGGCCGATTATGCCAATATGCTTGCCACGGCGATGGAGTCGCCACACATTAAGTTTTAAGCTCCGAAAGATCAGGCGACGGCGGTTAGCCGGATGCCGCGGCGCCCGGCAGTCGAGTTTATTTGCTCGGAGTCCCGGCGCTCAACAGCGCCCGGACCAATGCCGCCTGGCTGCGGACGCCTGTTTTGTCGAAGATGCGCTGCAACTGGGTGCGCAACGTGTTGACACTGACCCCAAGCTGATCGGAGGCGGCGGCGAGGTCGTGGCCATCGACGATCAGGCGAGCAAGCCGGGTCTGCGCCGGCGAGAGGCCGAAGACCTCCCGCGCGCTCGCAATCCGACGCACCACCGTCTCGGCGTCGTCGAAGGAAACCAGCGCCTTGCCGTCCTCGAGCAGGACCCAGCAGTAGAGCGGAATCCCCGCCGCGTCCTCGCCGAGCGCCACCGACCAGGCCTGCTTCGGCGCGATGTTCAAAGGTCTCTGGCTCTGCAACTCATGGAATGCCAGGCGCACCGCCTCGCGCAGCGCGACGTCGCGATCACGCCGCCGGGCGCGCAAGCGGCCGGCAGCGGCGACGAGCCCCGGATGGCCGCGAATCCGTTCCCGCGCCAGCCGGTTCGTCCAGAGGATTTTTGCATCCGCGTCGACCTCGATCAGCGAGCATCTCGCCTCCTCGACGCTGCTCTCCATCATTACCATGCAGCCGATCTTCCAGGCGCCGCCGATCCGGTGAAGTATCCGCAGTTGGCGCTTGCGATCCTCGCCGGTGTCGCTGCCGATCTGATCGAAGGTCACCCAGGCCATGTTGGCGTCAACGACGATGTTGACTTTTTCCCAGCGGACGCGCCCCTCGAAGGCGTGTTTCTCCGGGAATCGCTCCACGATCTTCTTGATCCGCGCCGCGATCGGGTCCCAACCTTCGTCCACCCGGACGCCCAGCGAGGCGAAGGCTTCCATCCGCCGGGTCTGCGGCGACTGCATCCAATGGCTCGCCAGCGCCTCGAAGTCCCGCTGCAGCCAGGCCTCGGTTTCGGCGCGGATCACCGCCATGATCGACGCCCGGTCAGCCTCGCTGTCGTCCATCTCCCGTTCCCCAGTGACAAGGGATCGCAGCATAGCATGATCGGTCTGTCTGACCATGACGACGCCTCATGCCTTGATGACGCCAGCCAGAAACAGCGTCACGCCGGCGGTCGTTGCGATCAGGCCGAGTAACCGAAGCCCCAAGGGCGGCGGCAGGGTGATCTGATTTCGGTAGTATCGGCCCTCGGCCGCGGCGTCCATCTGTGTGGGGCGGCGGTGGTTCGGCATGTGAGCAGCGACGAGACTCTGAAGATCCATTTGATGCCTCCTGGTTCGGGGCTTCATCTGAAACATTCTCGCACGCATCCGAGCCGTACCCTGTCATGCAGGCGGACGACATCGGGCTCAGAAGATCACGCTTGCCGCTGGGCCTCCCTTTGCACGAAGTAAGGAAATCGAAGACGTCATTGCGATCGTCACGAAGCACCTGCAGTTCGACGAAGGGAAGGTCTGGCGCGTTGGCGGGACGCTTTTTAGCGGGCTGTCGCCTTGGTGCCGTCAGGAGCCGGGACGTCCGAGTTAGCCTTGCAGTCCTTCAGCCAGACGTCGTAGATCGGGTGTTCGACGGCGTTAAGGCCCGGGCTGGCGGCGAACATCCAGCCGGTGAAGATGCGGCGGATCTTGCGGTCGAGGGTGATCTCGTCGACCTCGACGAAACCGTCGATCTTCTGTGCTTCGGCCTGGTCGCGCGAATAACAGGCCTTCGGCGTCACCTGCAGCGCGCCGAACTGAACCGTCTCGTTGACATAGACGTCGAAGGTGGTGATACGGCCGGTGATCTTGTCGAGGCCGGAGAAGACGGCTACCGGATTTTCGATGCGTGCAGCATTCGCCGCAACTGGCGGAAGCAAGGCCGAGAGCGCCAGCAGCGATCCGGCGGCACGCAGCACCCTGTTCCGCGTGAAGAGCTTCATGTGTACCCGTCTCCAGACATTCTTCGTTCGCAGCCGCGGTCAAGCGCGGCCAACCTGCGGGTAAAGGTCAATTGTGGCCAAAAGCCGGGTTTGGGATTGCCCGGTCGAGCCGTCTCAGTTGCCCGGCGTCCAGGCGTCGTAATCGCCGGTGACGCGGGGACGCTCACCCGGAACGGCGATTGAGCCTGGCGGACGGTAAGCCTGCGCAGAACCGGTGAAATTGGGGCGATGCGCCTTCTGCCATTCCTTGGCGACGTAGGTCTCCTTGGACGGCGGAACATCGGTGCGATGATGCATCCAGCCATGCCAGCCCGGTGGAATGGCGGAGGCATCGGCATAACCCTTGTAGATTACCCAACGCTTCGGCAGGCCGTAGGAAGACATGCCGCCTTCGTAATAGACGTTGCCGAATTCATCCTCGCCGACGCGCTTGCCGAAACGCCAGGTCGCAAAACGCGTGCCCATCGTCTGACCGTTCCACCAGGTAAAGGTCTGAACCAGAAGATTCCACATGTCTTTTCCTTGTGCCCGTCAGATGCGAGCCAAACCAGAATTCGTTTTCTCGCTTATGCCGTCGCCAAGCCGAATTGTCCAGCGATTCCACGACAAGCACCGGTCATTTCAAAGCCATCTTGAAGCCGAGATGCGAGGGCTTGAAACCCAGTCTTTCATAGAAACGATGGGCATCCTTGCGGATCGCATTCGAGGTCAACTGCACCAATCGCACGCCGCGGCCTTTTGCCTCGGCAATGGCGAATTCGATCATCCGTGCGCCGATCCCCTGCCCGCGCATATCGGCCCGGGCCTGCACCGCCTCGATGATCATCGCCGAGGAACCGCGGCCGGTCAGCGAGGTCGTCACCATCATCTGGAAGGTGCCCACGACCTCACCTCCGCACTCCGCGACATAAAGCGCCTGGTCGGGCGAAGCCTCGATGGCTGCGAAGGCCCTGAGATAATCGGCAAAGGCGTCGGGATCGATCGTATCGCCATGACCACCGAGCGCATCGGCTGCGAATAGAGCCACCAGAGCCGGCAGATCCTGCGGCCGCGCTTGGCGAACGACAATGTCGGACAACGCGGACGCCATGGACTCAATTCCCTTCGAGCGGTTTTTCGAAAATCAGCGTGGGAATGCCGGATTGCCCGGCCCCGCCATTCTCGTTGCGTCCAACCTCGGTGAAGCCGTGCGCGTGATAGAAGGCGATCGCTGCCACGTTCTGCGGCTCGACTTCGAGACGCATGATTTCCGCATCCGGGAAGCAGCTTTCGAGTTCGGCGAAGAGATCGCGGCCGATGCCCTGGCGTTGCAGCGCCGGCCTGACATAGAGAAGATGCAGCATGACTGTCTTCGCCAGTTCAGGCGACATCGCCGCATACCCCATGCCGCCGATAGTGCGGCCATCGTCGGCAACGAGGAATTCAGCGTCCTTTCGCACCAGGCGCGTCTTCAGTGCGGCGAGAGAAAAGAGCTGGGTGGTGAGCTCATCCACCCTGGCCCTGCCATGCAGACCGTCATAGGTGGCGTGAAAGCTCTCTACCAGCAGGACGCGGACCTTTTCCAAGTCACGCTCGCCGGCCGTGCGGACGAAATACACCGCTTATTCCTCGATGCCGAGCTTCGCCTTGACGAGCGCCTGGACGGCCTGCGGATTGGCCTTGCCACCGGTCGCCTTCATCACCTGGCCGACGAACCATGCGGCCAGGGTCGGCTTCGCCTTGACCTTTTCCACCTGATCGGGATTGGCGGCAATGATCTCGTCCACGGCCTTTTCGATCGCGCCTGTATCCGTCACCTGCTTCATGCCGCGCGCTTCGACGATCTCGGCGGGATCGCCGCCCTCGCTCAGCACGATTTCGAAGAGGTCCTTGGCGATCTTGCCGGAAATGGTTCCAGCCTTGATGAGATCGATGATGGCGCCGAGCTGGACCGGCGAAACCGGTGTCTGCTCGATATCCTTGCCGGTGCGGTTCAGCGCGCCGAGCAGGTCGTTGATCACCCAGTTTGCCGCCATCTTGCCGTCACGGCCTGCAGCCACCGCCTCGAAATAATCGGCGATCGCCTTTTCGGAGACGAGCACCGAGGCGTCGTAGATCGACAGACCGAGTTCGCGCACGAAGCGCTCCTTCTTGTCGTCAGGCAATTCCGGCAGATCGGCTGCGAGCGCGGTGACGAAGGCATCGTCGAATTCGAGCGGTAGCAGGTCCGGATCGGGGAAATAGCGATAGTCGTGCGCATCCTCCTTGGAGCGCATGGAGCGCGTCTCGCCCTTGTTTGGGTCGAAGAGCCGCGTCTCCTGATCGATCTTGCCGCCATCCTCCAGAATACCGATCTGACGGCGGGCTTCGTATTCGATCGCCTGGCCAATGAAACGGATGGAGTTGACGTTCTTGATTTCGCAGCGCGTGCCGAAATCTTCGCCCGGACGGCGGACGGAGACGTTGACGTCGGCACGCATCGAACCTTCGTCCATGTTGCCGTCGCAAGTGCCGAGATAACGCACGATCGAGCGCAGCTTGGTCATATAGGCCTTGGCCTCGTCGGACGAGCGCATGTCGGGCTTGGAGACGATCTCCATCAGCGCGACGCCGGAGCGGTTCAGATCGACATAGGACATGGTCGCGTGCTGGTCGTGCATCGACTTGCCGGCATCCTGCTCCAGATGCAGGCGCTCGATGCCGATCTCGATATCCTCGAACTGGCCCTGGCGGTCCGGCCCGAGCGAAATGACGATCTTGCCCTCGCCGACGATCGGATCCTTGAACTGCGAGATCTGATAGCCCTGCGGCAGGTCGGGATAAAAATAGTTCTTGCGGTCGAAGAGCGAGCGCTTGTTGATCTGGGCTTTGAGGCCGAGACCGGTGCGCACGGCCTGCCTGACGCATGCCTCGTTGATGACCGGCAGCATGCCGGGCATGGCGGCATCGACCAGCGAGACATTCGAATTCTGCGGTTTGCCGAATTCCGTCGAGGCGCCGGAGAAGAGCTTCGAATTGGACAGCACCTGGGCATGGACTTCCA
Source organism: Rhizobium sp. NZLR1 (assembly GCF_017357385.1). Taxonomy (NCBI): domain Bacteria; kingdom Pseudomonadati; phylum Pseudomonadota; class Alphaproteobacteria; order Hyphomicrobiales; family Rhizobiaceae; genus Rhizobium; species Rhizobium sp. NZLR1. Next base: position 2,000,193 of record NZ_CP071632.1, on the reverse strand, counting down.
AGCCGACGATGACTTCCCAGTCGCCGGTGGCGCCGGGGATGAAGCGTTTCGGATCGGGCGTGCGGACGTCGACAAGGGTCATCTGATGCTCTTTGCAGGCTGTTCTTTTCCACTGGTGAGGTAAAGGAAATGGCGTGCCGGTGCAAGGCTTTCGCGGAATCGCATGGCAGTTGCCGCCGGCCGCTTCTGCCCGCAGAGAAAGGCCGCTTTGCACCAGGAGCGGCCATGCATTTCATGGACACGAACCGATGGACAAGAGTTTCGACCGCCCCGATTGTCGATACCATAGTGATCTCTATCTTCAGTAAAAATACCTTGGACCGAAAGCTCCCATGGCAAGACTGAAGGAAATCGTGGTTGATTGCGACGTCCCCTCACGGGTTGCTCGTTTCTGGGCGGCTGCGCTCGATGGTTATGAAGTGATGCCTTATGACGATGAGGAGTTGGCCCGCCTCGCCGCGATAGGACTGACGCCCGACACGGACCCGACCGTGATGGTCGATGGTCCCGGAACACGCCTTTGCTTCCACCTTCGCCAAGGAGAACGTCCAGCCCGCAACCGTGTTCATCTCGATATCGCCGCTGACGATCGGGAGAAAGAAGTGAAACGGCTCTTATCCCTCGGCGCGACATTGGTGCGCGAGACGGATGCTTACTGCGTATTGAATGATCCCGAAGGCAATAATTTTTGCGTCACGTCCGATTGTCCGCCATAGGCTTAACCGCATCCGGCGGCATTTGTCAGAATTCCTGCCCGTATCCGCCCTTACCGTCCGAAACCAGCGTTTTCGTCAGCCCGACCGAGGGCACGTCGCGGTCGAGCTTCGGATTATAGGCGACCGAGAGCCAGTGGATGCTGTAGCCGTGTTTCCGGAAGAAGCCGATCGCCTCGTTGTTGCCGGAATGGGTCTGCATCGCCGCCTTCTCGAAACCTCGATCAGCGATCTCCTTTTCGATCCGCTCAAGGAGGGCGGAGCCCAGCCCCTGGCGGGCGAAGACGGGATCGATCCAGAAATCCGAGATGTTTTCGTCCAAACCCTCGCGCGCCGCCCAGCCTGCGACCTGGCCATTCTGCTCGACGACGGTGATAGTCAGCCAGTCGTTTTCCACGAAGTTGCGAAAGGCGTTGCGGGCTGCGTCGATCATCGCGTGCGATTCGCCGATCGCCGCCATCGCCTTTTGCCAGGCCCTCAGCCCGATCTCGCTCAATAGCACCGCTTCGCCGTCGCGGGCATTGCGAATGTGGATCAACGACACCTCCGCGTTATCACGCAACTAGACCATTGAGTCGCCGAATTTACCAGTACCCCCTGGGGGGTGATGGCTGGAAACTGCGGTACTCAGCCGGTTTGATCGGCAAGCACGGTCTTGACCACCATTTCCGCGCTGAATAAAAAACCTTATCGAGGTGTTTTATGTTGAGCCTGTCACAGACCCGGTAAAGGCCCTGCCCGCAAGTCCGCTTGCGCGCATGGGCCCGAAAAAAACGAAGCCCTGACGTTCGAAAGAGCGCCAGATCGTTTTTGTGCGCCCTGCAGGGCGCGATACCGGATCTCAACACATGGACATTTCCCGCACGGAGCAGCGCATCCTGCATCTCATGGCCCAAGGCGGCCGCATCGAAATTTCTCGCGACGACGACAGGAAGATCGAGGCAGTCAGTTGCTTCACCCGCGACGGCTGGCTCTATCCCGGCGTCGATCTCGATCTCTTTCGCAGGCTGAAGCGGCTGAGAGCGATCAAGTCCTCCAGCGGCCAGCCCTACCGGATCACCGAAAGAGGACTGAGTTTGGTCAGGGCGCAATTGAACAACAGGTAATGCACTCAGCCACCCTGACTACGCTCGAACCGGCGCGGTCAGGGTGTCGTCTCAAGCCTTTGCGGAAAGTTCCGACCGCATCGCCGACCATTCGTCGGCCATCGTGCCCGTGCCGCGCGTCTTGCCGGCTCGGCGATACCAGTAATCGGCATTCCAGTCGTCGCCCTCGATGCGATGGCAAAGCGCATGGCCCCAGTCGAACGGCTGTTGACCTTCGTGGCGCTGGCAGATTTCGTGTACCGCCTGCCAATCCGCGCCCATGGTGAAACCGGCGGCAGCAAGACTGTCGATTGCCTCGATCAATCGCGCAAGATCAATGCTCGCCATAAGCTCCTCCTGGTTCCCGTTATCGATCAGCCAGCCGCTTCTTAAGATGCACCTTTTCGAGGTCGACGCCGCTCGTGGAAGAGCCGGATCGTTGGATTCGTTACCACCACTTCGCCGGCGTAAACCGGCCGGCTGCCTGCTCGATGACGTGGGCGGTCTTGAAAAGGGTTTCCTCGTCGAACGGCTTGCCGATCAGTTGCAGCCCGAGCGGCAGGCCCTTCTGGTCGACGCCAGCGGGCACGGCGATGCCCGGCAGGCCCGCCATGTTGACCGTCACCGTGAAGATGTCGTTCAGATACATCTTCACCGGATCGGAAGCGAGGTTCTCATCGGCGACGCCGAAGGCAGACGACGGTGTTGCCGGTGTCAGGATGGCATCGACGCCGGCGTCGAAGGCGAGTTCGAAATCGCGCTTGATCAGCGTCCGGACCTTCTGGGCGCGGATGTAATAGGCATCGTAATAACCGGCCGACAACACATAGGTGCCGATCATGATGCGGCGCTTGACTTCCTTGCCGAAGCCGGCAGCCCGCGTCTTCTCGTACATGTCGACGATATCCTTGCCGTCGACGCGCAAGCCGTACCGGACGCCGTCGTAGCGCGCCAGGTTCGAGGATGCCTCGGCGGGAGCGACGATGTAATAGGCCGGAAGGGCGTATTTGGTGTGCGGCAGCGAGATGTCGACGATTTCGGCGCCGGCATCCTTCAGCCAGGCGATGCCCTGGCGCCAGAGGGTCTCGATTTCCTCAGGCATGCCATCGACACGGTATTCGTTCGGAATGCCGATCCTCATGCCCTTCAGCGACTGGCCGAGAGCTGCCTCGTAATCCGGCACCGGCAGATCGACCGAGGTCGTGTCCTTGGCGTCGACGCTTGCCATCGACTTCAAAAGGATTGCGGCGTCGCGCACGTCGCGGGCGATCGGGCCCGCCTGGTCGAGCGAGGAGGCGAAGGCGACCGTGCCCCAGCGCGAGCAGCGGCCATAGGTCGGCTTGATGCCGACGGTGCCGGTGAAAGCGGCCGGCTGGCGGATCGAGCCGCCGGTATCGGTCGCGGTGGCGCCGGCGCAAAGATGCGCGGCGACGGCTGCTGCTGAGCCGCCGGAGGAGCCGCCCGGAACGAGCTGCTGGTTGGAGCCCGCAGCACGCCAGGGATTGATCACCGGGCCGTAGTGCGAGGTTTCGTTGGACGAACCCATGGCGAATTCGTCCATATTAAGCTTGCCCAGCATGACGGCGCCGTCATCCCAGAGGTTCTGCGTGACGGTCGATTCATAACGCGGCTCGAAACCGTCGAGAATGTGGCTGCAAGCCTGGGTGTGCACACCGACGGTGGCGAAAAGATCCTTGATGCCGAGCGGAATGCCCTCGAGATCGCCTGCCTTGCCGGCAGCGATACGCTCGTCGGAGTTCTTCGCCATGACCCGGGCGAGATCGGGCGTGACCTTTATATAGGCATTCAGATGAGCATTGGCCGCATCGATCGCCGAGATATAGGCCTCGGTCAGTTCGAGTGCGGTGATCTCCTTGGCGCGCAGCTTCTGGCGGGCTTCGGCAATGGTCAGGCTGGTGAGTTCGCTCATCGTATTTTCGCTTCAGATCTGGAAATGGCAACAGGGTCGGAAAGAGGCGTTGAGCCCTATTCGACGACTTTCGGCACCAGGAAAAAATTGTGGTCGGTGACGGGGGCATTGGCGACGATATCGGCGGCCTTGCTGCCGTCGGTCACCGCATCGGTCCGCTTCTTCATCGCCATCGGGGTGACGGATGTCATCGCCTCGACGCCATCGACATTGACTTCGGAGAGTTGCTCGACGAAGCCGAGGATGCCGTTCAGCTCGCCGACCATGCGATTTGCCTCGTCTTCGGAGACGGCAATGCGGGCAAGGTGGGCAACGCGCTTCACGGTGGCAAGGTCGACGGACATGGCATTCTCCGGATAGGATTTTTCCTACCCGCTATAAAGGCCATGTCCGCCCGGTGCAACGGGATTTCGTCAGATCGACAGGCTCTCGGCGGGCTTCAGCGCCTTCACATCAGTCTCCGATCCTTCCATGCCGGCAACGAATTTATCGGCCGTCTGCTCGATGATCGGGAAGGTACCGTAGTGGCAAGGGATCGCGGTCTTGAAGCTGAAATAGCGCCGGCAGGCAAGGGCTGCCACGGCGCCGCCCATGGTGAAGCGGTCGCCAATCGGCACGAGGCCGATATCGGGCTGGTGCAATTCATTGATCAGCGCCATGTCGGAGAAGATGTCGGTGTCGCCCATGGCAAGGATCGAGGCTTCGTCGTCGAAATGCAGCATCAGGCCGTTGGCGTTGCCGAGCGCATGCGAGACGCCGTCCTCGGTGATATGCGCGGAGGAGTGCAGCGCATTGGTGAAGGTCGCCGAGAAGCCGCCGAGCGCGATCGTGCCGCCGGTATTGCCCATCTCGATCTTGTCGACGCCCCTGGAGCCGAGCCAGGCGGCGAGATCGGCATTGGCGAGAACGACGGCGCCGGTTTCCTTGGCAAGCGCCACGGTATCGCCGACATGGTCGCCATGGCCATGCGTCAGCAGGATATGGGTGACGCCTGCCGAAACATCCTTGATATCCTGGCCGGAAAAGGAGGCGTTATAGCTGAGGAATGGGTCGAGCAGGATTTTCGCCTTTCCAGTCTCGATGCGGAAGGCGGAATGGCCGAGCCAGGTGATCTTCATGAAATGTCTCCTTTATTACGCAATGCAAAAGCGGGTTTCGATGGGAAATCCGGATGATCTTGGCCGGATCAGCCTCAATCTCAATCCGCATCTCAATCAGGGAATTGGAGCATGACGTCGTCCGAAAACCGTTCACACTTTTCGGCATCATGCTCTAAGGACATATCTTATGCGGCCGCAAAGAAAAGCAGCGGCGACTTCAATTTCTTTTGACGGGATGAAATGGCGATGACGGTGCTGACGATCGAGGAAATGGCCGAGACGCTTGCCCCGCGGCAGGCGATTGCCGGCCTCGATCTCGGCACCAAGACGATCGGGCTTTCGATGTCCGATCTCGGGCGGCGTTTCGCCACGCCCCGCACGCTGATCCGGCGCGTTAAGTTCACCATCGATGCCCAGGCGCTGCTGGATTTCGCGGCAGCGGAAAAGGTCGCAGGCTTCGTCATCGGCCTGCCGATGAATATGGACGGATCGGTGGGTCCGCGGGTGCAGGCAACGCGCGCCTTCGTGCGTAACATGGAGCAGAAGACAGCCCTGCCCTTCGTCTATTGGGACGAACGGTTATCGACGGTGGCGGCCGAGAGGACGCTGCTTGAAATGGACGTGTCGCGCGCCAAGCGGGCCGAACGGATCGATTCGGCCGCGGCAAGCTTTATCCTTCAGGGCGCGCTCGACAGGCTTTCCTTGCTGGCAAGGTCGGAAGACGAATTCAGCTGACGCGCCTTCCACCAGGCAATGATCGATTGGCGTTTCCGGAAGCCCATGATGGCGAAGACGACAAGGCTGTCGACTGCGATCGCGCGGGCAACGAGCGGCGGGATGCTCTCCGGCGGAATTCCCAATACCTCGCCATACAGCTGGAACGTCAGGTCATGCACCTGCCGCGTCAACATGAAAATGCCGAAGCTCATGTCGTAATAAGAGAGCCAGTACCATCCGCCCAGAAAGACGATAGGGCCGGCCCAGAAGACCAGAAACCACCTCATGCGGCCTCTCCTCCATGCTTGCGCGAGACGGGCAGATCGAGGGAGACCAACCAGGTCGACAATGCCATGGCGCAAAGCACCAGCGTCGGAATTGCGATATCCAGCGCCAGCACTGCGAAAAACATCATCGCCGTTACGAAAAACAAGGCTTTGGCGATTTTGGTTCCCATGGCGTCAACTCGGGGCTCTACTCATTCCATCTCTGCTCGCCACCACACTGTCGGGTTAACTGCGGCCAGGCAACGTAAACCATTTGTTAAGGTTAACGCGGCAGCCGCCCCTGTGGATAAGACAGGTATTAGCCGTAGACGCCGCGCACGACGCGCTTCAGCGCCATCGCCGCCTTCTCCCAATCCTTTGATGTCTTCAGCGACAGACCGGCGCACTGCCCGCCGGCCGAGGCGGCAAGCACGAGGTGCTGGATCGCAGCGATGACGACGGCGTTGACGGCTGTTGCATCGACGCCCTTCGGCGGCGTCAGCGAGCCGCGCATGCGCTCCAGCCAGAGAGCCAGCGCCTTCGAACGCGCTTCCGACAGCCGCCTCACCTGCTCGGTGTTTTCCGATATTTCCCAGGCGAGGATGCGGCGCATCAGCGGATCGTTTCTCAAGGCGTCGAGAAGGAGAAGCGACAGCCGCTCCATCAGGTCGCCATAGGTGAGCAGGAACATGCCGCCGGCGTCTTCCGGAATGCGATCCTTCACCCATGTGCCAAGATCGGCGCCGATCGCCTCGACCAGTCCGTCGAGACCACCGTAATAGCGATAGATCAACTGCTTGTCGCAACCGGCGCGGCGCGCGACCGCATTGATGCCGAAATTCTGGAAGCCTTCCTCGGCCAGCAGGCCTTTGGCGCCGGCAAGGATTGCCCGCTCGGTGGCGCCGCGATCACGCACGCGTCGTTCCGGCTCGCCGCCGGGCTCGGACGAAATTTCAAATTTTGCCGCTTCATCAAGCACGACCGACCCTTCCCCGCTGTCACCAATCGGTGAGTAGCGGGGCGGCATCATCCGATCAATCCTATCCCCTTGGGAAGACTGTGGATATTCCATCCCGGCCAATGATTTGGGGAGAAAAGGATGCAGAAGACTGCATACCGGAGCGATCGGATCTGCTCAGAAATCTCGTCCGGGCGGTTGATCGCGATGGACGAACCCGGCATAGCTGCATTATGAACAATTCTAATATTCTCCGCTAAGGCCCTGCAATGGTGAACTATATCGAAGCCTCTTCCGCGCCCTCGAAGAATACGGGCGCTATTCGGCTTTACGACGCGCAAGCATTCGAGGGTATGCGTAAGGCGTGCCAGCTGACGGCGCGCTGCCTCGATGCGCTGGCCGACATCGTCAAGCCGGGGCTGGTGACCGATGACATCGACCGCTTCGTCTTCGATTTCGGGATGGATCACGGCGCCCAGCCGGCGACACTGAACTATCGCGGCTACACCAAATCGACCTGCACCTCGATCAACCATGTCGTCTGCCACGGCATTCCGAACGACAAGCCGCTGCGCGAAGGCGATATCGTCAATATCGACGTCACCTTCGTGCTCGACGGCTGGCACGGCGATTCGAGCCGGATGTACCCCGTCGGCACGATCAAGCGCGCATCCGAGCGATTGCTCGAGGTTACTTATGAAGCGCTGATGCGCGGTATTGGTGCCGTCAGACCCGGGGCCCGCACCGGCGCAATCGGCGAGGCGATCCAGACCTATGCCGAGGCCGAGCGCTGTTCGGTGGTGCGCGATTTCTGCGGCCACGGCGTCGGCCGGCTGTTCCACGATTCGCCGAATATCCTGCATTACGGCCGCGCCAACGAGGGGCCCGAGCTGCGCGAAGGCATGATCTTCACCATCGAGCCGATGATCAATCTCGGCCGGCCGCATGTGAAGGTTCTTGCCGACGGCTGGACGGCGGTAACCCGCGACCGGTCGCTTTCGGCGCAGTACGAACATACCGTCGGCGTTACCTCGGGCGGCTGCGAGATCTTCACCCTGTCGCCGGGTGGGCTCGATCGCCCCGGCCTGCCGTCGTTTGCCGGGTGACGATCCGATGGCAAAGCGGCCTGTTGCGACATCTTCCGACGACGAGCTGCCTTTCGAGACGCAGGAGCCCATTGCCGCCGACGAACGCTCGTTCTTCGGCGGACGCTCGCAACAACCGTCCGTGCCGAATGCCAAGGCCGCCCTGCCCGCCTCGCTCGCCGGCCAAGAACATTATCACGGCCATCGCGAGCGGTTGCGTGACCGCTTCCGCGAGCTGGGCGACACCGCGCTTGCCGACTACGAAATCCTCGAACTGCTGCTTTTCCGCCTGATCCCGCGGCGCGACACCAAGCCGATCGCCAAGGCGCTGATCGAACGGTTCGGCTCGCTCTCCGGCGTCTTCGGCGCGCCGGCGGCTTTGCTGACGGAGATAAAGGGCGTCGGCGAAGCAGTGGCGCTCGACCTGAAGCTGATCTCGACGATTGCCCACCGAACCCTGAAGAGCGAGCTCAGGAGCAAGCAGATTCTCTCCTCGTGGTCCTCAGTTATAGAGTACTGCCACGCCGCCATGGCGCACGAGACCCGCGAACAGTTCCGCATCCTCTTCCTCGACAAGCGCAACGTGCTGATTGCCGATGAGGTCCAGGGCCGCGGCACGGTCGACCACACGCCGGTCTATCCGCGCGAGGTGGTGAAACGCGCGCTCGAGCTTTCGGCAACGGCGATGATCCTCGTCCACAACCACCCCTCCGGCGACCCGACGCCGTCACGCGCCGACATCGACATGACGAAGGTGATCATCGAGGCGGCCAAGGCGCTCGATATCACCGTCCACGACCACATCATCATCGGCAAGGACGGCCATGTCAGCCTGAAGGGGCTGAAGCTGATCTGAAAAGCGCAGGGGCGGCTGAATCGGCGGTCGTAAAACAATCTGTAACATTGACCGGCTACCGATAGACGGGCGACATCTTTGCGTCGCAAATGATTCCTTTTCCAATCCGGGGCCAGATGATGCTTCAGTACGATCTCGTTGTGGTGGGTAGCGGTCCTGCAGGGCGCCGCGGCGCGATCCAGGCTGCAAAACTCGGCAAGAAAGTGCTTGTCATTGAGCAGGGCAAACGCGTCGGCGGCGTGTCCGTGCATACCGGCACCATCCCCTCCAAAACGCTGCGCGAGACCGCGCTCAATCTTTCCGGCTGGCGCGAACGCGGCTTCTACGGCCGGTCTTACCGCGTCAAGGAAGAGATCAGTGCAGATGATCTGCGCCGACGCCTGCTGATTACGCTCAACCACGAGGTCGAGGTGCTGGAACACCAGTTCGCCCGCAACCGCGTGCAGCATATTCGCGGCAAGGCGAGCTTCATCAATCCATCGACGCTGCAGGTGATCAAGGATGACGGTGAGATTACCCAGGTCACCGGCGCCAGCGTGCTGCTTGCAGTCGGCACGAAGCCGTTCCGCCCCGATTACATACCCTTCGACGGCAAGACCGTTCTCGACAGCGACGAACTGCTCGATATCCAGGAGCTGCCGCGCTCAATGGTCGTCATCGGCGCCGGCGTCATCGGCATCGAATATGCGACGATCTTCAGTGCGCTCGACACGGCCGTCACCGTGATAGACCCGAAGGCGACGATGCTCGACTTCATCGACAAGGAAATCGTCGAGGATTTCACCTACCAGCTGCGCGACCGCAACATGAAGCTGCTGCTCGGCCAGAAGGCCGACAAGGTGGAGACGCTGGAAGGCGGCAAGGTCGAGCTGACGCTCGACAGCGGACGGCGCCTGACGACCGACATGGTGCTGTTCGCCGCTGGCCGCTTGGGGGCGACCGATGCGCTGAACCTACCAGCCATCGGCCTCGAAGCCGACAGCCGCGGCCGTCTCAAGGTCAATCCGGAAACCTTCCAGACATCGGTTGCCAACGTCTACGCCGCCGGCGACGTCGTCGGCTTTCCGAGCCTTGCCTCGACCTCGATGGAACAGGGCCGCATCGCTGCCCGCGTCGCAATCGGCGCGGTCGCCAAGGAACCGCCGAAATATTTCCCCTACGGTATCTATGCCGTGCCGGAGATTTCCACCTGCGGCCTGACCGAAGAAGAGATGAAGGAGCGCGGCATTCCCTATGAATGCGGCATCGCCCGCTTCCGCGAGACCTCGCGCGGTCATATCATGGGCCTCGACACCGGGCTTTTGAAGCTGATCTTCTCGCTGAAGACGCGGCGCCTGCTCGGCGTGCATATCGTCGGCGAAGGCGCCACCGAGCTGGTGCATATCGGCCAGGCGGTGCTCAATCTCAAAGGCACGGTCGAATATTTCGTCGAAAACACCTTCAACTATCCGACACTCGCCGAAGCCTACAAGATCGCCGGCCTCGACGCCTGGAACCGGATGGGCGACATCAAGTCGGAACTCTGAGGGTCTCTCATAGACGGCGGGCTTTCGTGTAAATCCGGCCGTCAAAACGGAGCCGAACGGCATTGCGCATCATTTCGCTGAATGCATGGGGCGGCAGGCTGCATGAGGCCCTGATCGACTATGTCGCGCAGGCCGATCCGGATGTGCTCTGCCTGCAGGAGGTGCTGCGGGCGCCGGGTGCGGATGACCGATGGTCGATCTATCGGGATGCGGGACTGGAGCTGCCCCAGCGCGCCAATCTGTTTGCAGAGATCAGCGCCGCCCTGCCCGGCCACGACGGCTTCTTCTGCCCGACATCGAGAGGCGAGCTGTTTAACGGCGATACTGCCATTACCGCCGAATTCGGGCTGGCGACCTTCGTGCGCAAATCGTATTCGGTCATTACCCAAGGGCTGGACTTCGTGCATGGCAGTTTTTCCGCCAATGGCTGGGGCGAACATCCGCGGCCACGGAACGCCCATTGCATCCGTCTCTTCAGCCATGAGCGCGCCTCTACCGTGACCATCGCCCACATGCATGGCCTGCGCGATCCCGCAGGCAAGGGCGATACGGCGGCGCGCCAGGAACAGGCCGCAGCGCTGGCGGCGCTCATCGAGCGGATCTGGCCGGGCGACGAAGGGCTCGTCGTCTGCGGTGATTTCAACGTATTGCCTGACAGCGCGACCTTTACGATTCTCGCCAGATTAGGGCTTTCGGATCTCGTCACCGGAAACGGCCTTGCAGACACGCGGACCTCCTACTATCTGAAGCAGGGCCGCTTTGCCGATTACATGCTGGTTACACCGGGGGTGAACATTGTCAAGTTCGAGGTGGTCGAGGCGCCCGAGGTCTCCGACCACCGCGCATTGCTGCTCGATGTCGGGTAGTATATTGAAGAAGTTGCCGTGCGAAACGTTTTGCATGCAACGCGCGTTTTTACGCCTTAGTTTGACCTCTTGAATCGCATTGATACGTCATGCCTGATATATGGCTTCAACACTATTTTGCTCCGGCAAAAGCTTCTGAAGAAAGATAGATACTCTTGTCCCATGTCTTGGAAGCTGCGCGTCGACGTTTTCAGCTGATCCTGATCAAGCCGTCGCATTATGACGATGACGGCTACGTCATCCGCTGGTGGCGGGCGATGATTCCCTCCAATTCGCTCGCGGCGCTCTACGGCATCGCCGCCGAATGTGCCGAGCGTCAGGTGCTCGGGCCCGACACCGCGATCGATATCACCGTGATCGACGAGACCAATACGCGGATCGATGTCGCCGGGCTGCTCGCACAGTTCAAGCGCCACGACAATTTCGGCATGATCTCGCTGGTCGGCGTTCAGACCAATCAGTATCCGCGCGCGCTTGATATCGCCCGGCCGTTCCGCGAGGCCGGCCTGCCGGTTTCCATCGGTGGTTTCCATGTTTCCGGCTGCCTGTCGATGCTGGATGGCCAGGCGGTGGGGCTCGACGCCTGCCGTGACATGGGCATCTCGATGTTCGCCGGTGAAGCCGAAGGGCGGCTGGAGATGGTGCTGCGTGATGCGGCCGCCGGCGAGCTGAAGCCGCTTTACAATTTCATGAACGACCTTCCCGGCATCGGCGGCACGCCGGTTCCGTTCCTGCCGAAGGACAATATCCAGCGCACGCTCGGGCTCAGCACCAGCTTCGATGCCGGACGCGGCTGTCCCTACCAGTGCTCGTTCTGCACCATCATCAACGTGCAGGGACGCAAGTCGCGCTTCCGCTCGGCTGACGACGTCGAAAAGCTGGTGCGGATGAACTGGGCGCAGGGCATCCACAAATTCTTCATCACCGACGACAATTTCGCCCGCAACAAGGATTGGGAGGCGATTTTCGACAGGCTGATCGAACTCAAGGAGCGGGACGGCATTCCGCTCGGCCTGATGATCCAGGTCGACACGCTCTGCCACAAGATTCCCAATTTCATCGAGAAATCCCGGCGCGCTGGCGTTACCCGCGTCTTCATCGGCCTCGAAAACGTCAATCCGGACAATCTGACAGCGGCCAAGAAGAACCAGAACAAGATTACCGAATACCGCAAAATGCTGCTCGCCTGGAAGGCGCAGGGCATCATGACGCTGGCCGGTTATATCCTGGGCTTCCCCGCCGACACGCCGGAATCGATCCGCCGCGACATCGCGATCATCCAGGACGAACTGCCGCTCGACGTCATCGAATTCTTCATCCTGACGCCGCTGCCCGGTTCCGAGGACCATCAGGTGTTGTGGAAGAAGGGCATCGAGATGGATGCGGATCTCAACATCTACGATGTCGAGCACGTCTGCACGGCACATCCGAAGATGAGCAAGCAGGAGTGGGAAGACATCTATCACGAGGCCTGGGCGCTCTATTATTCGCCGAAGCACATGAAGACCCTGCTGCGCCGTGCTGTGGCGACCGGGGTACCGCTCGCAAGGCTCGTCAAGGTTCTCGTCTCCTTCGCAACCACCGTGCCGCTGGAAAATGTGCATCCGTTGCAAAGCGGCTTGCTGCGCCTGAAGACGCCGGCGGAGCGGCGCCCGGACCTGCCGCGCGAAAATCCGCTGGTGTTCTGGCCGCGCTTTGCCTGGGAAACCTTCCGAAAACATGCTTCGCTTGCCGGTACGATCATCGGCCTGACGATTTCGGCATTCCTGATCTCACGGGATGCCAAGTCGAAGACCTATATGGATCAGGCCTTGACGCCGGTCGCCGACGATGAGGAAGAGACACTCAGCCTCTTCACCAAGACCGCTGGCGGCACCGCGGCGGTCAACCATATTCGCAAGGTGGCGGAACTGACCCACGGCCGATCTGCCGCGCATTGACCGGCATCTCTTGCAGCGGCGGCTCATACGCTGTCAGCCGGAATCATTGACGACAACGGAGTCGAAGCCTGGAGCTCCGACTTCCGTTACGCTAAGCGACCTGGATTATCTGACTTGTCTCGGCCACTTGCAGTGTGTCGACGAATTCGACGATCTTGACCGGTTTCCCGTCCCTGAAATGGATCTTGTCGACGAATTCCGTATAGAAGCTCGCACCCGATGGGATGTGCCTGACCTCACCCTCGCGATGGGCGAAGACCATATGCTCGTCCTCGTCCACATAGATGCCGACTGTCTTGATATTGGATAGATCCCACACAGTGATGAGTTGCTCTATCACTTGGCGAAAGGCATGCCCGCCGGATTCAGTTGAAAAAGGCGCCAACCGTGTATTGCCGGCCATCCGGAAGGTGCAATCCTCGCCGATCAGCGCCAGCGTGCCCTCGATATCGCCGCGGTCGCGCACAGCGTAGATTTCTTCCACGCATTTCTTCATGTCATGTTTTGCGGTCATTTTCCGGTCCTCCCACCGTCAGCGAAATCTGCATCGAATTATACTTTAACGCAACTATCTGTTGCCGGGAATACAACTCGATAGTGGGAGACCCTCGAGACTGAACGGCCCCGGATAATAGAAAAAGGCCCCGCACGATGGCGAGGCCTTGCAGACTTCAGAACTGAAAAGCGATTATTCGGCGCTTTCGTCAGCCGCCTTCTTCTTCGGAGCAGCCTTCTTCTTCGGAGCGGCTTCCTCGCCTTCGCCGGCGTCGGCAGCTTCGGCCTTGGCGGCAGCCTTCTTCTTCGGGGCGGCCTTTTTGGTCTCAGTCTTAGCCTCGCCTTCTTCCTCGGCGAGCAGCTCTTCCTTGGTCACCTTCTTGTCGGTGACGTCGATTTCGGTCAGCAGGTGATCGATGACCTTCTCTTCGAAGATCGGCGCGCGGATCGACGCGGCGGCACCCGGCTGGCTGCGGAAGAATTCGAGGATCTGCTTTTCCTGGCCCGGATACTGGCGCAGCTGTTCGTAGATCGCACGCTGCATTTCGTCTTCGCTGACTTCGACGCCGGCCTTTTCGCCGATTTCGGAGAGAACGAGGCCGAGGCGGACACGACGCTCGGCGAGCGTCTTGTATTCCTCACGTGCCTTCTCTTCGGTCGTGTCTTCGTCCTCGAAGGTCTTGCCGGACTGGGCGAGGTCGTTGTTCACCTGGCTCCAGATGCCGTTGTATTCGGCATCGACGAGCGAGTTCGGGGTCTCGAACTTGTACATCTCGTCGAGCTGGTCGAGGATCTGGCGCTTCAGCTTCTGGCGGGTCAGCGAGCCGTACTGCGATTCGATCTGGCCGCGAACGATTTCCTTCAGGCGGTCGGCGGATTCGATGCCGAGCTTCGAGGCGAGTTCGTCGTTGATCTCGACAGCGGCAGGTGCTGCAACATCCTTGACCGATACGTCGAAGGTCGCTTCCTTGCCGGCGAGGTTCTTGGCCGGATAGTCAGCCGGGAAGGTCACGGTGATGGTCTTCTCGTCGCCAGCCTTGGCGCCGACGAGCTGGTCTTCGAAGCCAGGAATGAAGCGGCCGGAGCCGAGCACCAGTTCGGCGCCCTGGTCGGTGCCGCCTTCGAAGGCTTCGCCGTCGACCTTGCCGACGTAGTCCATGGTGATGCGGTCGCCGTTCGCGGCCTTGCCGGTCTTGGTCTCGTAGGCGCGAGCGCTTTCGGCGACCTTCAGGACCTGCTCGTTGACTTCGTCGTCCGAGATGTCGATGACTTCGCGTGTGACCTTGATGCCCTTGACCGACTTCAGTTCGATCGGCGGCAGCACTTCATAGGAGAGCGTGAATTCGAAATCCTGCTCGGCGGCGAGGATCTTGTCAGCTTCATCCTTGTCTTCGGTCATGGCGATTTCCGGCTGCGTGGCCGATTTTTCGCCGCGGCTGGACAGGATGGCGGACGGCTGCTCGCGGACGATCTCGTTGACGAGGTCGGCCATGATCGACTTGCCGTAGACCTTCTTCAGGTGAGCAGCGGGTACCTTGCCCGGACGGAAGCCGTTGATGCGAACCTTGTCCTTCACATCGGCAAGACGCTCATTCATCTTGTCTTGCATGTCCTTGGCCGGGATAACGACCTTGATTTCGCGCTTCAGCCCTTCAGCGAGCGTTTCGATAACCTGCATGTCTTCCTACCTTCATTTCGTGGCGGCCGTGCCCAGACGCCGTTCGTTTCAATGAGCACGACGCCGGCCGAGTGCCGCGCGTGGCTTTTCCCAATTCCTGTATCATTCCGCCCAAGGGGGAACGGCACTCGCGGGCTATTCGGGATAACTCTCGGCTGCCCTGCGGCAACCGATTTTAGTCTCCCGCCTGCAAACAGCTTGGTGCGGGTAGAGAGACTTGAACTCCCACGCCTTGCGGCACCAGAACCTAAATCTGGCGTGTCTACCAATTTCACCATACCCGCGTTCACAAAACCGCATGCTTATGCCTGCACATGAGGCCTTCCGGAGCGCGGCGTCTCTATATCACCCGATTTGGTCGAGGCAAAGGAAAAATGAACGGCAAATGACAGGGATTTCCCGCCCGGAAGCCGTCTTCTTCCGAACTGCCGCCGGATCAGTAAAGCGGCTCGTCGTAAACCGGCTTGCCGTCAACGAGAAGACTGCGGATTTGTGCGCCTCCCGCTGGCGAAACGCGCACCGCGATTGCGACATTGCCGTCAGTGCGAACCTCCTCGATCGGCTTGCCCTCGCCTTCGGGAACGTAGTAGCGCTCGATACCGTATTCGACGCGGATGCTGTCGGCCGCGGCCAGTCCGCCACTGTAGAATGGCTGGCTGCGCAGAATCACCGTCTCCGGTAGCGGTGGCAGTCCGTGAAAGGACGATTCGGTCACCGTCCAGAAACCATCCTCCTGCTTCTTCAACCGGACCCATAAAGTCCGCTCGCCGGGCTCGACCGGAATACCGCCGGAAACCGTCTGCACCGGCACCGAGGAAATGTCGTAGTTCAAGACGACATAGTCGCCGCGCAGGAAATCGCGCGGATCGACCGGCGCCGTTTTCAGCAGCACCTCGGCGCCATCGGCGAGGATTGACGCCCGGCTCTGGATGATCGTGCCGAGGATAAGGGTCTGCAGGCCGGCGACGACGATCGCCGAAAGCAGATAGCCCTTTCCGGATTGCAGCCTTGCCATGAACGAGCTCATACGCGCTCCCCCTGTGCATTCGCCGAAAAACGCCGCTCGAGACGGATGACGATCCAGGCAACCAGTGCGACCACGAGACCGGAGAACAGGAAGAGGCTCGACGTGCCGAGGATCGAGCCGACCGTGACGGAAGCGAGATAAAGCATTTCGGCGGCAAACGTGGTGTAGGCGAGATAACGCACCGCACCGTTGTCCCTGCCATGCAGGGCAATCGCCAGCACTGAAGCGGCAAGCGTCGCCAGGCCGAGCACCACCAGCCGCCAGCCGTCCTCGATTTCGAAATGCAGCAGCAGCAAGCCGATCGCAGCGACAAGGAAGCTGTAGAAGGCCGGGGCCGCACCGGCGCTCCTGAGCAGGGAGGTAATCCGCGGGAGCGGCAATGCCGTCAGGACGAAGGCCGCCATGCCGCCGATCGCGAAGGCGAGCGCCACGGCGATTTCCTCATAAAGCGTATAGAGCCAGGCAAGCCAACCGATCAAAAGCAGATAGGCCAGATGGCGGGCCCGCTCGGCGCCGGTATACCGCACCAGCCCGATAATGATCACCGCCATAACCGGCGCCATCCAGGGATCGAGTCCTATCCAATGTGTGTCGTGATTCTCGAGATAGACGGCGAAAGACGCCCAGGAGAGGAAGCCGGCGACGACGGCCACTGCGCCCGAACGGAACAGGATCGCGGAAATCGTCGCAATCGCGAACCAGAGATACATCACCGTCTGCTCATCGCCGGAGAGATGATACATCTGCCCGACCAGCGAGATGGCGCCGCCGAAACTCATCGCGCCGATGATCAGCAAGCCGCTTGCCGCCGCTGTCGCACCGCGGGCGAGCATCCGAGCGGCGGCAATATGCACCACCCAGATCAGGGCAAGGATGACGCCGACGCGGACGAGGCGCGGAATAGCCTCCCAGTTGGAGGCGACGACCAGCAGGATGGCGGCTGCAAGCAGTACCGCCGCCAGCGCCATCAGCACCCGCCCGAGGCTGAAGCTTGCCGGGCGGCTGTCATATTCGGCGAGAAGCGCGCCTGCCGTTTCCTGCCCCAGCAGGCCCTTGCCTACCCAGAGTGAGAGATCCCGCTCCAATCTGCCGCGATACATGCTCCACCCCTCATTTCCGCAACGCCGCTGCGGCGCTACGGCTCACGCCGTTATAGACGCAGCACGGGTGTTCGCAAACGCTCTTGCGCAAATATACAACTTCCTCATTGGTCTAACTTGTACCGAGCATTAACCGGCCGCTAACCTCAGAAGCGCTAATATCAGCATATGGACGGAGAGGTATGCGCCGATCGCATATCACTCATGAGTTTATTGCACTGCAAAATAATCATTAGTCATACTATTTATCGAACCATAGAAGCACGGGGATGGCGCCCCGGCCCGGCTTCAGCCGGACGCCCGCGGATCTCTTGGTCCGTGACGATATTCGCAGCCGCGCACTCCTCCTCCCAGCGCGCTGCGATAGGCTGGCAACACTCCTCCTCCCAGTTGCCGGTCACCATAACGCGCCCGCCGGATCCTCCCCCGGCGGGCGTTTTTGTTCGGCAAAAACTGAATTAAAGCATTGGCGGTCCGAGGATTTCCGCCGTTTGGCGCCGGCCTGCCGCATTGCCGTCACACCGCACCGGCAACGCTGCGGACAGATGGGCAACTTCGATCCGGCGGCGGAATGCGTTCTTATAGCGGATATATGGGCGGAACCGCCGGAAGCAGCGGCGTTTTTGAGCAATGGCACCGGTTCGGTCCTCCAAACGGGATTGCTTTCCTGAAAGCCATTCTGCCTATTCGTTGACCAAAAAACGGAAAATCTGCGTCAAACACCCCTAGAGCATTGCATGCATCGCATAGGTGATCTGAAAACTTGGCTGTTTTAGTCTTTCGCGCCGCAACATATATTCTGGTCATCAAATAGAGGTCAGCGCCGATCGGCGGCTGCTGGCAGATGAAACCCTCAGAAAGGGGCTTAACATGAACTTCTCTCGCTCTTTCAATAACTGGCGCAAGTATCGTCAGACGATCACGGAACTTGGCCGCATGACCAACCGCGAATTGCACGATCTCGGCATCGACCGTTCGGACATTAATCGCGTTGCCCGTGAGGCTTCTTCC
This sequence comes from Rhizobium sp. NZLR1, assembly GCF_017357385.1. Taxonomy (NCBI): domain Bacteria; kingdom Pseudomonadati; phylum Pseudomonadota; class Alphaproteobacteria; order Hyphomicrobiales; family Rhizobiaceae; genus Rhizobium; species Rhizobium sp. NZLR1. The sequence continues at coordinate 1,981,840 of NZ_CP071632.1, read as the reverse complement.
CGCTAATCCAGGCGATCCGCTGCTCCTCCCAAGCAGGATCGTTCTGATTGAAACGCCCGCTGTACCCACAGCGGGCGTTTTCGTTTGTCTGCATGCGGCTGCTGCGGCGGTTGCATTGTTTTGCCGCTTTCGTTAGCCCGCACAAAAAATATCCACCGCCTAATTGACGAGCATCACACTGCACAATTGCATGGCAGACGCCTTTTATTTGCACTGCACAATAGGACGGTTCTCGCCTATATAAACATCAACCGCAGAGAGATAGGCGATCCCGCCATCCAGCGGACATATGTTAGAGGAAAAAGACAATGAACCCGATCCGCATTGCAAGAAGCTGGCTCAGCTACCGCCGTACGCTCAATGAACTCGGCGGCCTTTCGAACCAGACCCTGTCCGATATCGGCGTCAGCCGCTACGACATCCGCAATATCGCATCCCGCTCGTTCCGCTAATAGCCGGCCGTTAATAACGGCCGCTAATAGCGAGCGTGATGCTCCCAAGACGGCGCCCCAGGGCGCCGTTTTTGATTCCGGGGTGTTGGATCGCACCTGCCGACATGATATCAGCCCGGAATGAACACGATCTCCTCCTATTCCCCCATCCATGTCGTCGGCGGCGGGCTTGCCGGTTCGGAAGCCGCCTGGCAGATCGCCAGCTCCGGCATCCCCGTCATCCTGCATGAAATGCGCGGGGTGCGCGGCACGGATGCGCATAAAACCGACGGCCTTGCCGAACTCGTCTGCTCCAATTCCTTCCGCTCCGACGATGCGACCAGCAATGCCGTCGGCGTCATCCATTCCGAGATGCGCATGGCGGGCTCACTGATCATGGCCACTGCCGATCGGCACCAGGTTCCGGCAGGTGGCGCGCTCGCCGTCGATCGCGATGGCTTCTCCGAGGCGGTGACGAGGGCGATCCATGACCACCCGCTGATCACGGTCGTGCGGGAAGAGGTCACCGGCCTGCCGCCAAGGGACTGGGATCTTGCCATCGTCGCCACCGGGCCGCTGACGGCGCCGTCACTCGCAAGCGCCATCCAGGCAGAAACCGGCAAGGATTCGCTCGCCTTCTTCGACGCCATCGCGCCGATCATGTACCGCGAGAGCATCGACATGGATATTTGCTGGTATCAGTCGCGCTACGACAAGGTCGGCCCCGGCGGCACCGGCAAGGATTACATCAATTGCCCGATGGACGAGGCGCAGTACAATGCCTTCGTCGACGCGCTGATATCAGGCGACACGGTCGGTTTCAAAGAATGGGAAGGCACGCCTTATTTCGACGGTTGCCTGCCGATCGAGGTGATGGCCGAACGCGGCCGCGAGACCCTGCGCCACGGGCCAATGAAGCCGATGGGGCTGACGAACGCGCATAACCCGACGGTCAAGGCCTATGCCGTCGTGCAGCTGCGGCAGGACAATGCGCTCGGCACGCTTTACAACATGGTCGGCTTCCAGACGAAGCTGAAATATGGCGCGCAAGCGGAAATTTTTCGGATGATCCCCGGCCTGGAAAATGCGGAATTTGCCCGTCTCGGCGGTCTTCACCGGAACACCTATATCAATTCCCCCACCCTGCTCGACCCGTCGCTGACGCTGAAATCGCGGCCCGGCCTGCGTTTCGCCGGCCAGATCACCGGCTGCGAAGGTTATGTGGAAAGCGCCAGCGTCGGGCTGATGGCCGGCCGTTTCGCCGCCGCCGAACGCAAAGGCGAGGCGATCTCGCTGCCGCCGGCGACGACGGCGCTGGGCTCGCTGCTCGGTCATATCACCGGTGGGCATATCGTCACCGACGAGGAGCCGGGTAAACGATCATTCCAGCCGATGAACATCAATTTCGGGCTGTTTCCGGAGCTCCAGCCGGGTTCGATCGTCAAGCCCGAGGGCGTCAAACGTTTCCGCGGCAAGGACAAGACGATCATGAAACGGCAGTTGATCGCACGCCGCGCGCTTGCAGACTGCGCCGCCTGGCTCGGCTAAAGCACTTCTACTGCTTGTTCGCCGCCGAGATATGGCTCGGCGGCAGGTCCTTATCCGGCTCGGCGATATAGTTGCCGAGCAGCCAGAGCGCCACTTCCGAGGATTCTTTAGCGGAAGCAAATTCGAAATCGCCGTTGTGATGGGGTGCATCGAGGAAGTCGATCACCAGGCCCCTGCCCGTTTGCGAGCTGACGACGCGCACGCGGCCTGGCTCGATCAGATGGCAGGCGAAGTGGCGTGACATATTGCGCATGAAGCCCGCTTTGTTGTCGTGCAGACGCACGAAGATGGCCTGGCCGTTTTCCGTTGCCTGCAACTGGCGGATCGCCTCGGTCGGAAAAGCGCGGCCGAACTCGATGATGGCGAGGCCTGTATCGTGCAGGCCGTCTTCCTTGTTTTGCGCAGCCATGCGCGTTGCCACAAAAGCAAAGAAGATAACGATGGTGAAAAGAACGCACCAGACGATAATGCCCACGCCGAGTCTCCGTTCAATGGGGTAGCGGTTCAAGCCTTCTAACGCGCGAGACTTGCGCGAATTTGACCCGATGTCAGATTTTGCGGCGCGCCGCGGCCAGCCCCATCTGCAACTGGCGGCGCCATTGCGGCGACTGCAGCGGCCGGTCAAATATCAAAGCGCCGCGTTTCTGCGCGTTGACGAGTACCGGTTCGGCAAGGGTCGCCGGCAGAAAGGCCGGAAAGACCGCCGGCGCAATCGGCCCCGCCGCCCGCGCCTTTACCAGATGCTCGCGACCGAGGCCGGCGAAGGCCTCGATGGCGGCTGCGATGCGTGGCCTGTCTTCGCCGGCAAGGAAGGAATCGCGGTCGAGCCCGGTGGCGAAAAGGATCTGCAGCGGAATATAGACCTGACCACGGCGGCGATGCAGCGGCATCAGCAGCAACAGGCCAGCGACAGCCTGGGCGACGCCGGCGTGGCCGGCAGCATTCGCCGATCGTGCGGCCTCCTCAGGCGACAGCACGAGGCTTGCAAGCTGAATGAGGGCTGATGCCGTCTCGCCGGCATAACCTTCGAGTGAAAGACGCGTTTCCATCGGATCATCATAGAGATCGAAGGTGCGGGCCTCGATCATGTCGATCAGCGTCTTGCGCGGAAGGCGATGGGTTTCGATCGCCGCCAGAAGTGCGGCGGCGACGGGATTGGCTGCCGTCGACCCGTGTGCGCTGCCTTCCAGCAGATCCCGCCAATATTGCAGCCGCACCTCGCCGGGCAAAGTCTCGTGCACGAGATCACGGATGCGGGCAAGCTCGGCATTGAAGGCATAGAGAGCTGCAAGCGCGCCGCGCTTTTCCTCCGGCGACAAAAGACAGGCAAGATAACGGTCGCGGTCGCTGTCACGGAGCATCGCCAGGCAGATCTCCTGGTTCGTCGCACTATTGGCTTCAGCCATCGTCAGACCGCGATCAATGCCGCAGCGACGGCGCGCTGCTCGGCGAGCATGATATTGAAGGTGCGTACCGCCGCGCCGGTGCTCATCGGATCGGAGGAGATGCCACGCGATTTCAGCGCCAGTTTCAATTCCTCGGGCAGACGGCGAAGCTCGGTTCCGGTGCCGACAAGCAGAACCTCGATCTCGTCAGCCTCATCGAGCACACGCCGAAAATTTTCAGGCGACAGCGGTTTCGACATATCCATGTCCCAACCGTGAATGCCGGAGGGAAGACAAAGGATCGAGCCGCGATGAGACATATCGGCAAAGCGGAACCCGCCATTGCCGTAGCTATCGATCGGCGCGCGCCCGGGGAAATGCGCGGCGCGGATTTCTATGCCTTTTGCCATGTTTTCAAACCACCGTGCCGGATTTTACACCAACATCCGTCTTGTTGCTCTCTTCCCCGTCGGGAGCCTCCGGGCGTAGCCGAAAGACGATCAACACGGGAGCGGCGATATAGATTGAAGAGAAGGTGCCGAGAGCGACGCCGAAGAGCATCATAAAGGTGAAGGAGCGGATGACATCGCCCCCGAAAAGATAGAGCGCGAGCAAGGCGAGCAGCGTCGTCGCGGCGGTCAGAATGGTGCGCGACAGCGTCTGATTGATCGAAGCATCGATCAGGATCGGCAGCGGCATCTTCCTGTATCGCTTCAGATTCTCGCGCATTCGGTCATAGACCACGACCGTGTCGTTCAGGGAGTAACCGACGATGGTCAGCACCGCGGCAATGCTCGTCAGGTTGAATTCTATGCCGGTAAGGACGAAGAGACCGAGCATGATGATGACATCGTGCAGCGTTGCGACTATGGCGCCGACCGCAAACTGCCATTCGAAGCGGATCCAGATGTAGATGAGGATCGCCGCAAGCGCTGCAAGCACGCCGAGCGTCGCCATCATCGTCAATTCGCCGGAGATGGCGGGGCCGACGACCTCGACGCGGCGAAAGTCATAATCCTCCTGGAGCTCGCCGCGCACCAGCGTCGCCGCGGATTGTTCGGCATTTTCGCCGCCGCCTTGGGACGCGATGCTGATCCGCGCATTCGACGGCCCGCCCGTGCGCTCCACACGCACCTCGCCTAGATTGAGATCGTTGAGGCGTGATTGAAGATCGGCGAGGTCGGCATTGCCCTGCTTCGCCGTCGCCTCGATGAGCGAGCCACCGGTGAAATCGATGCCGAGACGCAGGCCGGCGGTAGCAAAGGCGGCCATGGCAATCAGCGAGATGACCGCTGACGCCGTAAAGACATAACGGCGGATTCCCATGAAACGGATATTGGCGTGTTCGAAGAGATCGGTCAGAACGCTCTTCGGCAGATGCCGGGGATGGCGGCCTTTCAGCCAGCCGGCGACGATCGAGCGCGTCAGCGTGAAGGCCGTGAAGACTGTCGTCAGGATGCCGACCGCCAGCGTCACCGCGAAACCGCGGATGGATTCGCTGCCGAGGTAAAAAAGGATGATCGCGGCGATAAAGATCGTGACATTTGCGTCGACGATCGTTGCGAATGCGCGCGTGAAACCGCGGCCGACGGCCTCTGCGAAGGAATGGGTGGTTTTCTTCTCTTCACGGATGCGCTCGTAGATCAGAACGTTCGAGTCGACCGCCATGCCGACGATGAGCACGATGCCGGCAATCCCGGGCAAGGTGAGCGTCGCGCCGGCAAGGCTCAGCACCGCAACGATGAGAATCAGGTTGAAAAACAGCGAGACGACGGCGATGACGCCGAGAATGCGGTAGAGCGCGATCATCAGTGCTGCGACCAGCACGACGGCGACGAGGCCGGCAACAAGGCCACTGAAGATCGAATCAGCGCCAAATCTTGGGCTGACGCTGCGTTCCTCGACGCTCGTCAGCGTCGCCGGCAGGGCGCCGGCGCGCAGCATGATCGCAAGATCGCGGACGCCATCCTCGGAGAAGTTCGCCGAAATCGCGCCCTCGCCGCCAGTGATCGCCGCATCGATAACCGGTGACGACATCACCTGGTCGTCGAAGACGATGGCAAGGTGCTTGCCGATATTCTGCCCCGTCACCTCCGCCAGCCGCTGCGTGCCTTCGGCATCGAGGCGGTAAGTAATCGAGGTATCCTGCGTCTGTGGATCGACGACAGGCTCGATATCGACCATATTGCTGCCGGAGACGAAAGCCGTGCGGTCGACGAGATATGGGATCGGCGGATCATCAAGCGAATAGAGCACTTGCGATGTCGCGGGCCAACGGCCGTTCAGCGCCTCCTGCCCCGACATGCTTGCATCGATCAGATGAAAGGAAAGCTTGGCCGGCTGGTTGAGCAGGTTTTTCAGCCGTTCCGCATCGACCGATCCCAGCACCTGCACGACGATCCGGTCGGCGCCATCGGGGTGAACAAGGAAATTCGCATGGCCGAATCCAGCGATACGGCGGGCAACGATATCGAGCGATCGAGTCCGGGCGGAAGCGACGTCAGCTGTGATGCCGGCGTCGGAAATCTGCAGCGAGAGCTGTCCCTCCTCGCCCCGCCGCAGCGCCACCTCCGGCCCTAAACTGCCGGCAGTCGCCGTCAAAGGTGTCAGGAGATCAACCGCCTTCTGCGTCTCGGCCGGATCGGTGATGCGGACAGTAACGGTCTGGTCATTGCCGGTCAGCCCGGTATAGCGGATGCCGGCGCCACGCAGCGCATTGCGCACATTGGCGACCGCCTCTTCCAGGCGGTCCTTGACGACATCGGAACGCTCGACCTTCAGAACGATATGCGAGCCGCCCTGCAGATCGAGACCGAGCGTCACGCGGTCGTGACGCAACCAGCCCGGCAGAGCGGAACGCTGCTCCTCGCTCAGCAGATTGGGCGCAGCGATGACGATGGCCGCAAACGCGGCCAGCCAAATCAGAAGTGTTTTCCAGCGGGAAAAATGCAACATTCTCTCGACGATCTTCCGATCCGGCGGTCCTGCCGTTATCGCTCGTTACGCTGCGTCGGCCTTGACGGGTTCACCCTTGACCCGCACTTCAGAGATGCCGCTGCGGACGATGCGTACGCGAACGCCGTCGGCAATCTCGACTTCGACTTCCTTGTCGTCGACGACCTTGGTAACCTTGCCGACAAGACCGCCACCGGTGACGACCTGGTCGCCGCGACGGATCGCCTTCAGGGTCTCGTCACGCTTTTTTGCCTGCGCGCGCTGCGGCCTGATCAGCAGGAAGTACCAGACGACCATCAGCGGCACGAACAGGATGATCATTTCGAAACCGGAGCCACCGAAACCGGTTGCGGTGTCGGTCGCACTCTGGGCGAATGCCGGGGTGATGAACATGCTAAACTCCTCAGGCTTCACGGCGGAACACCGCCTCTTTTTTCAGGTTGCCGGACTATAGTTACGGCTTCGGTGAATGCAACAGAAACAGCCGGAAACAGTACCGATTCCGCTGCCTCATAACCTTTCCGGCGTCAAAACGCCATGCTACCCCGCAGCGAAAGATCAAAGCGGATTGCCGCAGCGAAAAACAGGAGGCCTGCGATGACCGAGGAAATCAACAATGCCCTGCTTGCCGAACTGAAACGGCTCGCCGATGCCCTCCAGCGTCTTGCCGGGCCGGCGCCTGCCCTCAACGACTGGGATGCTGCCGACTGTTTCGTCTGGGCGCCTCTGCGCCAGCATCTGCAGCCTGTGAAGAAGCCGAACCGGGTGGCGTTGAAGCTCATCCGCGGCGTCGATCATGTGCGCGACATTCTGCATGAGAATACGGTGCGTTTCGCCGAGGGTTATGCCGCCAACAATGTGCTGCTGTGGGGCGCACGCGGCATGGGAAAATCCTCGCTGGTCAAAGCCGTGCACGAGGATGTCAGCCGCGAAAGTGGTGTCTCGCTGAAACTGGTCGAAGTCCATCGCGAGGATATCTCCAGCCTTCCCAATCTGCTCGACCTCTTGAAGGACACGTCGTACCGCGTGATCGTCTTCTGCGACGATCTGTCCTTCGATCATGACGACACCGCCTACAAATCGCTGAAGGCAGCACTCGACGGCGGCGTCGAGGGGCGGCCGGACAATGTACTCTTCTATGCCACATCGAACCGGCGCCATCTCCTGCCGCGCCACATGATGGAAAACGAGCAGTCGACGGCGATCAATCCGTCGGAGACGGTGGAAGAGAAGGTTTCGCTGTCCGACCGCTTCGGCCTCTGGCTCGGCTTCCACAAATGCAGCCAGGAAGACTATCTCGGCATGATCGACGGCTATGCCGATCACTTCAAGCTCGGGCTCGAACGCGGCAAGATGCATGCCGAAGCGCTGGAATGGGCAACGACGCGCGGGGCGCGCTCCGGCCGTGTCGCCTGGCAGTATATTCAGGACTTGGCCGGACGCATGCGCGTTCACATCGACCGGGTCTAATTTAGAATGATATGCATTGAATGACAAAAGCCCGGCTGTTGCCGGGCTTTTCTCGTTTCCTGGTACGCTATACCTATTCCAGGAAAGTCATCGGGTTGACCGGGGATGCGTCCTTGCGCACCTCGAAATGGACCTGCGGCTGCTTGACGTCGCCGCTCATGCCGGAGACGGCGACGGTTTGGCCACGCTGGATCTTCTGGCCGCGAGCGACGCTCAAAGTATCGGCATTACCGTAGACGGTGACGGTGCCGTCGTCGTGACGGACGAGAACCGTGTTGCCGAGTTCCTTCAGGCCGTTGCCGGCATAAATGACGACGCCATTTTCGGCGGCCTTGATCGGCGTTCCCTGCGGAACCGAGATGTCGATGCCGTCATTGCGGTTGCCGTTGACGTTAGCGCCGTATGAAGCAATGACCTGACCGCGGACCGGCCAACGGTACTTGCCGATGCCGGTCGATTCCGGTGCGGCGGAGCTGACGTCAGATTTCTTTTCGACATCGTCGACCGTCTGGGTGGCGGCCGGCGCCTTGTAGGGCGCTGGCTGAACGGAGGCCGTCTGCTGGGCCGGCGCTGTCTGAGCCGGCTTCGGATCGACCTTCTCGGGCTGGATCGACGCCGTCTTGATATTGTCGGCAGTGCCGTTCGGGATCTTCAGGGCCTGGCCGATCCGGAGCGAGTTGGCCGAAAGTTTGTTGGCGGCCTTCAGATCGTCGATATTGCTACCGGTCGCCTTGGCGATCTTTGCCAGCGAATCGCCTTGCTTGACGACGTAGCTGCCGGCAGGCGCTTTCGGATCCTTGCCGGCGCCGGCCGGAAGCTTGCCGGTAGAATCGGCGCTCGCCATGGTCTTGTCGCGGGCGGAATTGGCGCCGGGAATGACGGCGACGTTCTGCTCAGGAGCCTTCACCGGTTCCGGCATCTTGCCGGGCCTGGAAAGATCGGCCGCCTGCGACGCCGCCTTGGCGGCATTGCCGCCATTGAAGGTCGGGATCAGGATCGCCTGGCCGGGCGCAGCGGCGGAAGCCGTCTTCAGGTTGTTGACCCGCAGGATTTCCTTTTCCGGAACACCGAAGCGCCTGGACAGCGTGGCAACACTTTCGCCCGGACGTAGCGTTACGGAAGGGGCATTGGTCCCGGACCAGCCTGAAACCTTCGGCGTCGTGCCCGTCGTCAGAGTATCGGGCGTCAGCTTCGGCGCAGCCGGGGCCACCAATCGGTTTTTTTCGGCCTGGGGCGCTGAAGGGAAAGGCTGGGCGAGCGCGACTTCCTTTTCCCGCTGGCGGGAAGGCGCAACAGCCGTCGGCGCAGCAAGCTCGGAACGCTGCACCGAGACCGGTGCGGAAGCCATGCGGGCGCTCGACGTGCGGACCGGATCATAACTGGGGCTCGACGGATAAGGCTGGCTCAGCGCACCATTGCCGCCGCCGTAGCCCGACTGGCTGGCAACGGCGGAGCCGCCGAGATCGGCGCGCGGCACCGGATCGCCCTGAGCACCACCCCTGCGCGGAATGGAACTGGTGGTGATCTGGTCCTGCCCTGAGGAGGAAAACAAGCCGCCAAACCGTGTCACATCAGAACTGCAGCCTGTTGCGGCACTCGCCAACAGACCCACAACCAGAAGATTACCGGCCGACTTCCCGAACTTCGGCGAAAGACTGAAACGCATTGACTCGACCCACTGAGAACGCAACCATTTGTGAGTCTATTAAAACGCGTTAGTATTACCACGCGGTTAAGATGCTGGAATCAGTGCGGTATTTTTGAGAAGTTGATAACCATAGCTTACGGGTGAAAAATCGTAGAGCTTACAGCAGCGAGGCAAGGCGCGGAACGATCGGCAGATACGGGGCTTCGAACAGTTCTTCGCGTTCGAACCGGCTGCCGGTTTTCGTCAACCGCACCATGCGGCATTCGGTTTCGGAGATCATCAACGGCGCGATCATCGAGCCGCCGGAAACAAGCTGGTCAGTATAAAAGCGCGGCATCGCATTGAAGGCCGCCGTCACCAGGATGCGGTCGAAGGTGCCCTCTCCCTGCATGCCGGCACTACCGTCGGCGTGGCGGATGATAACGTTGCGCAGGCCAAGCGATTCCATGCGCCGCTGTGCCGCCGATGTCAGCGTCTTGTAGCGGTCGATGGACAGAACACGCTCAGCCATTCTGCCGATGACGGCGGCGGTAAAGCCGCTGCCGGTGCCGATTTCGAGGACGCGCTGTCCTGGTTTGACTTTGAGGTGATGCAGGATGCGGACGACAAAATCGATGCCTTCAAGGAAGGAGCCGCATTCGATCGGTATCGTCCGGCTCGAATAGGCATCATCGGAAAATTGCGGCGGCACGAAGAGCGAGCGCTGCGTCTGCTCGACCGCCGTCAGCAGATCGAGGTCGGAGATGCCTTCGGCACGCAATCTAAGGACGAGCGCCGCAAAGCCCTCTTTCTCGGCCAGTCTTGCCGTCAAACCTGTGCTCCGTATCCCAAGGCCCGCGCCACGCGGTCCGTCACGGAATAATCGGTCAGATCCAGTTTCAAAGGCGTTACCGAAATCTTGTTATGCTTCAGGGCATGAATATCCGTGCCTTCGATGAAGGCGCCGGCGCGTTCGCCGAACTTCAGCCAGTAATAGGGAAAGCCCCGGCCATCGGAGCGGGCGTCGACCTGCAGGTTGAAGGCGAGCTTGCCCTGCATGGTCACCTCGGCGCCATCGACCTCGTCGGGACCGCAGTTCGGGAAGTTGAGATTGAGAAACGTGCCCTGCGGCAGGTCCAGAACCATCAGCTTTTCCAGAAGGGCCGGCGCATGTGTCTCGCAGACCTCCCAAGGAACGATGCGCGCGCCGTCCTCATAGAGGTAGGCCTGGCTCAGCGCGAAGGAACGCACACCCTGCATCGTGCCTTCGATGGCGCCGGCGATAGTGCCGGAATAGGTTACGTCGTCTGCGACGTTCGAGCCCGAATTGACGCCGGAGAGAACGAGATCGGGCTTGATGTCCATCACCTGCCGGATGCCCATGATGACGCAATCGGTCGGCGTGCCGCGCAAGGCGAAATGCTTGTCGGAAATCTTGCGTAGCCGCAAAGGTTCCGACAGGCTCAACGAATGGGCAAGGCCGCTCTGATCAGTCTCGGGCGCCACGATCCAGACGTCGTCGGACAGCGTGCGGGCGATCCGCTCCAGCGCGGCCAAGCCTTCCGCGTGAATTCCGTCGTCATTCGTCAGCAGGATGCGCATCGCCTTCAGGCCGCCCGTTCGATTTTGGTCAATCCGCCCATATAGGGAAGCAAAACGTCCGGAATCGTGACGGACCCATCTTCGTTCAAATAATTTTCGAGAACGGCGATCAGGCAGCGGCCGACAGCGGTGCCGGAGCCGTTCAGCGTGTGGACGAACCTGTTGCTCTTGTCGTCCTTGTCGCGGTAGCGCGCGTTCATCCGGCGGGCCTGAAAATCGCCACAGACAGAGCAGGAGGAGATTTCGCGGAAGGCGTTCTGTCCCGGCAGCCAAACTTCGAGATCGTAGGTCTTGCGCGAGCCGAAGCCCATGTCGCCGGTGCAAAGCGTCATCGTGCGGAAATGCAGACCTAGGCGCTTCAGAACTTCTTCGGCGCAGGCCGTCATGCGCTCATGCTCGGCGATGGCGTTTTCGGCGTCGGTGATCGAGACGAGTTCGCATTTCCAGAACTGGTGCTGACGCAGCATGCCGCGCGTATCGCGGCCGGCCGAGCCCGCTTCCGAACGGAAGGACGGCGTCAAGGCGGTGAAGCGGAGCGGCAGCTTTTCCTGATCGAGGATTTCCTCGCGCACCAGATTGGTCAGCGTCACTTCGGCTGTCGGAATGAGATAACGACCGTCCGTCGTCTTGAAGAGATCCTCTTCGAACTTCGGCAGGTTGCCGGTGCCGAACAGGGCTTCAGCGCGCACCATTAGCGGCGAGCTGACTTCGGTATAACCGTGCTCACGGGTGTGGAGATCGATCATGAACTGGCCGAGCGCACGCTCGAGCCTGGCGAGCGACCCGGTCAGAACCGTGAAGCGCGAGCCGGAGAGCTTGGCGGCGCGCTCGAAATCCATATAGCCGAGCCCCTCGCCGATTTCGAAGTGCTCCTTCGGCGTATGGTTCCAGCGCGGCTTTTCGCCGACGACGCGGGTGACGACATTGTCGTGCTCGTCCTTGCCGACCGGAACATCGTCGAAAGGTATGTTGGGGATGCGAGAGAGCGCGTCGGCGAGTTCGGCCGTCAGTAGCCGGTCCTCCTCCTCGATCGCCGGCAGCAGGGTCTTCAATTCGGCGACCTCGGCCTTCAGCTTCTCGGCAAGCTCGCCATTCTTCTGGGACAGCGCCGCGCCGATCTCCTTGGAGGCGAGATTGCGGCGAGACAGCAAGTCCTGCGCTTTCTGCACGGCAGAGCGGCGCTTTTCATCGAGGGCGACGAGGCTTTGGGCCAGAGGCTCCGCGCCGCGCTTGGCAAGAGCGGCATTGAGCGCTTCGGGATTCTCACGGATCCATTTGATATCGAGCATCGTCGTTCCAGATCGTTTGCAACAGAAGTGACCCGGCCAAAGCCTGAGCGGGCTTCGACCGGATGAGACGGCGTTCATGAAAGGATTTCCGGATTGCCGCTCAGACGCTGTCCGTCTTGGCAACGTCCGCGGATTCGGTGTCCTTTTCGACCGCCTGCCGGGCACGCTGGCGCTCTACGAGTCGCGCCGCATGGATGGAAATCTCGTAGAGAAGGATCGTCGGTATCGCAAGGCCGATCTGGGACATCGGATCCGGTGGCGTCAACACGGCGGCGACGATGAAGGCAAGCACGATGGCGAACTTGCGCTTTTCGGCGAGCCATTGCGACGTCAGAAGTCCGACGCGGGCGAGCAGCGTGGTGACGACGGGAAGCTGGAAGACGAGGCCAAAGGAGAAGACAAGCGTCATGATCAGGCTCAGATATTCCGAGACCTTCGGCATCAGCGAGATCGCCACCTCGTCATGACCCGGCGCCTGCTGCATAGACAGGAAGAACCACATGACCATCGGCGTGAAGAAGAAATAGACGAGCGCGCCGCCCATCAGGAACAGGACCGGCGAGGCGATCAGGAACGGCAGGAAGGCCTGACGTTCGTTCTTGTAGAGGCCGGGCGCTACGAACTTGTAGACCTGGGCGGCAATGATCGGGAAAGCGACCACCAGTCCGCCGAACATCGCCACTTTGACCTGCGTGAAGAAGAATTCCTGTGGCGCGGTGTAGATCAGCTGGGCCTTCTCGACGTCGAGATGCGCCCATATTACGGCTGTCTTGTAGGGAATGACTAAGTAGTTGAAGAGATGCTTGGCAAAAAAGAAGCAGGCGATGAAGGCGATAAAAAACGCGCCGATCGACCAGATCAGCCGCGTGCGCAACTCCATCAGGTGCTCGATCAACGGCTGCGGCTTATCTTCGGACTCACCGCTCATGCCTCGTCCTTTTTCTTCATCTGTACCGGCGTCTTCGGCGTTGCAGGCTTCCTGACTGCCGTCGTGCGCTTCGGCTTTTCCACAGGCGCGGCAATGGCAAAGGCGGCCTTATCTGCGGCCTTGGCGCGTGGCTTGCGTACGGCCTTCGGCTTGGCGGCAACCGTTTCGGCCTGGACGATCGCTGCTGCGACGGGTTCAGGCTGCGCAGGCGCCGGCACCAACGGCGGCGTTTCCGGCAGGCTCATCGACGGCGTCGGGGCTGAGACCGCAGCAGGCGGCACCTCGGTCTTGTTTTCCGGGGCCACGGTCGCCTTCTGCAGGTCGGCCTTGATCTCGTTGCCCATCTGGCGAAGCGGATTCATCGCCTCGCGCAGGCTATTCACCGGGTTGAGCTTCTGAGCGTCGCTGAGCGTCTGGCGGACATCGTCAAGCTCTGCCTCGCGCAACGCTTCATCGAATTGCGCGCGGAAGTCACCCGCCACCTTGCGGGCGCGCTGCGTCATCTTGCCGAAAGCGCGCAGCATCGGCGGCAAATCCTTGGGACCGACGACCACGATCAGGACCACCGCGATGACCAAAAGCTCGGTCCAGCCAATATCGAACATGCAAGGCTCCTGGACGGGAAGCGCGGGGGCAGCGCCTTTTCCCGGACTTGGTTATTTCGTTTCGTCGGCCTTGTGATCGACGGTCTTTGCCGTTTCCGGCGCGTCCTCGTCCGTCATGCCCTTCTTGAAGCTCTTGATGCCCTTGGCAACGTCGCCCATCAGTTCCGGGATCTTGCCGCGACCGAACAACAACAGCACTATGACCAGAACGATCAACCAGTGCCACATGCTAAAAGAACCCATTACCCTAACTCCCTGTTTCGTTGTTCCCACGATGTAAGGATTTCAAACACCGTTTCCAACATCACGCCTTTTGAACTGCGCTTAATGTCACGGTATCGCCCTTTGTGACAAGCCATTGACCCGTCGAAAAGTGGCGGCCCCCATTGTTTTCGCCATGCATGGCAAAAGCAAGACGCAAGCCCCTCAATCTTCGGAGGCGCCGCGCGGCGCCAGCAACCCCAGTTCCTCGAGGTCCATCTGGGTTATCGGGTCCTCGTCCTCGGTCAGTTCGTCGTTCATCAACGGCGAGGGAATATTGAAATTCGCCGGAATCCGGCCTGACAGCAAGCCCGCTCCCTTCAATTCTTCGAGACCGGGCAGGTCACGCAGTTCCTCGAGACCGAAATGGTCGAGGAAATCGCGTGTCGTGCCCAGTGTCACTGGCCGGCCCGGCGTGCGCCGGCGGCCGCGAAACCGCACCCAGCCGGCTTCCATCAGCACGTCGAGCGTGCCGCGCGAGGTCTGAACGCCGCGGATATCCTCGATTTCGGCCCGGGTCACCGGCTGGTGATAGGCAATGATCGCCAGCACTTCCAGTGCGGCGCGCGACAGCTTCTTCACCTCGTTTTCATCGCGGCGGATGACAAAGGACAGATCGGCCGCGGTGCGGAAGGCCCAGGCGCCCTCGATCTGCACGAGGTTGACGCCGCGCGGCGCATATTGCGCTTTCAGACGCAGCATGATTGCGCGCACGTCAGCATTCTCAGCCAGACGCTCAGCCAGGAAGCTCTCGGAAACCGGCTGCGAGGAAGCGAAGACCAGCGCCTCGGCGATGCGCTCTGCCTCGATCTCCGCCTGCAAGTCGCGGCCCCTGCCTTCGAAATCGTCCTCGAAATCCTCATCACTCTTCGGATCGATCAAGCCGGCTGCTCCTGCTCCACCACCTGCAGCGTGGCGTGTTTGGGACCGCGGCGCATGTATAACGGCTGAAAGGCGCCGTCCTGGCGGATTTCCAACTTGCCCTCGCGCACCAGCTCTAGCGAGGCGGCAAAAGCGCTAGCGATCGCCGTGACGCGTTCCTCGGGCGCTGCGAGATAGCGCAGCAGATAATGCTCCATCGCTGTCCAGTCGCCGACCTCGCCGATCATCTGGGTCAGCAATTCGCGGGCATCTGTCAGCGACCAGACGCTGCGTCTCTCGATCGTCACATGGGTGACCGCATTGCGCTGGCGCAGCGCCGCATAGGCGGTCAACAGATCGTAGAGGCTGGCCGCATAAGCGGATTGCTGCCGGTCGGGAATATGCTCGGGCGCGCCGCGCATGAAGATGTCGCGGCCGAGACGGTTGCGGTTGACGAGGCCTTCCGCAGCCTGGCGCATGGCTTCGAGGCGTTTCAGCCGGAAGGCGAGCGTTGCCGCCAGTTCCTCGCCGGAAGGACCGTCATCCTTGGCCTGCTGGGGAATGAGCAGCCTCGACTTCAGAAAGGCGAGCCAGGCTGCCATGACGAGATAGTCGGCGGCAAGCTCGATGCGGATGCGCCGGGCGCTTTCGACGAACTGCAGATATTGCTCGGCAAGCGCCAGCACCGAAATGCGCGACAGATCAACCTTCTGGTTGCGGGCAAGATAGAGCAACAGGTCGAGCGGGCCTTCAAAGCCGGCGACATCGATCACCAACGCCGGCTCGTGGCTGGCGCGCTCGGCACCATTTTCCTGCCACAGCTTGTCCATCGGCGTTGCCGCCTGCTGACGCCCCGTGCCCTTGACCGTGTTCACCACCCTGCTCCTCTACAATCAGACCGTCGCAAACATCGCCTCGAATTCTGCCCTCAATTCCGCTTCGTCGGCGGCATCTGCTGCCGTGAAGCCCGCCTCCACCGCTTTTGCGCGGACAAGCGATTGACCGGCGATCTGCGGAACATTTGCCACGACCTCGCGCATCTCGTCCATATGGCCGTTGCAATGCAGCACGATATCGCATCCGCCTGCAATGATATTCGCCGCGCGTTGACCGATCGTGCCGGAAAGAGCATTCATCGAGCTGTCGTCGGAGAGCAGCAGACCGGTAAAGCCGATATGCTCGCGGATGATACCGTCGGTCACTTTGCGCGACGTTGTCGCCGGATTATCGGGATCGATGGCGGTGAAGACGACGTGGCAGGTCATCGCCATCAACTCGTCTTTCATCGCGACGAAGGGTGGGAAGTCATGGGCTTCCAACTCATCGCGCGAGACGGTGACGACAGGAAGTTCCAGATGTGAGTCCGCAAAGCCGCGGCCGTGGCCGGGAACATGCTTCATCACCGGCAACAGGCCGCCGGCCTTCAGCCCCTCGGCAGCCGCCCGGCCCATCGCGATGACGGTCTCGAGATCGCCGCCATAGGCGCGGTCGCCGATGACATTGCTGCTGCCCTCGACCGGCACATCGAGCACCGGCAGACAATCGACATCGATGCCGAGGCTCGAAAGGTCGAAGGCGTGCAGCCGCGACATCGCCCACGCGGCGCGCAGGCCGAGCCCTGGGTCGCGGCGATAGAGATCGCCGAGTTCCCGGCCTGAGGGATAACGCTTGAGAATGGGTGGCCGGATGCGCTGGACACGGCCGCCCTCCTGGTCGATCAGCACCGGTGCATGCCAGCCGACGCTGTCGCGCAGTTCGGCGACAAGATCGGTAATCTGACCTGCCTCCGAGATGTTGCGCCCGAAGAGGATGAAGCCCCAGGGCCGTTCGCCCCGATAGAAGGCTTTCTCTTCGGATGTGAGGGAAAGGCCACTGCAGCCAAGGATCATCGCTTTTGATTCGGTCATTTGAGAATCATAGACGGCGCCCGGCCAAATGCGAGCAAGGTCGAAAGCGATGCACAAAAAAGAGCGGCGGACCGATCCGGCCCGCCGCTCTTGTTATTCCATTCAAACCCGAGACTACTTGGAGATCAGGCAGCTGCCGCCCGCTGCGCGATACTGTTCGCAGAGCGCTGCGGCCTCGTCCTTGGAACCGGCAGGAATACGGACACGGTAGAAAGTGCCCTTGCCGGCGATATCGGCCTTGCGGATCTCATGTGCGCGGCCACCAAGCACACCGGCGAATTTCTTCGACAGGTTGGCATAGGATTTGGTCGCCTCGTCTTGCGACGGCAATGAGGCGATCTGGATGCCGTAGCCGCCGGCGGACGCGGCCTGCTGCGGCTGAGCGGCGACCGGTGCTGCGGCCGCGACCTCAGTCGTCTTCGGCTGCTGTGCCGGCGGTCGGACATTGCCCTTCTCGGTCACGGTGCCGACAACGTTGACGGGCTGCTCGGCCGGACGGGCGATCGGAACCGGAGCGGTATCGGTCGCCGCCCCGGTCTTGACCGGGCGCACCGGCGGTTGGACCGGGGCGGGATTTGCAGCCTGCGTGTCGGCGCCACCTGTCAGCGGCGGCTGTGCCGGCGTCGTTTCGGCAGGTGCTGCAGAACGAGCATCGGCGGAAGCAACCTCGGCGCTTGACGGGAAGCTTGCGGCCGTTCCGCCTACCGGCGGCACCGGCGAAGCCGATTGCGCCGACGGGGCCGTCAACGCCGGCATCGGCTGAGCAGACGATGTCACCGGGGCAGCCGGCTGGTCGACGGCTGCTGGTTCCTCGCGGGCGACCAGCGTGCCATCGGGCTTGACGATCATCGTGCGGACCTTGCGCGGCGAAACGGACGGCGCCTTGTCGGCATCGCTAGCGGGCGCGTTTTCGGCATTGTCCTGGTTCGGCAGCAGCCGAGGATCCTCCGTCTCACCGACTGCGGTCGGTGTGACCTGATCACTCGGGTTGGCGTTCTCGTCGTCCTCAGGCAGCGCTTCCGGTGTCAGCGTGCGCTGGACGACATCGACCGGCGCCTCGTCGGAAGAAACCAACGCCTTCTGCTTCGGCTCCTCGGCAGAACCGGCAACACGGTCGTAGACCGCCTTGTCCTGGTTCGGCACGGTCTTGCCGCCGGGATTTTCCGGAACGACCTTGACCGGCTCCTTGTCCGCAGCGATCACGCGCGGCTCGCCCGATGCGACGATGCCGAGCCCCTCGCCGTTCCAGACGGAGGAATAGACACCGTAACCGACGCCGGCGAAGACCACGAGCACGACGGCTCCGGCAAGCAGCCGGCGCATCGACCGGGCCCGGCTGAAATCAGCCGCCTGGCTTGCCGACTCAATCCGAACTTCGGAGGTTTCGCGGCGCTCGACCGGCTCGCGCACGCTGCGGCGGAAATCCTCCTCCAGCGCCCGTTCGAAATCATCGAGGCCATCGGCGATGGTGGGCTTGACCACCTTTGCCGCTGCGGCAGCCGTATCCGTGGCCGGCGCCGGGTTTTCCCGCGGCTTGGCCGGTTCGAAGAAGCTCGCGATCTCCGCGTCGAGATCGAAATCGAAATCCTGAGTTTTCGCGACCGGAGCTGGCTGCTCGACCGGCGGTAGCGCCGGCACGTGCATGTCCTCGACAGCCTCAGGACGATCCTCCGGATCGGAGATCATCGCCGGATCAAACGGCAAGTCTTCGGTCGAGTCAGCGACAGGCGTCCAGTTGAAGGCCGGAGCCGGAGTTGGAACCTGAGCCTGAGCCCGAACGTGGGACTCAGCAACGACAGCCGGAGCGGGCCGTGCAGGGGCGGAAGCCGCCTGCTGGAAAGCAGGAATTTGTGGCTCAGGCGCAAAAACGGCCGCTGCCCTAGGCGAGATGGCAGCGGCCTGCTCGGGAGCACGGACTGCCGGCTCCAGCTGCGGCACGGGCTCAGCCGGAGCCAGCTCTGGCGGTTCGGAGAAATCGAGATCGGCGAGTTCCAGCTCGATGCCGGCAAGATCCAGCTCGAAATCATGGCCGGCGAAGGGATCGTCGGCTTCCGGTACAGGTTGCTGTGCCCGCGAATATGCCGTCGCGGCAGGCTGAGGTGCAGCGACCTCGGCAAGCTGCGGCGCGACCGTTACGGCTTCAGCAGCATAGACCGGAGCAGGCCGAGCGGCAGCCGCGACGACCGGTGCCGGCGCGATCACTTGCGGCTGGACAAATGCAGCGGCAACGGGAGCTGCCTCGATCGATTCGGCCTGCGGCGAAACCGTCGCCGGATTGGGGCGTTGCGGTACCGGATAACGCGAGACGTCGGCGAGCAGATCGTCAAGATCGAAAGTGCCGGCAGTGTGCGGAACGTCGGGCACGACCTCGGTCAGCGCGGCATCGGCCTGGATCTCGCCTTCGACGGCGGCGGCAATGAGATCGAAACCGGCGTCGGACCCGAAATCTTCCAGATCGTCTTCGATTTCGACGAAGTCCTCGACCTCGGCAACCTCTTCCGACGCGATCACCTCGTCGTGGCGATCGAGCTCGGCGGGGAAGCCGAGCGACGGAGACGCGGATTCGAATTCCTCGGACGGCTCGGCAGCGACGATGGGGGCCAACTGCTCGACGGCGGGGGCGGACTGCTCGATTACGGGCTGCGGCTCTGCAGCGGGCAGATCGGCGGAATGCGCTTCAGCCACCGGCGCTGCGGCTGCTTCGACCACAGGTTCGGGCTTCGGCGGAACAACCGATTCCTCGCGTTTCGCGGCGTGGAAATTGGCAAGCGGCAACCTGATGCTGGCGGCCGACCACTGCGGCGCCTTGGCGGGCTGCGGCAGCGAAGAGACCGGAGCAGCACCGATCGACAGCTCAAGCTCCTCGATCAGGTCGCGGGCACCGCCGATAGCCGATTGCACCGGCGTCTCGAAAGCGGGCTCGACGGAAAGCTGCTGCGGCCAAGCCGCCGGGTCGGCGGCGGGCGCATCCCAGTTGCTTGCTGCAGGCACAGTTGCTTCCTCAGCCTCAACGGAGGCGACGGAAACCGGCTCTGCAACCTCCGGCCTCTCGGCAGCCGGAGAAACATCGAGAACGGGCTCAATGTAATCTTCGGGGATGACGTCGTCGGAGATCGGCTCGGCTGGCCGGTCGAGCTCTGCGAGCGGACGTGGCGAATCGTAACGGTCGAACTCGCGGCCAAGCTCGTCCTCGAGATCGAGGGCGGGCTCCTGCCGCGCGGGCTCGGTTATCGTGTTTGCTGCAACACGGGGTTCGAAGCCGACGATACGGGCAAGTTCGGCCAACGGATCATCGTCGGCAAACAGGTCATCTTTTCCGCGCGTATCATACGCAAGTTGTTTATCAGCCATGCCTATCCCACTCGCAAACGCCAACTCTGAATTGCCAGCGCATTGTGGGGAAATGGTGACGTTATCGCATTTCGTCCGGTGCGGCAGTGCCTGTAATGGCAAGTCCCGACTTCAAAACCGACGCGACGGCGTACACCAGCCCAAGTCTGGCAATAGTTGATTCTCGGTTTTTATCATTAACAAATCGTAATTCCGGCTGATCTTTACCTTTGTTCCAGTGCGCATGGAAAGAACTAGCGAGGTCGTAGAGGTAAAAAGCGACCCGATGCGGCTCCTGTGACTGGGCTGCAGCCTCGACGATCCGCGGGAATTCGGCGAGCTTGGCGACGAGCTGCAATTCGGCCGGATCGCCAATGCCTGCAACGGTTTGCGCCAGTTCGGCGGCCGAAACATCGAGGTCGCCAAAAGCCTCCCTCGCCTGCCGGAAGACCGACATGCAGCGGGCATGCGCATATTGCACGTAAAAAACCGGATTATCTTTCGACTGTTCCGTCACTTTGGCGAAATCGAAGTCGAGCGGCTCGGAATTCTTGCGATAAAGCATCATGAAACGCACCGAATCACGACCGACCTCCTCGACCACTTCCCGAAGCGTAACGAAATCGCCCGAGCGCTTCGACATCTTCACCGGCTCGCCGTTGCGATAGAGCTTGACGAGCTGGCAGAGCAGCACCGTCAGTTTCGCCTCACCGTCCGAAACGCCACGTGCAACCGCTTCCAGGCGCTTGACGTAGCCGCCATGGTCGGCGCCAAGCACATAGATCATCTCGTCGAAACCGCGGTCGAACTTGTTCTTGAAGTAGGCGACGTCGGCGGCGAAATAGGTGTAGGAGCCATCCGACTTGATCAGTGGCCGGTCGATATCGTCACCGACTTCGGTCGAGCGGAACAGCGTCTGTTCGCGATCCTCCCAATCCTCAGGCAGTTGTCCCTTCGGTGGCGGCAGCGTGCCTTTGTAGACATAGCCCTTGAAGGTCAGGTCGTTAATCGCCGTGCGGATCGCGGCTGCACCATGGGCATGCAGCGTGCGCTCGGAGAAGAAGACGTCATGATGGACGTTCAGCGCCGCCAGGTCTTCGCGGATCATCACCATCATCGCATCGATGGTGCGATCCTTGACGATCGGCATCCATTGGTCTTCCGGCATGTTGTGCAGCCGTACGCCGTAATCGGCGGCAAGCGACTGGCCGACGGGCACGAGATAGTCGCCTGGATAGAGACCCGAGGGAATTTCGCCGATCTTTTCGCCGAGCGCTTCGCGATAGCGCAGGAAAACCGAACGGGCGAGCACGTCGATCTGCGAGCCGGCATCGTTGATATAGTATTCCTTCTCGACGTCGTAACCAGCAAAGGCGAGCAGGTTGGCGAGCGCATCACCGACGACGGCACCGCGGCAATGGCCGACATGCATCGGGCCGGTCGGATTGGCCGAGACATATTCGACGTTGACCTTCCGGCCCTCACCAAGCGTCGAGCGGCCGTAATCGATGCTGGCGCCGATCATCGCAGCGAGCAGCCGCTGCCAGTAGCCGACGGCCAGACGGATGTTGATGAAACCCGGGCCGGCGACCGAAACCTCGGCGATGTCGGCATCCTCCCTGAGCTTGGCGATGATGATGTCGGCCAGCGCGCGCGGGTTGGTTCCGAGCGGTTTTGCCAGCACCATGGCGGCATTGGTCGCGACATCGCCATGGCTCGCGTCACGTGGCGGCTCGACGGCGATGCGGCCGAAATCGAGCTCGGATCGCTTTTCCCTGACCAGATCGATCTGTTCAAGGGCGGTTTTGATCCTGGCTTCGAAGTCGGTAAAAAGGTTCATCACACTCTTCCATGCATAGGCTGTGCCAAAGGCTTAAATCGGCCTTCGGCGGGGCGACCGCTGCCTATCGCAAATCCGGAGTCTGGTCAAACAATCGCCTGTGGGCGCTGATCGCATAGGTGTCGGTCATGCCGGCGAGATAATCGCCGACATGGCGGGCCTTCGGCGCATCCGACAGGCCGGCGATATGATCGACCCAGTAGTGGCTCTGCATCTCCTTGGGATTGGCCATGTAGGCGGCAAAGAGATCGGTGACGATCTGCGCCGCACCCGCACGGATGCGCATGATATCGGGATTGCGGTAGATACGTTTGAAGAGCATCGCCTTGATCAGCCTGTCGGTCTCGGCCATGTGATCGGAAAACGTGGCGATAACCCGGTCGGCACCGCGAATGTCGGCTGCGCTCTCGGGGCGCAGCAGGGAAAGGCGTGCCTGCGCGACGCCGATCACGTCTTCGACCATGCGGGTGATCTGCCGGCGCATGATCTCATGGGTGAAGCGGCTCGGCTCCAGATGCGGGTATCGCGCCCTGACCTCGGCCATCAGCCCGGCGAGAAACGGGATTTCCTCCAGCATATCGAAAGTCAGGTAGCCGGAGCGCAGGCCGTCGTCGATATCGTGGGTGTTATAGGCGATGTCGTCGGCGATCGCCGCGACTTGGGCCTCGAGGCTGGCATAGGTTGCAAGCTCGAGATCGTGCAGCTCGCAATAATCGAGGATCGGCTGTGGAACGGGACCGCGCGTGCCGACACCTTCGGGCGTCAGCAGCGGACCATTGTGCTTGACCAGACCTTCGAGGCTTTCCCATGTCAGGTTGATGCCGTCGAATTCGGCATAACGCCGCTCCAGCTTGGTCACGATGCGCAGCGATTGTGCATTGTGGTCGAAGCCGCCATAGGGCAGCAGCACCTCGTGCAGCGCGTCCTCGCCGGTATGACCGAACGGCGTGTGGCCGAAATCGTGCACGAGCGCCACGCCCTCGGCCAGATCCTCGTCGAGCTTCAGGGCGCGGGCGAGCGCGCGGGCAATCTGCGCCACCTCGATCGTGTGCGTGAGCCGGGTACGGTAATGATCGCCGTCCTGAGCGATGAAGACCTGGGTCTTGTGCTTCAGCCGTCGGAAGGCGGTGGTATGGACGATGCGGTCACGGTCGCGCTGGAAGTCGGAGCGCGTCGGGCTTTCATCCTCCTGATAAAGCCGTCCGCGCGTCGTCCAGGGGTCGGCCGCATAGACCGCCCTTTCACCGCTGCCGAAACCCAAAGCACGCCTATCGATCGTCATTGTTCACCGTCATCCTGCATGTTGCCGCATCTGCCCATTGACGCCGCTTTGCGCTCTTCATACCTATAGCCCGAAGAAACGGCAAAGAGGTGCTTTCTCAACCACCTCGGCGCATCATGGCCTTTTTACGAAGATCATGATAAGTTTGTTTGATATCAGGCATTTGAATATTCGAGTGCCAAAACCCATTCTCTCCGGATCTTGACCCCGGCAGGAGGAAACATGACGGATACGAGTGTAACCCTTTCAGATGCCGCAGCAAAGCGTATCGCTGCGATCGTCGGCGCCGAGGCCGGCAAGAGCGCGCTGCGCGTCTCCGTCGAAGGCGGCGGCTGCTCGGGCTTTTCCTACAAGTTCGACCTTGCCGACAGCGCTGATGACGACGACGTCGTCGTCGAAAAGAACAATGCCAAGGTGCTGATCGACAGCCTTTCGCTCGTCTACATGGCGGGTTCCGAGATCGACTTCGTCGACAATCTGCTCGGTCAATCCTTCCAGATCAAGAACCCGAACGCAGTGGCAAGCTGCGGTTGTGGCACCAGCTTCTCGATCTGAAGATCCGAACGCACTGCGTTCTCCCCATCGAACCGGCCGAAGATAATGCTTTCGGCCGGTTTACCGTCTTGTCCGACGACGAAAGACCACGATAAAAGAAGCGCACTAAAGCGCACCGCCTCGAAGCTGATTCATGCGGCGCGCTTTAGTTCTTTTGTTTTTATGCATGCCGTTATCCAGAACCGCTGCACATTTCTGGGCGACATGCATTATGCGCAACGGGACAGAGCCATGAAGATCGCGACCTGGAACATCAATGGCGTCAAGGCGCGCATCGACAATCTTACGCAATGGCTCAAGGATTCCGATCCGGATATCGTTTGCCTGCAGGAGATCAAAACGGTCGACGAAGGTTTTCCAAGGCTCGAGATCGAGGCGCTCGGTTATCACGTCGAGACGCACGGTCAGAAGGGCTTCAACGGTGTGGCCATTCTCTCGAAGAGTTCACCTTCCGAAGTGAACCGCGGCCTGCCCGGCGATCCGCTGGACGAACAATCCCGCTTCATCGAAGCGGTGTTCACCCTGCCCGACACACGTATCCTGCGCGTCTGCTGCCTCTACCTGCCGAACGGCAATCCTGTCGACACGGAAAAATATCCCTACAAGCTCGCCTGGATGGAGCGCCTGCGGACGTTTGCAGCCGAGCGGCTGGCCTATGAGGAGATGCTGGTCCTTGCCGGCGATTACAATGTCATCCCGGAACCGCACGACTGCTTCGATCCCAAGGTCTGGGAAAGCGATGCGCTGTTTCTGCCGCAGACGCGGGAGGCGTTCCGCCGGCTCGAAAATCTCGGGCTGACGGATGCCGTGCGCGTGACGACGGATGCGACGCAGCTCTATTCCTTCTGGGATTATCAAGCCGGCGCATGGCCGAAGAACAACGGCATCCGCATCGATCATCTGCTGCTGTCGCCTGAGGCCGCCGACCGGATGACGTCGGCTGCAATCGAAAAACACGTGCGGGCCTGGGAAAAGCCGTCCGACCACGTACCGGTCATCGCTTATTTCGATTTCACGGCCTGAGGCTTTTCGCCTTGATACTAGTCGTCGGAGCTAGTTGCGATGCTGTGCGATAGGGATACCGCCGTGCGGCGGTCGGCCTCATTGGCAACGGAGAAGGCCTGTTCCTGCAGCGCTTCCATCCAGCTGCAATCCTTGGGCTTGCAGCGGTCGAGCGCGGCCGTCATCAGCGCCAGGCCGCGGGCCGTCTGGCCCTCGTCGAAAAGAATATTGCCGAAGACCGCCATGGCGCCTGGGTGACCGCTCTTGCGGGCCTGGTTCAGCCATTTCTTCGCCTGCTGCGGGCTGGAATTGCCGCCCTCGCCGGCCAGCATCATCTGCGCCAGCTGGAACTGCGCCTCGGGGACGCCAAAGGTGGAGGCCACCTGAAAATAAAGCTGGCGCGCCTGGCTGAGGTCGATCCGGACCGGACTGCCTGATATGCCGTGTTTGTAATAATTGGCGAGCGACAGCAGCGCGTTGACAAAGAAGCCGGTATCTTCCGAGCCCGGTTCGACGCCCTGCTGGGCGATTTCGCTGTAAATCTTGAAGGCTTCGAAATCATCCTGCGTGACACCGTCGCCATCGGCATACATATTGGCGAGCGCCCAGCGTGAGCCGGTGTGCCCCTTTTCAGCAGCGTATTTATAGGCTTCGACCGCCTCTTCCTTCTGTCCGTTCTTATAGGCCTTGAAGCCGAACTTGAAGAGGTCGAAGGGTCCGGATTCCTTGCTGACGCCCGCCTTGATGTCAAATGCGCGGACCGGGCCGGACAGCGCCAGCGCTACGGCCATCGACATGCCCATCAGCATGAATTTGAACAGTCTGAACTCGGACGTCACCATTTCAACCGATTTCTTTCGCTCATCGCAGGCAGGAAGCAGCGGCGCTCGCGCTGTGCATTCCGCGGATGTATTTCTTCGAGGCGAGCGATCCCGCGGCGAGCTCCATGGCTCCTTTGCCCGCGTCGCATCCAGCCCACTGGCCCTCTCTCGAAGGCCGAATTTTCAGCGCATCATTCAGAACCACCCGGCTCACGGCATGGCCCGACAGCAATCTCCGTGGCAGGCTTTCGACAGTTGCGGCATCCGCCTTCCCGCCTTCACCATAATCGTAAACAACAAATGTGACGAAACCGGTATCGACATCTCCAGGAAAGCCGTGCCGCTCATCCGAGCGGGCCGAAAACGACAACAAAGAACGGCTCGACGGCGCCGCCGTGAGACCGGATTGGCGGTCGCAACAGCCTTGTGCAGAAAGCGAAACGGCCGCAATCAAACGATTGTTGCCAATCGTATCGCGCGATCTGTTGTTGCCGGAAAAAAATCGACCCATGCTACTATTTACACGCACCGTAAGCCTGCCCATCACCTTGCCCGCAAATAGCGCTGCGCCCTCTTTGTGGCGGGAAATGGACAATTTCACCCCGCTGCCACCTTACGGCAATCGTCGTAAAAAAGTGTTGCTGAATCGTCACAAATCAGAACGTCAATTTGTCTTACGGAGTGCTCAAAAAAAGCCCGGCAGACTGCCGGGCTCTCAAACCTCTACTTGGGACGCAGGGTCAGAACTTGATCTTTACGCTGGTGGAAAGCGCCGCCACCAGATCGTCGCCGAAGGAATAAGAGACGTCGTCGCCGTAAGTCTTGCCGTTATAGACGAAGGTGCCGGATTCACCGGCGGTCATGATGCCGAGCGCACCGGCCAGACGCCATTCGACGTTTTCGACCGGCGTATAGGAAACACCTGCGCCAAGCGTCCACGTGTCGGTTTGGGCGCCGTAGCCCTGGCTTGTGCCGCGATCCCAGGTCAGGCTGAGGGCGCCTGCCCATTGGTCGTTGAACTTGTGGCCGACGCCGCCGCTGATCGTCCAGCCGTCGCGATACAAGAGGTCGAGCGAGGTGAGTTGGCTGCCGGCGTTGCAGGCGACGACGCCCTTGGTGGCCTTCGGGCAGAAGGCGATCGACTGAAGCACGCTCCAGTTCGTCCACTTGACCGAACCGAAGGCAAGCCAGTCGGGGGCAATGCCGCTCTGCAGCTTCAACTCGACGGAATCGGGCGCTTCGGCCGAACCGTAGACGGGTGTGACGATACCGAGGTAGGGATTGGTGGGACTGACGGCCTTCGGCACCTCGGTCAAGTCGACCGTGCCCGTGAGATCGTCATACTTGACCTTGCTGTTATAGACCAGGCTGGCGCGAAAGGCATATTCCGGGATTTCGTAGGCGACGCCCGCCCGCCATCCCCAAGCCTGGTCGGCAAGGTCCAGACGGCCAGTGCCGTCATAGATTAGTGCGGCCGGCAGAGTGGTGATCGGGGCGACGAGGCGCGTCTTGAACCCCTCGACCGTCTGGTAGAATCCGCCACCGATCAGGCGAAGCTGTCCGGGACCCATGTCGAAACGATAGGAGCAAGTGGCACCGTAGTTGCGGGTGCTGATCTTGGTTTCGATGTTGTTGTTGACGCCCAGCCAATCAGTGCCGGGATTGGTGTGTGCGCCGAAGGGCGTTGAATAATCGCCCAAGCAGTCGATGGCGTCTCCGAAACCAACCTTTACCCCGAGATAGGGGACCCAGTAATCCTCCGTCTCATCCGCTGTGGTCGAACCACCGCCGATGCCGTTGGTGCCGAGGCCGTCCGAGGCTTTGGTGTCCTTGACGTTCGTCAGCCTGCGCTGCGGCATGACATAGGTCGCACCGGATTGCACCGAGAACCGCGAATTGTCGAAGAGAAGGTCGATATTGTATCCGCCGCGCTCCAGACCGCCGGCGAAGGACGGCGATGCAAGCGACGAAAAAAGAACGAGCGACGTTACGCCCTTGGAAAACCTACGCGATGCCATTGTGTCTCCCCCACTCCAGCAATTGATGTCACGTCACTCTAGTAAGTGTTCGCTCGACATGGCAACGCGCGCCACGGCAGCGCTTCCAGGCATTGCAGCGACTAGCTTACGTAAAGAAATTGACGGACACGTCAAAAAATCTGGTTAATAAAATTTTATTCCCAGGTTATCGGTTTTAAGATGGGCTTTTGGGTTTTCATTCCAAACATTGCAGAAGCTGTATCAATCCGACAACAGTGGCAGTTTTCACCCCCGGGAGGTCCGTCCAGCCGTAATCCACAGGCTCAGCGCCTGAAATCAGCCGCTTTCAGGCCGAATCACGCGCGCCGAACCAATGAAAAAGACGCGCCCGAGGAGGGACGCGCCTTTGAAATAAAATACCAAAACGGGCGATGAACCTTACCCGGCTTCGCTTACCCTGGAGAGGGCAGTGTTCAAGCTGGCGATCTGGCCCTTCAGCTCGTCGAGGCGCTCGCGTTCGGCCTCGACCACTTCGGGATTGGCGTTGGCGACGAACTTCTCGTTGGAGAGTTTGCCGTTGATGCGCGAAATCTCACCTTCCATTTTGGCGATCGCCTTTTCGAGACGGGCCTTTTCGGCGGAAAGGTCGATCAGATTGCCGAGCGGCAGGCAGATGGTAGCCTCGGCGACGACGATCTGAGCAGCCCCCTTCGGCGCATCGTCGGCCAGCGATATTGCCTCGACACGGGCAAGCCGCTTGATGGCGGCGTCATGGCGGAACAGACGTTCGCGCGTCAGGTTGTTGGCCTTGACGACGACGAGCGGGGCTGTCGCCGACGGCGGTACGTTCATTTCGGCGCGTACTGAGCGGATGCCGGAGACGAGGTCGATCAGCCAGTTGATCTCGTCGGCGGCCGCGTCGTCGGCATAGGAGGGCGACGGCCATTCGGCATGGCAGACCAAGGTGTCGCGCTCTTTGCCCTCGCCTGCCGTATGGGCCCAAAGCTCTTCGGTCATGAAGGGCATGAAGGGATGCAGCAGCTTGTAGATCTCTTCGAGAATATAGGCGCTGCAGGCCTGGGCCTCGGCTTTGGCACCCTCGTCCTCACCATTGAAGACCGGCTTCAGGAGCTCGAGATACCAGTCGCAGACCTCGTTCCAGACGAAGCGATAGAGCGCGCCGGCGGCATCGTTGAAGCGGAAGGCTTCAAGCGCTTCCGTAACGTCACGTTCCGTACGGGCAAGCTCCGTCAGGATCCAGCGGTTGATGGTGAGTTCGGCCGCCTCGGGCACAAAATGCGGGTCGCTCTTGACACCGTTCATCTCGGCGAAGCGCGTGGCGTTCCAGAGTTTTGTGCCGAAGTTGCGATAGCCGGCGATGCGGGCCGGATCGAGCTTCACGTCGCGGCCCTGCGCCGCCATGATCGCCAGCGTGAAACGCAGCGCGTCGGCGCCATATTCATCGATCAGTTCCAGGGGATCAATGACGTTGCCCTTGGACTTCGACATCTTCTGCCCATTCTTGTCGCGCACCAGCGCGTGAATGTAGATCGTATGGAAGGGTTCGACAGGATCGCCATTCTCGTCCTTCATGAAATGCAGGCCCATCTGCATCATGCGAACGACCCAGAACGGGATGATATCGAAACCGGTGACCAGAACACTCGTCGGATAATAGCGTGCGAGTTCCGGCGTTTCGTCCGGCCAACCGAGTGTCGAGAATGGCCAGAGCGCGGAGGAGAACCATGTGTCGAGCACGTCCTCATCCCGCGTCAGGATCTCGCCCGGCTTGAAGTTTTCGAGCAGGTCCTCGACATAAGCCTTCATTGGTCCTTCATGCGAGAGGTAATGCTGGATCGCCGCCTGCAGCGCCTCTTCCTCTGTCTGTTCGACAAAGACCTGGCCGTCCGGGCCATACCAGGCGGGAATCTGATGCCCCCACCAGAGCTGGCGAGAAATACACCACGGCTCGATGTTCTCCAGCCAGTTGAAATAGGTGTTTTCCCAGTTCCTGGGAATGAACCTGGTTCTTCCCTCGCGAACGGATTCCAGCGCGGGTTGTCCCAACGTCTTGTTGTCGACAAACCATTGTTCAGTCAGCCGCGGCTCGATAGGCACGCCGCCGCGGTCGCCGTGCGGCACCATGTGCTTGTGCGGCTCGATCTTGTCGACGAGGCCGGCCTCTTCGAAAATCTCGACGATGATCTTGCGCGCGAAGAAACGGTCCTGTCCTTCCAGACGGTCCCAGGCGCCATGCAGCGCTGCCGGATTGTCGAGACCTTCGAGGAAGTCCTCGTTCTCCTTGATGGTAATCGTGGCATCGACATTCATGACATTGATGGTACGCAGCTTCGCGCGTTTGCCGACCTCGAAGTCGTTGAAATCATGCGCAGGCGTGATCTTCACCGCGCCCGTGCCGGCCGTCGGATCGGCATAGGAATCAGCGACGATCGGTACCTTGCGGCCGACGATCGGCAGGATGACATGCTTGCCGACGATCGATTCATACCGCTCGTCTTCGGGGTTGACGGCAATGCCGGTATCACCCAGCATCGTCTCCGGCCTCGTTGTCGCGACGACAATATAGTCACGCGTCTCGAATTCGGTCGGCTTGCCTTCCTCGTCGAATGCAATCGGATATTGGTAGGTGACACCCGGCTCTAGCGGATAGCGCAGATGCCAGAGATGGCCCTTTACCTCGTGCTGCTCGACCTCCATGTCGGAAATGGCAGTCAGGAGTTTGGGGTCCCAATTGACGAGGCGCTTGTCCTTGTAAATCAGGCCTTCCTTGTAGAGTGTGACAAAAACTTCGAGGACGGCCGTCGACAGGCCCTCGTCCATGGTGAAGCGTTCGCGCGACCAGTCGCATGAGGCACCAAGGCGCTTCAGCTGGTTGAAGATCAGGCCACCCGATTCAGCCTTCCACTCCCAGACCTTGTCGATGAAGGCGTCGCGGCCCATTTCGCGGCGGCCGGGCAGCTGCTGTTCCATCAGCTTGCGCTCGACGACCATCTGCGTGGCGATGCCGGCATGGTCCATGCCCGGCTGCCAGAGCACGTCCTTGCCGCGCATGCGCTCGAAGCGAACCATGATGTCCTGCAACGTGTTGTTGAGCGCATGGCCCATGTGCAGCGAACCGGTAACGTTCGGCGGCGGGATGACGATGGTGAAGGTCTCGGCCCCGGGCTTGGCGTTCGCGCCGGCGCGGAAGGCGTCGTCCTCATCCCATTTCGCGGCGATTTTGGGTTCGACGGCAGCTGAATCATAGGTCTTGTCGAGCATTTTCTGACCAATTTCGAGGTTCGAGGATGGCGTTTGTAAATAGGATGGCTACCGGCAAGTCAATAAAAAAGCCGCCCCGGAGACCGGAGCGGCTTTTCAGGAAAAAGCAATCCGATCAGCGGCGCGGGCCGCGCGCCACGCGCTCGATCTCTTCACGCACCAGCCGCTCGACCAGCGTCGGCAGATTGTCGTCCAACCATTCGCGCAGCATCGGGCGCAGCATATCCTCGGCGATCTCGTCCAGCGAGCGGCGCTCCGCACCGTCGATCGCGGCGGCGAGCTCCTCGAAAGAGCGGCTGATCTGCAGACCGGCATCCTGTGAAAGCAGCGTCGGCTGGACCTCGTCCATGACGCTCGGCAGGAAACGTTCGGCCGAGGACTGTGCGGGTTCCAAAGCCGGCGGCATAGTTTCGACGGTGGGCGCCGGCTCGTCGACCGGTACCCGCGGTGCTTCCGCATAGACCGGCTCGGCCGGCTGCTCGATCACCGCCTGCGGAACAGGTGCAACGCTAGCCGGAGGAAAAACAGGCTGCGCCGGCTGCGGCTGCGGTACTGCTGCACGCGGCGGCTCCGGCATCACTGCCGGCTGCGGTTCGGGCTGGCGGAAGCCGCTCGGAATCTCACGCAGTGCCTGACCGGCCTGCACGGCGCTGCGCTCGGAGGCGGCGCGCACGCGGGCGGCGACATCGGCAAGCGACAGGGCGCGGGCCGGCACTTCTGCTTCAGGGGCGGTGCCGGCCGAATTGGCGGCGACGAAACGCGGATCGGAGGAGCGCATGGCCGGTTCGGGGAACTCCACGCCGGCATAGGTGTCATCCACCGTCAGATGGATTTCGGAGCCGTTCTCGTCCTCATCGGCGCCGTAGACCGGCGGCAGGGATGCGGAGATCGCCTTGCCGGCGCCGGGCTCATTGCTTTCGATGATCTGGCGAATGGAGGCCAGAATTTCTTCCATGGACGGTTCACGCGCTACACCTGGCTGAGCCATTTCAATCCCCGTTATCCAAAAACAACGACCCGATGATGTGGAGCGTTCACCCGAATCACCACGACCTTAGAATACCCCAGGCGGGAAAAAAATCATCGCGAATCAAATGAATGCGGCCATGCACAGTTTTGTTACCCGATGTTTGCGACCTGGCGGCGTCAGGGTAATTCATGTTTGTGAAGGCTTTCCAGCGGCACGAACAAAAACCGAGCATTAATGACAAGCCTTGCTCTTTACTCGGCGTCATCCTCGGCCTTGTGCCGAGGATCTGCGACGGAGAAATAGGCAGGCCTATTAGCCGGTCTGACAGGCCCCATTGACGCCCGTTGCTGAATTCATCGACAAAACCGCCTCAGAAAACGAATTCTCGCGCCTTGGCGAAACCGGGCAGCGGCTTCACGGAGGCATTGAAGAAGACGTTTTCCGAAACGGCGCCGCGCTCGGCGACGAATACCTTGGCGCGGGCAGCATTGCCGTAACCTTCGACGGTGATCAAACGGCCGCCATCACGCAATTGACCGAGAAGAGACGCCGGAACCTCCTCGACTGCGCCATTGACGAAGATCAGATCATAGGGAGCGCCGGCGGCGTAGCCCTTTTCGAGTGGTCCGGTCACGACTTCGACTTTGGCATAGCCGGAAAGCTGCGCCTTCGCCTCGGCGGCCAGCGTCTCATCGCATTCGAGCGCGATGACGGAGCCGGCAATGATCGACAGCAGCGCCGATGCGTAACCCGTACCGCAACCGACTTCGAGGACGAAATCATTCTTGGTGATCGCGGCCAGCTGCAGCAGCTTGGCGAGCGGCGATGCCTCCATCAGGAACCGGGCCGGCTTTCCCGGTGCTGCGGCCGATATCTCGACATCGTTGTCGATGTAAGCCAGCAGCTTCGCCTTCTCCGGCACGAATGCCTCACGCGGCACGGAGAGAAACGCCGTCAGCACGGAATGCGAGGTAACGTCCGTCGTGCGAACCTGGGTGTCGACCATCTTTGCGCGCGCTGCTTCGAAATCCATCATGTCCTCTGGCTCTTGAAAGCGGTTCCTATCCTTCGTCTCTTAATCCCCGCCACGGATGCTTTCAAGGCTTGGCAGCCTCCGGCGTAAAGAATCCGGCAGGCGCATCTTCCGCGCCACAGGGGGATTGAAGCGCTGCAACGCAAGCGTGGAATCCCCTGCCCCGTCATGTTATGATCCTCAACGGAGGAAATAAGGAGGAGCAGGCGATGTCTGCGATTTTCGAATATTTCTCGCTGTTCGATTTTTTCATCGTCGCAGCGCTCATCGGCATATTCTGCTGCGGGCTGCTTGACGGCGAAACGACCCTGAAGTGATTGGGCGCCGAAGGGCGCTCAGAGATATTCCCGGCATATCGTCTGCGGCAATCTCATGCAGGCAGACGCGGTTTGATTTGCACTCGGTTCGTTTGAAATCACGGCGCGACCCCGCTGCCCGCTACGCATGTTGCCAACAGCAGCCAGCACTTCCAGCCTCGACCGCCTCACGCACATTAACGTTACGTCAACCATTTTGTTGCGGCACCCTCACCTTTCGCTATGGGTGTGCGCATGCAAACCTTTCTGATAAAATCGCGTGATATAGAAGCGCTTCACTACAATGCCGATGCCCGCCTGCTGCTGATCAAATACAGCAGCGGCGACATTCGCAGCTTCACCGGCGTTTCGCCGCGGGCCATGCGACGGCTGCTCGGCGCTGGTCCCGAAATCGGTAGCGGGTCTGGATCAAGCGATCTGGTATATCAGGCGGAAATCCGCAAGGGCGGGCGGCCTGAAGGCGCTTTACCGCCTCAGGGGAATCAATCCGTCGCAGTTCGATTTTTCGGCCCGCCCGCGGATCTGGTAGCCGTGCGTTTCAGGCGCGACGCGTCGTCGCTTAACGGGCCGCAGCCAGGCGGTATACGTCGTGTGGAAAATTTTGGAGGCCTCGCCCGGAATTGAACCGGGGTACAAGGATTTGCAGTCCTCTGCGTCACCACTCCGCCACGAGGCCTCACGCGCTCGTTATCTGAGCCGTGGCGAGCGTTTAGAATGATCGTAAGGAAATCGCAAGAGGGCATTTCGGAAAAACGCCATTCCGCTGCTGCCGAAAAGGCCATTTTCCCATCCCGGAACGGCGCGGGCGCAGGCTGGGATTTCCATGGCCGTGACGATGCCCTATTTCCTGCCAATGTTTGCATTTGAAACGAATTGTCAGCTTGACGATCGTGCTGTTGGCCTCATATTGCCCCCGGGAGGGTGATAGGAGCTGCAATGGATTGGGCTGCCCTCAAATCGAAGCACGTGCATGCGGCATACGACGCCGACAGCCGGGATCTCCACGTAAAATTCCCGGGTTCTCCACCAGTGAAACATGCGGATATTCCGCCGCACGTCTACCAGAACCTGCTGGAAACGAGTGATCCGCACTTCTATTACAGTTATTATGTTGCGCCTTCCCGCGTATCACGGGGTGGGCGACATCCGGTCTCGGTCTCCCACGCGCTGAAGCTCGTCCTCCTGCTTGCCGTCTGCAGCCTCCTCATGGTGACCAGCCTCGATCCGGGTCCCAGTGGAGTGTTCGAGGAAAGCGAACTCAGGTCGAATTAGGCCCAAATTCGCATAGGCGGCGTGCCCGGCTCAATCGCTGGGCCTGCGGCAAGGCGACTGGCTGCTGGGTCGACATTGTCGGTTCTGTTCTGATTGCGATAACGGCGATCGTCGCGGTGGCGATCGTTGCTGCCATCACGCTCGTTCCGGCCGTTGAAATTGCGATAGTTACGAGGTCCGTTATAGCCTCCGCCTTGACCTTGGTCGATCACGCATCCCTCGGGACGGCGGCAGACGCCGCGAGCGTCAAAACCCCGGCTGTCGAGGGCCTCGGCAGGAACGCTTGAAAAAATCGCCGCCGCTGACACAACGACGATAAATAATGCCTTCATTTCCTCACCTGGACCAATTGGCGCGTTTTCGCATTTTACAATCCATAAACCATGAAGGCAAAAGCCATTCAGGGTTTCGCCAAATCTTTCTGGAGATGACTGTCAGCCAGCCGGGTCCCGCCGCCTGTGCCACCAGACCACCAGCCGCCGCCGAAGCCTGCGCGCGACAGGCAGATCGTGCGAAAGCACCAGGAGGCCGAGCGGCAGCATCCAGAATCCCAAGATTGGCAGGAAGCCTAAGAACCCGCAAAGAATGAGGGCCACGCCGATCGCCATCCGCGCGATGCGCGAACGGGGCATTCCGATGCTGAAGGAGCCGAGCATAAGCCTGCCGCTTGCATGATCGATGCCGAAGCGCCCCGCCCGCTTTTTGGGCCTTTCGCCGGCCCTCGTCTGTTCGCGATCATTCCGATTCGTCATTCCCCAGAGATGGGCACAGGCATCCCAAATACAAGTTCATTTCATTTTTTTGAAAAAACCGCTTGGCAAATCGGGCAAGCATTTGTATTAGCCCACTCACACCGCGCCAAGCAGTGATCCCTGGTAGCTCAGCGGTAGAGCATTCGACTGTTAATCGACAGGTCGCCGGTTCGAATCCGGCCCGGGGAGCCATTTTCAAGTTAATCGCCTGTTTCGTTGAGAAATCCGAAGACAGGCGCTTTCTTCTCACTTTTAGCCCTAAATCAGCATCCCCCTAATCCTTGCGAAAATCCACAAGACGCATAAATTCAATCCATCGGATAGCTTTTGCTGGTGACCACGGATGAACTGGCACCGTGCTGATGCAATCAAAGAAAGGTCGGGTCGAATGCTCCCCCCGACCTTTTTTTTGTTCAGACGCCGGAAACAAACGCCCGCCGAGTTGCTGCTCGACGGGCTGCTGTGGTGGTGTGGTGAGGTCAGGCCGACGCGACTGTGACCGGGTTACTGCCGACTAAAAATCGAAATACACGGTCACACCTGACCGACGACGATAGCCGTAATCGTTGCGATAGCCGTAATCGTCGCGATAGCCGTAATAGTCGCGATGCCCGTAATACCGCGGACGGTAGCACGAACCGTAGTACCGGCAGTCGCGGTAAGCGTACCGGCGGTTCTTCCAGTGGCCATACGCATATCCATTGCCGTGTCGACGGTGTTTGACCTGCTCGACGTCGGCGGTGTGCATTGCAACTGGTTTCGGCACGACGATCGGCGTGGCGTTTAGCGGCAGGGCAAAACATGCAGCCAAGACTGTGGCTGCGACTGCGGGAAAAAGCTTTTTCATCGGCGCATCCTTTCAGGCTCCGAGTCTGGGTTAATAGGCATTAACCTGGCATGAACGGCTCTCCGCTGTGGAATTTCCAGAAAGACACCAGCCGCCGCGCCCTAGTGTCGGATGGGGTGGTGATCGCGCCGGCCATCGGTGTTGGAGGAGCGGAGGTCACGTCAATGTGGCGTGAAGTGCCCCCCGCTGTTGGCCTGGGCAGCGGCCGAAAGGAACCGAGCGCACCCATAAAGCTGAGAGCCGCCCGGCCGCGGCGCCGTATGAAGCGGCGTCGCTCGCCTGCCATCGTGATGGTCACGATCCGGTTCAAGCAAAGCAAGACAGGGGTCAAGCTAGTCATACCCCGTGCTCCTGTGGACCACTCGCTCCTGGCCCGTGGCCGCATCAAGAGACCGCGATCGGCAACGTTCTGAGAGGCCTGAAAAGTTCTCATGCTGCGAACTTGGCAGACGCTACTTCGCCCTAGCACAGAGCACCACTATAACATTGTAGACGTCTTCACCGGATTGCGCGACTCGAAAACAGCAGCGGCGCTTCACCTGCGGTAGCCAAAGAACCGCCAAGGGTGTAGAGCCCATCGCATGGCCCTAGACCCACTCAAAGCACTCTCCGACTATTCCGAAGCCGATTGCACCGTGCAGTTCTGGATTGCCGACGCGCCCGCGGTTGAATTCAAATCTCTACAGGCCGCCGTGAGTTACGCGAAAAACAATGGCGGTCGATGGCAACAGATCGAAATCACGGTGCACTTGCCCCGCGAGGATATCGTTTACGCAACCGATAAGGTGCACCAGTTGATCGATGCATTGCGCCTTCACGGCCAGTGACATTGTTGGCATAGTCCCAAAGATCCAGGTCGCGAGAGAACAGCGTGGCCGCGGTCGTGTAAGCCCTCGTGGCGCCGGCCTTCATCGACGGCGATACCTCCGGGGCTGGTCGTCCTGGCGTTCGTCTTTAATGAAAGCGAAACGACGAACCGGCCGGCCTTTGCGTTGACGGTCGAATGATGTAGAGGCTGAGGCAGGACGCGACCGCCATTAACTTTAGAATGGGGTCGGGCGGCAGATTGACGTCACGTCGCTGCCACGAGATCACGTGGCCGTTCTCTCTTGATCATTGGAGCGTGGGAACCGCGCTCGCAGCTCCTTTTCAAACACATACTACCGCCACAGCAACCGGATAGGCTCAGTCATGGCTCTCGGTATGGCAATAGGAATTGGAATAGGCGCCGCGGTCGGCCCGATTCTGTTCGACGACGTCGCGATTGGCATCACGTTCGGGGTTGCGCTCGGCGCTGCCGTTGGGGCTACAATCAAACGGAAATGACGTCCGGGCGCGATCGCGATCCTATTGGCCAACGCTCCCGACTACGGAGCGCCTGCCTGACTTCTCCCCCATACTCCCGTTCTGTGCAGACGCGAGCCGCCTGCCTTTAATAGCTGCACGAACGACCGTCGCCGGGTCGGAAGCCATCGGCGCAGGCCGGATTCATGGAATCTCCCGGCTGATATCCCGATGCTGTGCCATATGAATTCGGCGGTGTCGAGCAGGCCGAGATCATGGCGGCAAGACTGATTGCTCCGGCTGCTACAAATGCCCGAAATCTGTTCATTGATGCTTCTCCAGTTTACGCCGTGACGCCATCATGAGTGCCTGTCCCTTGGGAGCAGCGGGAGGAATTTATCTTGCCCCCAAAGATATAGGCGCGTTGCTCGACTGGCGTTAGCGGGAGCGTCCAAGATTTCGTCGATCTTTATCATCCGCGCCTGAAGATCGTCGACGATCAAGCCGGCCGGGAACAAAGGCCGTGGTTCAAAGTTGAGTGGCATTAACAACGTAACGTCAGTTTCTGACAGGAGGTCTCTCATGGGTCGCGGTATTCTACTTTGGCTGCTCGGTGTTCCACTGCCTATCATCATTCTTCTGGCTCTGTTTATGCGATAGGAACAGATATGTCGGTTTCAATGACAGGTTCCGGAGAGATTGCCACTCCGGTCGAATCCTCCAAATCGGCTATGACATGGGGGCCCATCTTTGGGGGAGCCGCGGCAGCCATTGGCGTGACGCTCATCCTTTTGCTGCTCGGATCCGGGCTCGGGCTGACCATGGTGT
Source organism: Rhizobium sp. NZLR1 (assembly GCF_017357385.1). Classification (NCBI taxonomy): domain Bacteria; kingdom Pseudomonadati; phylum Pseudomonadota; class Alphaproteobacteria; order Hyphomicrobiales; family Rhizobiaceae; genus Rhizobium; species Rhizobium sp. NZLR1. The sequence continues at coordinate 1,943,577 of NZ_CP071632.1, read as the reverse complement.
CGCCCTGGTCGGGACAAAGCAGTTCGCTCGGGACACTCGGTGTGACGGCGGCAATCTGGCTCGTTCTCGTGCAATGGCTCTCTTCGGCGCTCGGAGGCTATATTACCGGACGGCTGCGGACGAAATGGGCGGCTGTCCACACTGATGAAGTTTTCTTCCGTGACACCGCGCATGGTTTCTTGAGCTGGGCTTTGGCGACAGTCTTCGTCGCCTGCTTTCTTGCATCGTCGCTGACCTCGCTGGCCGGCGCAGGTGCACAAGCCGTGGGTTCAGCGGCACATGCCGTGGGATCGACTGCCACTGCCGCCGGTACAGCAGCAGCATCGTCGGCAACTTCGCCGGTGGATCTCTCCACTTCCTATTTTACCGACGCACTGCTGCGCCCCGATCAGGCGCGAGCAGCGGCCACATCCAATGATTCCGCGGCAACATCGGAGGTGTCTCGCATCCTGCTCAACGGCGCCGCCGAGGGCAAGATTCCCGATGACGACAAGGCCTATCTTGCCACCATCGTCTCTTCTCGGACCGGTCTTTCCGAAGCCGATGCACGCACCCGCGTCGATGCGGTGTTGAAGCGTATCGACGACACCAAGGTTGCCGCCCAGAAAGCTGCCGATGAGGCACGCAAGGCGGCCTCCACCACGGCCCTGCTCGGCTCGCTGTCACTTCTGATCGGGGCTTTCATCGCCTCTGCCGCCGCAGCGTTTGGCGGATCGCAACGCGACGAAGAGGAAGATCTCATCGTCACTTCCCGGCGCTAAAGGCCCGGGTGAACTCGGGGCGCGGGGTCGAAAGGCCGCGCGCCCTATTTATGTTGTCTTGTTTGAAACGCAGCCCTTCGCCAGGTTGCAGTTTATTTTGCGGCGAGCGGAACATGTGGCCATTTTTGAGCTTCGGTTAAGTCAAACCTTTTCCGGAGAAGATAGATGGCCAAGAAGACGTCCAAGATCTCGCCCTCGGACAGTGCAACGATCCATGATCAGAAACTGCATCGCGGTGCAGGCGGTGAGCTTCATCAGTTTGCCGAAGACGGCATGCCGGTGTTGACCACGGCTCAAGGCGGCCCCGTCTCCGACGATCAGAATACGCTTCGCGTCGGCGCCCGTGGCCCCGCCCTCATCGAGGACTTCCATTTTCGCGAGAAGATTTTTCATTTCGACCACGAGCGCATCCCCGAGCGGGTCGTCCATGCGCGCGGTTACGGCGCCCATGGCTACTTCGAAACATACGAATCGCTGGCCGCCTATACCCGGGCCGATCTTTTCCAGCGGCCTGGCGAAAAGACGCCAGCCTTCGTACGGTTTTCCACAGTTGCCGGCAGCAAGGGTTCCGTTGATCTGGCGCGCGACGTTCGTGGTTTCGCGGTGAAGCTCTATACGCAGCAGGGTAATTGGGATCTGGTCGGCAATAACATTCCCGTCTTCTTCATTCAGGACGCAATCAAATTTCCCGACGTCATCCATTCCGTGAAGCCGGAGCCCGACAGGGAATTTCCGCAGGCGCAGTCGGCGCATGACAATTTCTGGGACTTCATCACCCTCACCCCCGAAAGCATGCACATGATCATGTGGGTCATGTCGGACCGCGCCATCCCGCGCTCCTTTCGTTTCATGGAGGGTTTCGGTGTTCACACCTTCCGCTTCATCAACGCCGCCGATGAATCGACCTTCGTCAAATTCCATTGGAAACCGAAACTTGGCCTGCAATCCGTCGCATGGAACGAGGCGGTCAAAATCAATGGTGCGGATCCGGACTTCCATCGCCGCGACCTCTGGCAGTCGGTCCAGTCAGGAAACTTCCCGGAATGGGAGCTCTGTGTCCAGCTCTTCGATCAGGACTTCGCCGATACGTTCGACTTCGACATCCTCGATCCGACGAAGATCATTCCCGAGGAGGTCTTGCCGGTCAAACCGGTCGGCCGTCTCGTGCTCGACCGAATGCCCGAAAACTTTTTCGCCGAGACCGAGCAGGTCGCCTTCATGACGCAGAACGTTCCGCCCGGCATCGATTTCAGCAACGACCCGCTTCTGCAGGGACGGAACTTCTCCTATCTCGACACGCAGCTGAAACGTCTGGGTGGTCCGAATTTCACCCATCTGCCGATCAATGCTCCGAAATGTCCCTTCCACAATTTCCAACAGGATGGCCATATGGCGATGCGCAATCCTGTCGGGCGGGTCAATTACCAACCGAACTCCTGGAATCAAGGGCCACGAGAATCGCCGGTTCAGGGCTATCGTCACTTCCCCGCCGAGGAGCAGGGTCCCAAAGTCCGGTTGCGGCCGGAAAGCTTTGCCGATCATTACAGCCAGGCCAGGCAGTTCTTCATCAGCCAGACACCGCCGGAGCAACGCCATATCGCGGCAGCGCTGATCTTCGAACTGAGCAAGGTCGAGACACCTGTCATTCGCGAACGCATGGTCTCGCATCTGATGAACATCGATGAGACCCTGGCCAGCAAGGTCGGCCACGCGCTCGGCTTCAAATCGATGCCGAAACCTGCCGATGCCGCCATGCCGACGCGGCAGGATCTCGAGCCGTCGCCGGCGCTCAGCATTATCGAGCGCGGTCCGAAGCGGTTCGAAGGACGCAAGCTCGGCATTCTTGTCAGCGATGGTACCGATGCCGCTATCTTCAAGGCGCTGCTTGCTGAAATCACCGAACAGAGGGCAAGTTTCGAAGTGATCGCGCCAAAGATCGGCGGCGTGACGCTCTCGGACGGCAATTGGATCGAGGCGCATCAGATGATCGACGGAGGACCCTCGGTGCTCTACGACGCCGTCGCGCTCCTCCCCTCGTCGGCGGGAACGAGTGACCTGCTGAAGGAGGCCACGGCCCATGATTTCGTGTCGGATGCCTTCGTGCACTGCAAGTTCATCGGCTATGTGGAAACAGCGCTGCCACTCATGCAGAAGGCCGGAATTGCCGATTCACGGGATGAGGGCGTGATTGCGCTCGGAGCGGCTGGGGATGTATCGGCCTTCGTCAAGGTGCTTGGCAAACTGCGTGTCTGGGGCCGCGAACCCTCGGTCAAACGGAATTGACCGCCGCCATGGGAATGATTTGTCGCAATCTAAAACCCGCGTAAACGCGGGTTTTATACCGTATGAGGCACGCAATTTATTGAAACTAAAGCGCGTCGCATCAAACTTGATTCATGCGACGCGCTTTAGTCCTTTGTTTTTATGCATGTCGTTATCCCGGAACCGCTGCACACTTCCGAGCGACATGCATTAAGTAATGGAAACTGCTTCGATCTGTTCCATCTTCCGTCCAATGCGCTGTGGAGAGCCGTATGCGCTGGTGCTTTCGACAGATCTCCGACTTAGCCGTCTTATGGGCAGGGCATCGTGTGGTCCCTGTCACGCTGGTCGCTTTCGTAGCCACATGGGCGGCAGTCGGCCTGAGTTTTTCCTTCCCGCGGCAGTGGCTTCTGCTGACCAACATGGTCGGTACAGCTATTATATTTTTCATTTTGCTGCTGGTGCAGCACTCGCAAAATCGGGACATGATGGCGCTCCATGCAAAGCTCGACGAACTCATCCGATCAAGCAAGGCAAGAAATCACTGGATTGCGGCTGAGAAGAAAGATGCCGACGCCATCGAGGAAATGCGCCAACAACACCACGACCAGATCTCAAAGACAATGAACTGAAGCGCGTCGCACGGAGGCGGTATGCATCAGGCGGATGCCGCCTCTGCGGCAGACTTTTCATCCGCTTTTTCCTCGACGCAGTCGGCTTGCGCGGCAAGCGTCTTGCTCATTTCCCTGAGTTCCTCCTCCTCCAGCTTTTCGATACCGACAAACTTGTTGGCGGCCTGGCTCGTCAGGATGAGTTCGTCAAGCTTGGCCTGGACCGCCTTTCCGTCGCGGTTCTGGCTGTTCTGCAAGACAAATACCATCAGGAAGGTGATGATGGTCGTGGTTGTATTGATCACAAGCTGCCAGGTTTCAGAATAGCCGAAAAACGGGCCGGAGATCGCCCATGCAAGTACGAGCGCCAGCGCCGCTACGAAGGTGAACGGCTTTCCCGAGAAATCGGCGACGAGGGTTGCAAAGGAAGAGAAGAAGTTGGGTTTGTTCGACATCTGAAAAGCCTCGCTGGATCGCAGCATCAATGCCGTCAATCGACAACATCAACGTCAAATCCGGGCCGAAGTTCCTCGCCGGTGAGCCGTCAGCGCACCCGGAAACACGGCCAACTCAGAAAATATTGTGCAGCGCAGCAACTTTTTGCTAGTGTAGACGTTTGGTTAAGCATCACCGCCATCCCGGCTGCTGATTGGCGGAGACTTTTCATGAGATCTATGTCAGACACTCTCGCACGCCTTGCTGCGCTGCGTGGAACGCTTCGCCCCCAACCCACGCAGGACAATTCCGATCTTGTCGCCTTGGAGGCGTTTGGCGCAAACCCGGGTGCTTTGGGAGGCCATACCTATCTGCCGACGAAGCGCGGGAAAAACATGGCGCTGGTCGTCGTCCTGCACGGCTGCATCCAGACTGCCGCCGGCTATGATATCGGGTCGGGGTGGTCGCGATTGGCCGAGGACTATGGCTTCGCGCTACTGTTTCCCGAGCAGCGACGGGCAAACAATCCAAACCTCTGCTTCAACTGGTTTAACCCGGAGGACACAAGACGCGATCACGGCGAGGTCTCTTCCATTCGCCAGATGATCGCAAAACTCGTTGCCGAACACGGTATCGACAGCCGGCGCGTGTTCGTGACGGGGCTTTCGGCCGGTGGCGCCATGGCCGCCGCCATGCTTGCCACCTATCCGGAGGTTTTTGCCGGCGGCGCGATCATTGCGGGCCTGCCCTATGCAAGCGCCGCGACCATTCCCGAGGCATTCGACCGAATGCGCGGCCACGGCGGTCCGACGGCAGAAGAACTTGAATTGCGGTTGAGAAGCGCTTCAGGGCACAAAGGTCCCTGGCCGACATTATCACTCTGGCAGGGAACCGCCGACAGAACCGTCGTGCCAGCCAATGCGAATGCGATCGTGGAGCAATGGAGAAATATCCACAGCGTCGACGCATCGCCGTCACGCGTCGAGGATATCGGGCGACATCAGCGAAGGGTGTGGACCGATGCTCATGGGGTCGAGGTGATTGAGCTTTATACGATTGCCGGGATGGATCACGGCACTCCGCTCGATGTCGGCACCGGCTACGGGGCAAGCGGCCCCTTCATGCTTGACGTCGGAATTTCCTCGACGGTGGAAATTGCCAGATCCTGGGGTCTGGTTCCCTCGTTTGAAAAGCGACTCGTCGCCAAATCCTCTGCTGCGCAACCGGAAAACGCCACGGCTCCATTCGCCGCGGAGAGCGACCGTGGCGGCATTCAGAAGGTCATTGAAGACGCCCTTCGATCCGCCGGCCTGCTGCGGTAAAGCGACAGACCGAGAGCAGCCCTGGCTGCTATGCCGTCATGCCAGGATGACCGTCGGAAGCCGGCGAGATTGCGCTATCAGTTTTGGGACTTGGGCAGTGGCCCGTTTTGATGGCTGAGGACGAGTTCGATCTGGACATCCTGCTGAAACTGCAGCACCCGCTGACCAACGTCGCTCTCCGGCATCCCGGCTGCCAGAAGCTGATCGGCGAGCCTGCGGCATTCGGCCCTCCAGAATTCTATTGCCTCTGCGCCGTGTCGGCGGCCGAGTTCACGGGCGCAGCGCTCGATATTGGCGGTTCCGGTTGCAGAGGGAAAAGCAATAACCCTGCCTTCACTACGGGCGGCGGGGCGGCAGGTCATTTCAGTAGCCATTGAACACAGGTTCCTTTGATCCTATTCGTTGTCTACGGGACTATGGTTAATGCTTTCTATCGTTCGTATCGGTTCCTTTTGACGAAGCAGAATTTGCAGCCCACGGCCGTCAGTCAGCCTCGCCTTCGACCTTGACGCCGGCACGCCGATGCGCCGACAGTCCGTGTCACGATCGACACTCCAGGCACAGAGACCACTGATGACGATGACCGTTCCCCGCAATTTCCTGAAAAGCCTGTTCGACGCGGCGGTTCGCGCCGCCGATCCGATAACCGGCATCAAGGCAAACCTGCCGGATCGGCCGAAGGGAAAGACCGTGGTAATCGGCGCCGGCAAGGGTGCTGCGCAGATGGCGCGGGCGCTTGAAAGCGTCTGGGATAGACCGCTCGAGGGTCTGGTGGTCACCCGCTACGGTTACGGCTGCGAGACAATCGATATCGACATCATCGAGGCTGCCCATCCGGTGCCCGATGCGGCAGGCCTTGCCGCGGCAAGGCGGCTGATGGAGACGGTGAACGGACTGACGGAAGACGATCTGGTGATCGCGCTGATCTGCGGCGGCGGCTCGGCCCTGCTGCCCGCCCCGCCGGAGGGGCTGGCCCTCGAAGACGAGATTGCCCTCAACGAAATGCTGCTTGCCTCAGGCGCGCCGATCTCGGCGATGAATGTCGTGCGCAAACATCTCTCGACCATCAAAGGCGGGAGACTTGCGGCAGCAACCAAAGCAAGGGTCGTCAGCCTGATCGTCTCCGACATTCCCGGCGACAACCCGGCGCATGTCGCCTCCGGGCCGACCGTGCCTGACGGTTCGACGCGGCACGATGCGCTGGAGATCATCAGGCAATATGGATTGCAGCTGCCGCAGGCGGCGCTCGACCATCTGAACTTGCCGAAGGCCGATGCACCGCGGCCGGACGATCCGGTCTTCCTACGGCACGAGCATCATATCATCGCCTCTGCCGGCGTGTCGCTGGAGGCCGCTGCGGCCCTGGCGAAGTCGCAGGGGATCGAGCCCGCCATCCTTTCGGATGCGATCGAGGGAGAATCGCGCGACGTGGCGCGGGTGCATGCGGCCATCGCCCGCGAGGTGCTGGGCCGGAACAGGCCGTTTTCGAAGCCGGTCGTCATCCTTTCCGGCGGCGAGACGACGGTGACGCTCCGAGCCAAGGGCGGCAAAGGCGGACGCAACGGCGAATTCGCGCTCGCCATGGCGCTTGATATCGACGGACAGGAGGGTATCCATGTCCTTGCCGCCGACACGGACGGGATCGATGGCTCGGAGGATAATGCCGGCGCCTTTGCCGATGGTGGCACCGTCAAGCGCCTTCGTGCCGCCGGGCTCGATCCGCGCCGGCTGCTCGACGGCAATGACAGCTATTCCGGCTTTGCGGCCACCAGCGACCTCTTCGAAACCGGCCCGACCGGAACCAACGTCAATGATTTCAGGGCTATCCTGATCCGCTGAAAGCCGGCCAATGGCAGCGATGGTGGATCAGGTTTTGATCCGCCCCTGCCCGACCAGCCATCCCACCGCCTCCTGCACCGCCTGCTGGGACGTGTACCTGGGGGTGTAACCGAGCAGGCGCCGGGCTTTGGCGATCGAGCAATTCGGGCTTCGGGCAATATGCTCCCACGTCGCCTTCGCATCTTCGGCCGTCTGGCTTTTGGCCCAGGCATTGAATGGGGCGAAGGTGAGCTTCGGCTCCTGCCCGAACCACCGCGACATGGCTTCGGCATAACCGCGAAGCGTCAGCGCCTGCTCCGAAACCGCGTGGAAACTTTCCCCGATCGACGCATTCCTGTTGGCGATCGCACCCATGAACATCGCCGCCACGTCATCGGCATGGACGTGATGGACAGTCTCCAGGCCGAAATGGGGCAGCGCCAGGGTCTCTCCCCGAGCAAGGGTTGAAAAGACCTGCAGGTTGAAATTACCGGCAGGATTGAGCGGCGCCCATCCGGGACCGACAATATGGCCGGGATGGATGATGGTTGCCGGAAAGCCGTGAAGCCTTGCCTGCTGCAGCAGATAGGTTTCGATCGCCGCCTTCTGGATGCCATAGTCACCGAAAGGAGACTTCGGCGCCTCTTCCAGTGTCGGCACGGCACTGGCGTGGCCGTGTGTCCAGATCGTGCCGGTATGCAGGAAATGACCGACATGCCCCGATAGTGCCGTCACCAGATGCTCCGCGCTCTCCAGCGTGAAGCAGATCATGTCGATGACGGTGTCGGCTTTCAACTCACGCACGGCCGTGCCGAATTCACCGGTCCGTTCCATCGCTGCCCGATCCATCCGACGCTGATCGACGGCAGCCCAGGCGCGGTTTTCCGTGTAGGGCTTGGCGGCGCCGCGGCTGATCGTGACGACGTCGTGCCCCGCCTCAACCAGACGAGGAACGAGATAGGTTCCGACATGGCCCGTTGCCCCGATGACCAAAACCCGCATTGTCGTTCCTCCCTTTGCATGATCCGCGCCGACTATGCTGCGCCGTGCCGCGATCCCGCAAGCGGAGTTTTCGCCAAGATGGGAAAGCGGCCCCGCTATCGATTCTTGAAAACAAGGCAGGTGCCGCCGTGACTGCGGATCTGGTTGCAGAGGTTGTTGGCTTCCGGGCGCGTCTGCCGGCCGATGCGGGCAGCATAACGCGGGCGAAAGCCGAAGCTGCGATCACGCTGTCGCAGGATCAGCGGTTGCTCCGCATTGAGCGGCGCAGGCAGATCCTGCACCGAATCGAGAAACATACGCCGGGCCACCGCGACATCCGCGTTCGCGGCAAGCTGGACGCCCCAGGGCGCCCAATCGCCCTCCGGACGCCAAGGCGTGTCCTTCAATATCCGGCGTTCGGCAAGCGCCACGCAACCCTCGAGAAAGGGCCTGTCCTTGTCGAGCGGGGCGGCCGCATCTTCCGGCGGATTGTCCTTCCACTCCTCCACCGTATGAGCGGTGATCGCCATGACGTAGCCGCGCGTCTCGTAAGGTAATCTTCCTGACGCGAGGTAAGAAGAAAGGCCGTTTTCGCCGGCATTGTAGGCAGCGGCGGCAAGGCCGAGATTGCCGAAACGATTGCGCAATTCATCGAGATACTGCGCCGATTTCCGCAGGGCTTCCAGCACCTGGTAGCTGTCCTCAAGGCCGCGCAGTTTCGCCGTTCCGGGCATGAACTGCGCAATCCCCTGCGCTCCCTTAAAGCTCACGGCATCGGGGCGAAAGGTGCTTTCGCGCCAGATGAGACGGGCGAAATAATCCGGCGGCAATTGATTGGCGCTGGCGAAATGCTCGATCGCGACGCAAAGGTCGCGATTGAAATTGTCCTTACGGATGCAGAGTGTCTCGCCCGATCCCGACGCCGAAGGCCCGGAGTAGAGACAGGCCGGCTCGGCAGCGCTTTCTTCCGGCTGGGCTTTTCCACTGGCTGCGGCGGAAAACAGAAGGCAGAGCGAAAGCATGGCCTTCGCCGTTCTCCTCCCAATGCCGGACTGACGCTTTCGCCCTATCATCGGATCTCAGCAGGTTCGACTTCCATCGCGACGGTGATCCTAGATAGCATCGATCAAGGCGCGAAGCTTGCCATTTCCGCAATGCCCGCACGAAAAAGCCGCCGCGCCAGATGGCCGCGGCGGCTTCAGGAAAGCTTTGAATACAGCGGTCAGGCCGTCGGTTGCTTGGTCTTCCGGAGATACGGCAGAACCGTATCGAAGGAGCCAAAACGCGTGATTGCGTCTTCGTTGGAAACCGCTGCGGTGATGATGACGTCCTCGCCCTGGTTCCAGTTCGCCGGTGTCGCCACCTGGTGCTTGGCCGTCAGCTGGATGGAATCGATGGCGCGCAGGATCTCGTTGAAATTCCGCCCCGTCGTCATCGGATAGGTGAGGATCAGCTTGATCTTCTTATCGGGACCGATGATGAAGACCGAACGCACCGTTGCGTTGTCGGCGGGCGTGCGGCCTTCCGAGCTCTCGCCGGCGCCGGCCGGCAGCATGTCGTAGAGCTTGGCGACCTTGAGGTCCTTATCGCCGATCAGCGGATAATCGACGTCGAAGCCGGTGGCGGTCCTGATGTCGTTCTTCCACTTGGCATGGCTTTCCACAGGATCGACGGAGATGCCGATGATCTTGACACCACGCTTGGAAAAGTCCCCGGCCAGGCCGGCCATGGCGCCGAGCTCGGTCGTGCAGACAGGCGTGAAATTCTTCGGATGCGAGAACAGGACGGCCCAGCCACTGCCGATCCAATCATGGAAGCTGACCGGTCCCTGTGTGGTGTCGGCGGTAAAATCGGGAGCAATATCGTTGATGCGTAAGCTCATGGTCGGCCCTCCAAAGCCTTGTGTTAAATCTTGATCATCTCAAATCGAGGCCATGGGATCCGTCCGCCGGAAGCGGTCACGAGATTGCGGTCAACAGGATCGCACCGGCCGAAGATAAAAACTTCCCATTCCAGGATTTTAAGTACGTCATATACCACGATCACCGAAGGCATGCTCTTTCGATTTCAGGCCTACGGCGGCATTATTTTTCCGATGCATCCGAGCGATGACAGGGCCGATATTTCAATCGGCCTTATCTGAAACATCAGGGGTCCGCCCTGCCCTCATTCAAGCCGCCTGCACGGTTTTGATCCTGTCGATGCCGCCGACAATAGGCGCGAAATCGGCCCAGACGCCCTGCGCGCCCTTCTGCCATTCATCGAAGGCTTCCGGCTTCAAGAGCTTGCCGCCATGGCCAAGCGCCGTCTCGACGGACTTCACCTCGTCGTCGACGATCAGCTGGTTGAAATAGGTGGCGCCTTCGCTGGAAGCCTGCTGGAACACCGCCTTCTGCTCGTCATTGAGGCCAGCCCAGAAGGTCGAGGAATAATAGATGACGCCGGATGCCCAGATGTGGCCAGTCTCGGTCATATCAGGCACGACCTCATAAAGCTTGAAGCCGGAATAGGCCGATTTGGTCAGGTCCATCGCGTCGGCGACGCCGGTTGCGAGCGCATTGTAGGTCTCGGTGATCGGAATGCCGATCGGTGTCGTGCCGAACGCGCTCCAGAGCTTGGTGTGCAGCGGGCTCTGGATGACGCGGATGCGCTTGCCCTTGAGTTGCTCGGGCCGCGTCACCGGTTCCTTGGTCAGGAGATGGCGGGCGCCATAATTGATGAAATCGCCGACGACGAAATTCTGCGCCTGCAGCCTCTGCTTGAGATCGGCACCGACATCGCCGCTGACGGTCCTGCGCACATGGTCGGCATCGCGGAAGAGGAAGGGCAGATCGAGGATCTGCAATTCCGGCGCCCAGCCGGAGAGCGACGAGACCGTCGAGAGGCTGGCCTGGATCGAGCCGAGGCGCACGCCCTCGGCCACTTCCTTCTCGCCGCCGAGCGCGCCGTTCCTGACGATATTGAACTTGAACTGGCCGGGAAGCTTGGCTTCGACCAGTTCGCCGATCTTCACCCAGATCTTCGTTTCCGGCTTGTCGTCGTTAAGCAGCGAGGCAATCGTGATCGTCGTCGTGCGGGCGGCGGCCGTGCGGACGAAAGCGGGCGCCGCGAGCGCCGTTCCGGCGAGCGCTGCGGTCTTCAGGAAATGGCGTCGGTTGAGATTGTCCATGGGGTTGTCCTGTTCGTTAGACGATGATGGCCCAGGCGCAAAGGATTGCGAGCGAGACCAGAAGGGCGAGCAGATAAGGAACGACGGCCCGGAAGAGCTCTGAGGCGGGAATGCGGGTGACGCCGCTGACGACGAAGATCAGCATGCCGAGCGGCGGCGTCAGTCCGTGGATCATCAGGTTGACCACGATGATCACGCCGAACTGGATGGGATCGATGCCGGCGGCAACCGCTGCCGGCAGCAGGATCGGGCCGAAGAGCAGGATCGCGGCACCGATGTCGAGAACGAGACCGACGACCAGCAAAATGACGTTCGACAAAAGAATGACGGCAAGCGCGCTGCCGCCGAGCGCCGTCGTCAGATGCGAGATCAGCGAGGACACGTCATCGACCGCCAACAGGAAGGCGAAGGGGCCGGCCGTGCCGATCAGGAGACCGATCGCCGCTGCCTCGACCGCCGCCTGACGAAAGGCAACATAGAGCGAGAGGAAACCGAGGCGCGCACCGATGCCGAGCAGCAGCGTGTAAAAGGCGGCGAGTGCTGCTGCCTCCGTGGTCGTGACGATGCCGATACGGATGCCGACGACGACTATGACGCCGAGGCCGAAGGCGGGGATCGCCTGGACCGCCGATTGCCAGCGCTGTCTCGCGGTCGCGCGCGGCAACGGCACCTGTTCGGTGACCGTCAGGTGAATGGCAACCGCCAGGCATATGGCCATCAGGCAGCCGGCAAAAAAGCCGCCGACGAGCAGTGCGCCGACGGAAAGATTGGTCGCCGAGGCAAGGATGAGAAATGCGATCGACGGCGGGATGATGTTGTCGAGAACCGATGTCGAGGCGATGATCGCCGCCGCCTGCGCCGGTCGATAGCCGTGCTTGACCAGTTCGGGCTGGAAGGTCGACGCGCCGAAAGCGGCATTTGCGACCGAGGAGCCGGAAGCGCCGGAAAAGAGAACACTGGTCAAAAGCGTCGTCTGCGCCAGTCCGGCCCGGCGATGACCAACCATGGCGGCAGCAAAGCGGACGAGCTGATTGGCGACGCCCGAAGCCGTCAGCAGGCCGCCGACTAGCAGGAAGAAGGGAATGGCGAGCAGCAGGAATTTCGATATGCCGGTGACGGTCGAGGAAACGATCGCCGCTTCCGGCAGGCTGCTGCCGAAGGCGATGGCGACATAGGCCGCGGCGAGAAAGGCGTGCGGCAGCGGCGCGGCGAGCACGAGACCGATCGCCGCGATCAACCCGAGGAAAATGCTTGGCGGCCAGTCGAGATCAATTGAGATATGCGGGATGCCGGCATAGAGCGCGACGCCCAGCGCAAGCGAAAGCGTTACCGGCAGGACCTTGCCGTCGGCGATACGCTGCAGAAGCAATACGACGAGGATCAGCGCGCCGCCGGCGCCGAGGAAGCCGAAGCGGATCCATTCCGGCAGACCGAGCGTCGGCGAGATACCGCCGAGCATCGTCATGATCTGGTTGCCGCCGAAACTCAGGATCAAGGCGGAAAGCACGGTGAAGATATCGGCGCCGATCCGCGTGACCTTCTGCAGGCTTTCCGGCAGCATCCTGACGAAAACGTCGAGGCGCATGGCAAGCGCGCTGTTGAGGCTGAGCGGCGCGCCGAGTGCGATCAGTGCCACATGCAGCCAGACTCCGAGGTCCTCGGCACCGATGAAGCCGGTGCCGAGGAAATAACGCAGGCAGACCGTGACGAGCACCATGAACAGCAACACGGCGAGAACGGATGCCGCGGCAATGCCGAGGATCGCTTCAACAGCCCGCAGCGCCCGCGCCGCAAGCCCATCGTCCCCGACCCGTTCGATCGGACGAACTTCACTGGTGGCCAATAAACCTACCTTCTGCCCAGAGGATCTGGCACTCCTGATCCTCAAAAAGATCGCGGTCGAGAGCGTCACGCCTTTTCGCCGAAACGGAGCGCTTCCTCAAGCGGCAACGGGCCAGAAAAATCGGGCTATCGACATCGGTCTGTTGAATGGAGAAGCCCAAAAGTGCAGCATTTGATTGTTTTTTAGGCATTTGCGTTGATGCACGTTTTTCAGGCGACACCTTGCCAAAATTGCTGCAGTGCGTCATCAATGAATAATGACGCATCTCGATCTGACAATTCTGGTGATCGACGAAAATGCCATACGCGCCTCCATCATCGAAGAAGGGCTGCGCGAGGCAGGGCATGCGCGCGTCACCGTGGTGCATGAGGTCAACGGCATCGCGCGAATCATCGAAACACTGACGCCCGACGTAATCATCATCGATATCGAAAATCCCAACCGCGACATGATGGAGCATCTGTTCCAGCTGACGCGCACGGTCAGCCGGCCAATCGCCATGTTCGTCGATCGCTCCGACACGGCCTCGATCGAAGCTGCGGTCGATGCCGGCGTCTCGGCCTATATCGTCGACGGATTGAAGAAGGAACGTGTCAAGCCGATCCTCGACATGGCCGTCAGCCGCTTCAATGCCTTCAGCCGGCTGCGGCGCGAGCTTGCCGATGCCCGCTCAGCGCTGGAGGAACGCAAGCTCATCGAGCGCGCCAAGGGCATATTGATGAAAATGCGCGGACTGTCCGAAGAAGAGGCGTTCGCCCTGTTGCGCCAGACAGCGATGAACGAAAAGAAGAAGATGTCGGAAATCGCCCAGAGCGTCGTCACCGCCGCAGGGCTGTTGATGTAATGGCCGACGTTCGTGAATTTCCGGAGGAACCGGAGTGGATATGATGACGAAGGCGACGAATTTTAGCGGCGGGCTGCCCTCGCCCGTGCGCGTGAACAACGAAGGGCCGAAAGTGCTGCGGGCCGGCTTCATTCCGCTCGTCGACGCATCGGTGCTGATTGCGGCGGCAGAATTCGGCTTTGCGCAAAAGGAAGGCCTGACGCTCGATCTCGTCAAGGACGTCTCCTGGGCGACTGTCCGCGACCGCCTGGCATTCCGCCAGTTCGATATCGCCCACATGCTGTCGCCGATGCCAGTCGCCTCCATGCTGGGTCTCGGCTCCAATCCCTCGCCGACAATCACGCCGTTTTCTCTGGGACGCGGCGGCAACGCGATCACGCTGTCGGCGCGACTTTTCGACAGGATGCGAAATGACGCGGGATTGCCGGAAACGGCAAATGCGCTCGACAATGCGCAAGCTTTGGCGAAGACACTGGCGGCGATGAAGATGCGCGGCGAGCCGCTACCGACCTTCGGGGTCACTTATCCCTTTTCCTCCCATAATTACGAATTCCGCTACTGGCTGGCGGCTGGCGGCATCGATCCCGACAGGGACGTCAAGCTCGTCGTCGTGCCGCCGCCACTGACTTCGGACGCGCTTGCAGCCGGCGCGATCGACGGTTTCTGCGTCGGCGCGCCGTGGAATATGGTCGCCTCGGAGCGCGGCCTCGGCAGCATCGTTGCCGCCAAACAGGATATCTGGCCATCGGCTCCGGAAAAGGTGATCGGCATGCGGCCGGACTGGGCGGAAAGCCATCCGGAAACCGTTTCCCGGCTGATCGTGGCGCTCGACGCCGCAGCCCGCTGGTGCGACCGGCCGGACAATCACGACACGCTGGCGGCAGCACTTGCCGATTCCCGCTATATCGCCGCCCCCGTCGAGATCATTCGCCGTGTTCTCGCCGGCGAATTCAGCCTCGATGCAAAGGGCAACCGCCGCGTCATTGCCGACTATTTCATGTTCCATTCCGGCTTCGCCAACTATCCCCGGCCAAGCCATGCTCTATGGATCTACAGCCAAATGATCCGCTGGGGACAGGCCGAGGCCAGCCTCAACAGCGCAAGGGCCGCCGCATCCGCCTATCGCCCCGATCTTTATCGCAGAGCCCTCGGCGACGACAACGCACCCGATGACGCCGATATCCGCATCGAAGGCAATGACGAAGGCGACCGCTTCATGGACGACCACGTCTTCGATCCGACGCGATTGCCGGACTATGTTGCGGGCTTCGCCGTTCGGAGCACCCTGCCCTTCGCTTCCCACAGCGATGAGACCTGATCGACAGGCCGGCCTGCACAAAACGCCAGCAATGATCTCCGTCCGCCCCACCGCAACGCACAAAAAATTTGCACGATTTTTAGTAGCCCCAAAAACGAGCAGACGACAGACTTTTAAAAATACTGTTTTTATTCAGTGCCTTGATATGAAAACACCAATCTGGCACACAGCTTGCAGGGTTATTAGCGCGCAGATCAACGACGATCAGCACAATGAGCGCGCATTAGGCGCTCGCGCAAAACAGAGACATTGCTCTTCAGATTGAAGACGTAGGTCCTACTGACATGAATTCGGCGTCCAACGACGGGCGCCACCAGCAAAGCCGCTGATCAGGATACTTCGCGCACCTCGTGTATGCGCGGCCTGGCCAGCGGCTTTTTTGTTTTAACCCCCAACAATGGATCGGCACGACCTCGTCGGGCCACGGAGAAGCCATGTCCGTCATCGAGAAAGCAGAGCCTATGTCCGCCGGCGAACCAGCCAAAGCATTGTGGATCTCCACAGCCGCCTTCACCCTCTGTTTCGCCGTCTGGACGATCTTTGCGATCATCGGCATCCGCATCAAGCAGGATCTCGGCCTGAACGAGGCGGAGTTCGGATTACTGGTCGGCACCCCGGTCCTCACCGGCTCGCTGGTGCGCATCGTCCTCGGCATCTGGACAGGGCGTTACGGCGGCCGTCTCGTTTACACGATCACCATGCTGGCCGCCGCATTGGCGACATTCCTGCTCTCCTACGCCCAGACCTATTCGCAGATGCTGATTGCCGGTCTCGGAGTCGGGCTTGCCGGCGGCTCCTTCGCGGTCGGTGTCGCCTATGTCTCGCCCTTCTTCCCGGCGGAAAAGCAGGGAACGGCGCTCGGCATCTTCGGCGCCGGCAATGTCGGCGCGGCCGTGACCAAATTCGCCGCCCCCTTCGTCCTGCTGGCATGGGGCTGGCAGGCGGTTGCGGAGATCTGGGCCGTCTGTCTGGCGCTGATGGCAATCGTCTTCTGGTTCACCACCACCGATGACCCGGCCTTCCGTCTTCGCCGCGAGCGCGGCGTCGCCTCCAAGAGCCTGGCTCAGGAATTCGCGCCGCTGCAGAACGTTCAGGTCTGGCGTTTCTCGCTCTACTATTTCTTCGCCTTCGGAGGCTTCGTTGCCCTGTCGCTGTGGCTGCCGCGCTATCTGGTCGGCGTCTACGGCTTCAACCTGGAAACGGCCGGGATGGTTGCGGCCTGCTACTCGATCCCGGGCAGCATCTTCCGCGCCTTCGGCGGCGTGTTGTCGGACAAAAAGGGCGCACGCAGCGTCATGTATACGATGCTGGCCGTATCGGCCGTGGCCACCCTCATTCTGTCCCTGCCGGCCGCTACGATTACGCCTGCCATTTTCATCGTCGTCATCTTCGTGCTCGGCTTCTTCATGAGCCTCGGCAAGGCCGCCGTCTACAAGCACATTCCCGCCTACTATCCCGAAAGCGTCGGCGCCGTCGGTGGCATCGTCGGGATGATGGGCGGCCTTGGCGGCTTCATCTTGCCGATCGCCTTCGGCCTGCTCAAGGACATGACCGGCCTATGGTCCAGCTGTTTCCTGCTGCTCTTTGCAATCGTCGTCGCTTCTCTCATCTGGATGCACCTGTCCGTAAAGCAACTGTCGCGCCAAGGGCACTCCGCGCCCGTGGCTGCAACCTGATCTAAGGACTTGGAAATATGACCGAAAAACTTGTCATCATCGGCAATGGCATGGCGCCCGGGCGCATGTTGGAGCACCTCTTCGAACAGGCGCCCGGACGCTATGAAGTTACGATCTTCAATGCCGAGCCGCGCGTCAATTACGACCGCATCATGCTGTCGCCGGTTCTCTCCGGGGAGAAGGACTACGAGCAGATCATCATTCACGGTGACGGCTGGTACATCAAGCACGGCATCATGCTCTACAAGGGCCACAAGATCGTCAACATCGATCGCGTCGCCAAGACCGTCACCTCCGACCACGGCGTCACCGAAAGCTATGACAAGCTGGTGATCGCAACCGGTTCGGTGCCCTTCATCATCCCGGTCCCCGGCAAGGATCTGCCGGGCGTCATCACCTATCGCGATCTGGACGACGTGCAGGCGATGCTGCTTGCCGCTCAGTCGCGCGAAAAGGCTGTTGTCATCGGCGGCGGTCTGCTTGGCCTCGAAGCGGCGGCCGGTCTTGCCCAGCGAGGCATGGACGTCACCGTGCTGCACGTCATGCCGACGCTGATGGAGCGCCAGCTCGACCCCGCCGCCGGCTATCTGCTGCAGAAGGCGGTCGAAGAACGTGGCATCAAGGTCATCTGCAAGGCCAATACCAAGGCGATCGTCGGCAACGGCAGGGTCGAGGGTATCGAGCTTGACGACGGCCGCATCATCCCGGCAACGCTGGTGGTAATGGCCGTCGGCATTCGTCCGAGTGTGGGCCTGGCGAAGGACGCCGGCCTTGCGGTCAATCGCGGCATCGTCGTCGATGCCGGCATGCAGACCTCGGATGGCAATATTCTTGCGCTTGGCGAATGTGCCGAGGTGGGCGGCATGGTCTACGGCCTTGTTGCGCCGCTCTATGAAATGGCTCGGATTGCCGCAGCACATCTCTCGGGCGATCGCTCGCCGGCTTTCGTGCATGCGGATACACCGACCAAGCTCAAGGTCACCGGCATCGAACTCTATTCCCTTGGCGACTTCGCCGACGGCGACGACCGCCAGGAAATTGTGCTGCGCGATGCCAGCGCCGGCGTCTACAAGCGCCTGGTGCTGAAGGACAACAAGATCATCGGCACCGTGCTTTACGGCGAGACCGCTGACGGCGCCTGGTTCAACGACCTGAAGAAAAAAGCGACTGATATTTCGGAGATGCGCGAGACGCTGATCTTCGGACAGGCCTATCAGGGAGGGTCGCCGCTGGACCCTATGGCGGCCGTTGCAGCCTTGCCGGATGACGCGGAGATCTGTGGCTGCAACGGCGTATGTAAGGGAAAGATCACCTCGACGATTTCAGGCAAAGGGCTGACGTCGCTCGACGACGTGCGGGCCCACACGAAGGCATCCGCCTCGTGCGGCTCCTGTACTGGCCTCGTCGAACAACTCATGGCGCTGACGCTCGGCGACAGCTACAACCCGGCTGCCGTGCAGCCGATGTGCACCTGCACCGAACTCGGCCATGACGACGTCCGCCGCCTGATCAAGGCGAAAGGGCTGAAGAGCATCCCCGCCGTCATGCAGGAATTGGAATGGAAGACCTCCTGCGGCTGCGCCAAATGTCGGCCGGCACTCAACTATTACCTGGTCAGCGACTGGCCGGACCAATATGCCGACGACTACCAGTCGCGTTTCATCAATGAGCGCGTCCATGCCAACATCCAGAAGGACGGCACCTACTCCGTCGTTCCGCGGATGTGGGGTGGCGTCACCAATTCGAACGAGCTGCGCGCCATCGCCGATGTCGTCGACAAATTCGAGATCCCCATGGTGAAGGTGACGGGCGGCCAGCGGATCGACCTGCTCGGTATCGAGAAGGAAGACCTGCCCGCCGTCTGGGCCGACCTCGGCAAGGCCGGTTTCGTTTCCGGCCAGGCCTATGCCAAGGGTCTGCGCACAGTGAAGACCTGCGTCGGCTCCGACTGGTGTCGCTTCGGCACCCAGGATTCCACCGGTCTCGGCATCCGCATCGAGAAATTCATGTGGGGCTCCTGGACGCCGGCCAAGCTGAAATTGGCCGTGTCCGGCTGCCCGCGCAACTGCGCCGAGGCAACCTGCAAGGATATCGGCGTGATCTGCGTCGATTCCGGTTTCGAGATCCATTTCGCCGGTGCCGCCGGTCTCGACATCAAGGGTACGGAGGTCCTTGGGCTCGTGCGGACCGAGGACGAGGCGCTGGAGCATATCGTGGCACTGACGCAAATGTACCGCGAGCAGGCCCGTTATCTCGAGCGCATTTACAAGTGGGCCAAGCGTGTTGGCCTCGAAGAAATCCGCCGGCAGATCATGGGCGATGCCGAAAAGCGCAAAGCCTATTACGAGCGCTTCGTCTTCAGCCAAAAATTTGCCCAGGTCGACCCGTGGTCGGAGCGTGTTTCCGGCAAGGACAAGCATGAGTTCAAGCCGATGGCGACGATCGGCTATCCGCAGGCTGCAGAGTAAGGAGATGGACATGAACTGGATCGCAATAGGCGACATCTCCGACATCCCGCTACGTGGGGCGCGTTGCGTAAAGACACCGCAGGGCAAAATCGCCGTCTTCCGCACCGCCGAAAACGAGGTCTTCGCCATCGAGGATCATTGCCCACACAAGGGCGGGCCGCTGTCTCAGGGCATCGTTCACGGCAAAGCCGTCACCTGCCCGCTGCACAACTGGGTGATCTCGCTGGAAACCGGCAAGGCTCTCGGTGCCGACCAGGGCGAGGTCCGGACGATACAGGTGCTGAACGAAGACGGCAGGCTGTTCATTGCCCTGGAAAGCCTGATGATGGCGGCGGAATAGATGGTAGCCGAGGTCAAGACCACCTGTCCCTATTGCGGCGTCGGCTGCGGCGTTCTCGCCACCGTCGACGAGGCAGGCTCAGTCAGCGTCAAGGGCGATCCCGAGCACCCGTCGAATTTCGGCCGGCTGTGCTCGAAGGGGTCGGCACTTGCCGAAACCATCGATCTCGATGGCCGGCTTCTCTACCCCGAAATCGCAGGCGAGCGCAGCGGTTGGGACGAGGCGCTGGATCTGGTCGCCCGGCGTTTTTCCGAAACGATCGCCGAACACGGGCCTGACTCCGTTGCCTTCTATGTCTCGGGCCAGTTGCTGACCGAGGACTATTACGTCGCCAACAAGCTGATGAAGGGTTTCATCGGCTCCGGCAATATCGATACCAATTCAAGGCTCTGCATGTCCTCCTCGGTGGCGGGGCATCGCCGCGCCTTCGGCGCCGACACGGTGCCCGGAACCTACGAGGATATCGAACTCGCCGATCTGGTGGTGCTCACCGGCTCCAACCTCGCCTGGTGTCATCCCGTCATCTACCAGCGGCTTGCCGCCGCAAAGGTGGCGCGGCCAAACATGCGCATCGTCGTCATCGATCCGCGCCGGACGATGACATGCGATATCGCCGACCTGCATCTGGCAATCCGCCCGGACGGCGACGTCGCGCTGTTCATGGGACTGCTTGCCCATCTCGCGACAAGCCCGGCAATCGACCAAAATTATATCGCTTCCCACACGGAAGATTTCGCCGACGCCTTTGCGGCTGCCGCGGCGCTTGATATCAACGATCTCCTGGAGCGGACCGGCCTGCCGGCCATGCAGATCCGGGAATTCTTCCGCCTGTTCGAGACCACGCCGAAAGTCGTGACCTGCTATAGCCAGGGCGTCAACCAATCCTCCTCCGGCACCGACAAGGTCAATGCGATTATCAACTGCCATCTGGCGACCGGCCGCATCGGCCGCCCAGGCATGGGACCGTTCTCGCTGACCGGCCAGCCGAACGCGATGGGCGGGCGCGAGGTCGGCGGTCTCGCCAATATGCTTGCCGCCCATATGGCGATCGAAAATCCGCAAGACCGGGACCGCGTGCAGCGCTTCTGGAATTCACCGGTCATCGCCGCAAAACCGGGCCTGAAGGCGGTCGACATGTTCCGCGCCGTGGCCGACGGGCGCATCAAGGCGCTCTGGATCATGGCCACCAATCCCGTCGTCTCGATGCCGGATGCCGACAGCGTCGAAAGCGCGATCGCCGCCTGTCCCTTCGTGGTCGTCTCCGACATCCTCAAAGAGACGGATACGACCCGGCACGCAGATGTGCTTCTACCCTCGCTCGGCTGGGGCGAAAAGGACGGCACCGTTACCAATTCCGAACGGCGCATTTCCAGACAACGGCCGTTTCTCGGCATATCAGGCGATGCCAAGGCCGACTGGTGGCAGCTTGCAGAGGTCGGACGCCGCATGGGATTTGCCGCCGCCTTCGACTTTAATGCACCGGCCGCAATCTTTGCCGAACATGCCGCCCTCTCCGCCTTCGAAAATAACGGCAGCCGCGATTTCGACATCGGCGCTCGTGCCGGCATAAGCGACGGCGCCTACGATGAACTATCGCCCTTTCAATGGCCGCAGGCGCCAGGGACCGCACCCGGCATCACCCGCTTCTTCGCCGAGGGCGGGTTTTTCCATGCCGACGGCAAGGCGCGCTTCATCGCGATGAAACCGCCGGCAACCGATCGCACCAATGCCGATTTCCCCTTCACGCTGAACACCGGGCGCGTCCGCGACCACTGGCACACGATGACGCGCACAGGAAAGAGCGCGCGGCTTTCCGCCCACATCGCCGAACCCTTTGCCGAGATCCATCCGCGCGACGCCATCGAGACCGGTATATCAAGCGCCGGCCTCGTCGAGATCGACAGCCCCCATGGCAAAGCGATCGTCCGGGCGCTGGTGACCGATCGCCAGGCACGCGGCGGCATCTTTGCGCCGATGCACTGGAACGACCAGTTCGCCGCGAAAGCGCGGATCGACGCCGTGGTCGCGCCGATAACCGATCCGTTTTCCGGCCAGCCGGCGTCGAAGAACGTTGCCGTTGCCGTTCGGCCCTTCCCCGCCACCCATTATGGCTTCGCCGTCTCGGCGACAAAACCGGCGACACCTGAGGCAGCCTATTGGGCGCTGGCGAAAGCCGACGGCGGCTGGCGGCTGGAACTTGCCTTCAGAAACACTGTCGACGACTGGACGGCCTGGTGCCGCGCGGTTTTCGCCATTCCCGATGAAATCGAGCCGCTGGGTTATGCCGATCGGCAATCCGGCGACCTCAGGCTGGCCTTCTTCGATGGCGAGACCCTGCTCGCCGCGCTGTTCCTCGCCCGCGAACCGGTCGCCGTCGCCCGCAACTGGGCGATCTCGCAGCTTTCCGCCTCGCATAGCGACCTCAGGAAACGCTTTGCACTCGTCGCAGGCCGTCCCGGCGCCGGCAGGCCGGATCCGGGCGCCACCGTCTGCTCCTGCTTCAGCGTCGGGGTCAACCAGATCGCTGCCGCCGTGCACGGCGGATGCCACAGCGTCGAGACTGTCGGCAAGGAAACGAGTGCTGGTACCAATTGCGGATCCTGCCGCAGCGAAATCGGCAGCATCATCGATCGCTGTCTTGCCGCTGCCGCGGAGTGAACGGCAGGAAACGTGACGCGGCTGCTATCAGGCCGCGTTCGGGACGATGAACATCTTATGGTCGGCTGAGATACGCACCGAAATCTCGTCATAGGATGCGAGGGTCGGATGCCGCGTCTCTATCTTGTGGTGATGAGCAGCGGTGACGACCATGACATCGGCGCCGGCGGCCTCGCCGGCAACGATGCCGGCTGCGACATCCTCGAACACCAGGCAATCATGGGTGCTGACGCCGAGCCGTTCGGCGCCCAGAATATAACATTGCGGATCGGGTTTACCGACCTTCACATCCTCCGCCGTCACCATGAATTTCGGCACCGGCAAGCCTGCCGCCTCCAGCCGCCGATGGGCAAGACGCAACGGCGAGGATGTAACGATCGCCCAGCGATCCGGAGGCAGTGAACTCAGGAATGTCGCAGCACCGGGAATGGCAACGACGTCGCTGACATCGGCGATTTCGGCTTCGGTCACCAGCCTGGATTCATGTTCGGGGTCCACCCCGGGCAGGTTCAGCCGGGTGATCGTGTCAATGCCACGCGATCCGTGCATCTTCGGCAAAAAGGTGGCGACATCGAGCCCGTGACGCCTTGCCCAGTCGCTCCATGCACGCTCGGCCGCCTGGATCGAATTGAGAATGGTGCCATCCATATCGAACAGGAAGGCGGCATAAGGCTTCTCGAAGCCACGGGGCATCGGCAGGGACAAAACGTAGATCCTTTTAAGGAGGAATATCGGACGGTCGTTGCTATCGATTGATAACGGCAAATTATTGCATTTTGCAAGCTTGCGGAAAGACGACGGCCGCTCTTGAGAAGGCAAAAACCGCCTTAGAAAGCCGTGCGGGTGGCCAGTAAGCCGCAGGAGAGTCGGAGACCAATCGAGTCGTGGCAGAGGGTATCGGTGCTGGCGGCGAGCTCCCGCGCGACCGGAGTATCGGCGCGCAGCTCGGCTTGCGCGGTTGGATCGACGCGCATCGGAGTGGCGGTCCATAGCGAGGGGCGGCTGACGTCGATTGAAGAAATCCTGTCCTTCTCGCGGCCCACGGCAGAGGACGCGATCGCCATGCCGCTTGCTGTCAAGGCGAGTGCAAGGGCAATCTGGAGGCCCAAATCTGCGGCCTCGCGAGAGGAAATGAACATAGCGGCCTCATGCTGCCGGTTTTCAGCGTTTATCCAGCAATTAAGGCAGGCGGCGATGCCGATCCAGCGGCTTCGCCCGTTAAGGTTTATGCGTAACCATGCAAGGTTCGCGTAAAAGTTTTTTGGCAAATTTCGGAACAATGATTCCAGCGGGCGGTTACCCGAGGGCCACCCAAGATGAAAATCAAAGGAGGATATCCTCATGACCAAGTCCCTTATTGCCGCTTCGCTGCTTGCGATCGGCATGGCATCGTCTGCCTTTGGCCAGTCGAACCCCGACCCGATCGGGCCGACGAATGGCGGCTCGACCGATCCGAGTTCAGGTAGCTATTCATCCGATTACACCAACAGTGACAACGGCATGTATCCGGTGCGCAGCATGGCGGTTGACCCGATGACGACACAAAGCATCGGCCGTCCGCAATCGATGGAATGCCCCGGCATGCCGCAACAGATGTCCGGCGTCGACACCCGCGGCGGTCAGAGCGGCGCATCGATCAGCGACGCCTGCCGCGAGTACGACAACTAACAGGCACCCTCCGCTGACAGAAAAGGCCGGTTCACGCCGGCCTTTTTCATGTCGCGCCGGCGATGCAAAGCTTGTTCTCGCGGATGAAACTTTTGATCCGGCCGTTCCGTACATTCGTAGCAGGTCGAAAAGAACACAAGCAGGAACGGCTTTATTGGCACAGGACGCGGCAAAACCGGCCATTCTCTGGTTTCGCAAGGACTTGCGCCTTGACGACAACCAGGCTCTCAATGCAGCCGATCTCTCCGGCCGGCCGGTCATCCCCCTCTATATAAACGAGCCCACGGCAGGCACCGGTCCACTGGGCGCTGCGCAAAGCTGGTGGCTGCACCATTCGCTGGAAGCGCTCGACAGGTCGTTGCGCAAGCAGCAGGGAGGACTGGTGCTTGCCAGCGGCGAGGCCCTCGAGGTGCTCTGCGCTTTGATCAGGGAGAGTGGTGCCGAAGCCGTCTTCTGGAACCGCCGCTACGATCCATCCGGAATCGCCATCGATATCCAAATCAAGCACGAACTGGAAAAGCAGGCGATCGAGGCGAGAAGCTTCGGCGGCCAGCTGCTGCACGAACCTTCCCGGCTGATGACCGGCGCCGGCACACCCTATCGCGTCTACACGCCTTTCTGGCGGGCGCTGGAGGCCGCCGGCGAACCAGAGCGGCCGCTCGCCGCGCCTGCGAAACTAAGGCTGGCATCGCAGCTTCTAAAATCCGAAAGGCCGGAGAGCTGGAGACTGCTGCCGACGAAGCCGAACTGGGCGAAGGGTTTTGGCGATCTCTGGACGCCGGGCGAAGAAGGTGCGCAGCAGAACCTACGTGACTTCGTCGAGGAAGCGCTCGATGGCTACAAAGAGAACCGCGACTATCCTGCGAAGCAAGCGACATCGATGCTGTCACCGCATCTGGCACTTGGCGAGATCTCCCCTGCCCGAATCTGGGATGCGACACGCGGTCTTACGAGCCAAGTGCCGGCGGCCGATATCGTGCATTTCCGCAAGGAGATCGCCTGGCGCGAATTTTCCTATCACCTGCTTTTCCATTTCCCGCAGCTTGCCTCTGAAAACTGGAAAAATCGATTCGACGGCTTCGAATGGCGCAACGACGATGACGATTTCAACGCGTGGCGCCGGGGGGTGACCGGCTACCCGATCGTCGATGCCGGCATGCGCCAGCTCTGGCACCATGGCTGGATGCACAATCGCGTACGCATGATCGTCGCCTCATTCCTCATCAAGGATCTGATGGTCGACTGGCGCCGGGGCGAGGCCTGGTTTCGCGACACGCTGGTCGATGCCGATCCCGCCAACAACGCCGCAAGCTGGCAGTGGGTGGCTGGCTCAGGAGCCGATGCCTCACCGTTTTTCCGGATCTTCAATCCGGTGCTGCAGGGCCAGACCTTCGATCCGGACGGTGACTATATCAGAGCTCATGTGCCGGAGCTTCGAGAGCTCGGGGCAAAATACATCCATCGGCCGTTCGAAGCGCCAAAGAGCATGCTCGACGAGGCAGGCATCACGCTTGGCCAAACCTATCCGAAACCGATCGTCGACCACACGCGCGCGCGCAACCGGGCGCTCGCCGCCTACAACGCCACAAAGGACGCCACATGAACGCGCACTTGCGTCCTGCTCCCCGCCGGCTGAAGATCGCCATCATCGGCTCCGGCATCTCGGGCGCCTCCGCGGCCTGGGCGCTGTGTCAGGTACACGACGTTACGCTCTACGAGAGCCAAGCGCGGGCGGGCGGCCACACGGCGACGGTCGACGTCGATTACGATGGGGTTCGGATTGCGGTCGATACCGGCTTCATCGTCTATAACGAACAGAATTACCCAAATCTGACGACGCTCTTTGCCGAGCTCGGCATCGCCACGCATGCAAGCGACATGAGCTTTTCGCTCTCACTCGACCGCGGCAGACTGGAATGGTGCGGCGGCGGGCTGTCTTCGATCTTCGCACAGAAGCGCAATCTGCTGCGGCCGTCGTTCCTGTGGATGATTCGTGAGATCCTGCGCTTCAACCGCACCTGCCTCGAAGACCGGGCGGCCGGCCATCTCGCCTCCCGTTCGATCGGCGATTATCTCGACTGGCGCGGCTTTTCGCCGGGTTTCACCAACAACTATCTCCTGCCGATGGCGGCGGCCATCTGGTCGACGCCGTCCGCCCGCATGCTGCAGTTTCCCGCCGAACATTTCGTCAATTTCTTCGACAACCACCGGCTGATCTATCGCCGGCAGCACCAGTGGCGGACGGTGACCGGCGGCAGCCGCACCTATCTCGACCGGCTGCTTCAGCCGCTCGGCGAACGGATGAAGCTTTCCTGCGGCGTGCGCAGCGTGCGCCGCTCCGCGAGCGGCATCGCGATCATTGACGATACGGGCAGCGAACACGCCTTCGACAAAGTGATCTTGGCTTGCCACAGCGACCAGGCAGCCCGCCTGCTCGTCGATGCTACCGACGGGGAAAGGAGACTGCTTGCCGCCATCCCCTATCAGCCAAACCGCGTCGTCCTGCACCGCGACGAAGCCCTTATGCCGCAGCGGCGCAAGGTCTGGGCTTCGTGGAACTATCTGCGTTCCAGCCGCGTAGATGGAAAGGCAGGCGTGGCCGTCACCTACTGGATGAACAGGCTGCAGGGCATCGACGACAATTTTCCGCTGTTCGTGACGCTCAATCCGGATCGTGAGCCGGACCCCCGCAGGGTTTTTGCGGAATTCGCCTACGAGCATCCGCAATTTTCGACCGAAGCGGTGAAGGCGCAGCAGGCGCTTGCCGCCATTCAGGGAGAGAACAATTGCCATTTCGCCGGCGCCTGGACGGGATATGGATTTCACGAGGATGGCCTCGTTTCCGGCCTGGCGGCAGCGGAGGCGATGGGCGGCATCATCCCCTGGCGGACGGTCCGAACCTGGGAACCTCAACCGGATGCAACAGCATGAGAGGACGCGGCGAAAAGCGTGGCATGGACACGGTGGCCAACGGCCCGCCACCGGATGCGGCGGCAGCACTCTATGTCGGCGACATCATGCATCAACGGATGAAACCGTTCGGCCATCGCTTCCGCTACCGCGTCTTCTCGCTGCTTGTCGATCTTGATCGGCTCGATGAGGCGGACCTGGCGTCGATGCTGTTTTCCGTCAACAGAGGCAATCTCGTGTCGTTTTACGAAAGGGACCATGCCGATGCCGGCAACACGCGACTACGCATCTATGCCGACCGGCTGCTGACCCAAGCGGGGCTCGATCGTGCCGACAGGATCCTGCTCGTCTGCTATCCCCGAATTCTCGGCTATGTCTTCAACCCGCTCTGCGTCTACCACGCCTATGATGCCGGTGGCGCACTCGTCGCGATGATCTACGAGGTGCGCAACACCTTCGGCGAGCGGCACAGCTATGTCTGTCCCGTCGGCCGCGGCGAGATGTCGGAAAGCGGGCTTCGCCAGAGCTGCGAAAAGCTCTTCCACGTCTCGCCCTTCATCGGTGTGGTGGGGCGCTATCATTTCCGCATCTTGCCGCCCGGCGCGGAAATCCGCTGGCGAATCCTCGAAACCGACAATGAAGGCCCGCTGCTTTCGGCGACGTATTCCGGGCGACAAGAGCCCTTGACCAGCGCCTCGCTGCTAAGGCTGACGGCGTACATACCTTTCCTCACCGTCAAAATCGTGGCCGGTATACATTGGGAAGCGCTGAAACTCTGGCTGAAAGGCGCGCGCTATATCAGGCGTCCGGCCCCGCCGCCTGAAGTCAGCATCCACCAGCCCTGCCCGCTTGCAGACGCGGCGGAATGACATTAGCTTTCGATGTAATGGCCGGAGGCCGCCCGAACACATCGTCACGGATGTATCGTCGCCCCTAACCGGCAAAAAATGCTGGAGGAGGAGAGATGAGTAAGGCGCAGGACTGGAATCTGCTGGCTCGTGATGCGGTGACGCTGACGGCCGAAAACATGTCCCGCATGGTGAAAGGTCTGCCCTTCAAGGCAAAGCTGGCTGTGCGCGGACTTCTGCACATGCAGCACGGTTCGCTCGCCGTTACCCTCCCCGACGGCCGCAGACTGTTGGTCGAGGGCAGGAAGGCCGGTCCAAAGGCGGCGCTCAGCCTCCACAACTGGAATCTTGCCTATCGGGCGCTGACGAGCGGCACGATCGGGGTTGCCGAAACCTATATGGACGGCGATTGGGACAGCCCCGACATCGCCGCCTTCCTTGAACTCTTCCTCGTCAACGGCGAGTCCGTCTACAGCTATGCGCATGGCAAGGGCGGCCTTGGCCGCCTCTTCGAGCGCGTCCGCCATTGGATGAACACCAATACCAGGACGGGCTCGAAGCGGAACATTTCCGCCCACTACGATCTCGGCAACGATTTCTACAAGCAATGGCTCGATCCGAGCATGACCTATTCCTCGGCACTCTATTCGACCGGGGCCAACGACCTGCAATCGGCGCAGAATGCCAAATACCGCGCGCTCGCGGAGGCGACCGGCATCGGGCCTGGGGATCACGTGCTGGAGATCGGCTGCGGCTGGGGTGGTTTTGCCGAATTCGCAGCAGGCGAGCTAAATTGCAAGGTGACCGGGCTGACGATCAGCCGCGAGCAGCTCGCTTTCGCCGAGGAGCGCATCCGCAAAGCCGGCCTCGGCGACCGCGTCGAGTTCCGTTTCCAGGACTACCGCGACGAGACCGGGCTCTATGACCGGATCGTCTCGATCGAGATGTTCGAAGCAGTCGGCGAGAAATACTGGCCATCCTATTTTTCCAAGCTCAGGCAATGCCTGAAGCCGGGCGGCAAGGCAGGCCTGCAGATCATCACCATCCAGCCAGAATCCTTCGACCAGTATCGCAGCAATCCCGACTTCATCCAGAAATATGTCTTTCCCGGCGGCATGCTGCCGACGCGCAACCATCTGGCCGAACTCGCCGGCAAGGTCGACCTGTCGCTGGACAAGGATTTCGGCTTCGGGCTCGACTATGCGCGCACGCTTGCCGAATGGCGCGAGCGCTTCTGGTCGGTCTGGGAGCGCATCCGCCCGATGGGCTTCGACGAGCGTTTCAAGCGGCTCTGGGAATTCTACCTGTTCTATTGCGAGGCCGGCTTCCGCGCCCGCAATATCGATGTGCGCCAAGTCGTGTTCTCGCGCCGGTGATCATTCCGCTAAATGCGGCGTCACCGAATGGTGACCAGTCAATGGCGGCCGCTCCCGCCAGCCGGTCACTCGGTTCACCAGCGTGAAATAAGCACCATAGGGGAGCAGGCGCGCCAGTTTCAGCATGGTTGTGAAGCGCTTCGGGAACGTGATCTCGAAGGCCCGCAATTTCAGCCCGGCGGCAATCTGCCGGGCGGCGTCTTCGGGCGACACCAAGGCCGGCATCGGAAAGGCGTTCCTCCTCGTCGCCGGCGTATCGACGAAGCCTGGGCTGACGAGCTGGATGCGGATGCCGATCTTGTCGAGATCGAATTTCAGGCTTTCGGCCATATTGATCAGCGCCGCCTTGGTGGCGCCGTAGGCCGCACCCGTAGGCAGGCCGCCATAGCCAGTGACGGAGGAGACGATGGCGATCTGCCCCTGGCCTTTCGCCTTCATATGGCCGATCGCCGGCAGCAGACAGTTGACGACGCCGGAAAGATTGACGGCAAAGCTTTTTTCGAAATCGGCGCGGTTCAGGTCCTCGGCATGGACCGGCAGGTAGACGCCGGCATTGAGGATCGCCATGGCGAGCGTGCCATGCTCATATTCGATGGAGGCCATGACATGTTCCATGTCCTCGGCATCGGTGACGTCGCCGTCGAGAACCACGATACTGCCGGAAAGACCGCTGGCTTCGGCCTGCAGCTCGACCAGCTTTTCGTGACGTCTGGCGGTAACGGCGACCTTGTATCCTTCGGCCGCGAGCTTCAGCGCAAGCGCCCGGCCGATCCCGGAACTTGCCCCGGTGATCCAGACGATTCCATGTTCGGGACGGGCGATGAAATCATGCATCACATGTTCCTCCGGCTCTGCCTGACCAACACGAAAACAGGTCCGGAAGTTCTCTGCGTCTCCCGGATTTATGGCTCTATCACACCATTGTGGCTGCTTTCAGCCGATCAGGTCGCCGATCATCTGACGAAAGGATCCCGTCAGTCTGACCGGCCCGTCCGAAACGGCAAAGGCGATGCAAGGCCTGTCCTTTTCGGCGACCGGTCGGTGGTCGACCGTCTCGTCGGCGATGGAGATGTCGCCGGGGCCGAAACGGCCGCGTTCATCGTTGAAGGCGCCGTCGAGGATGAGGATGAGTTCCATGCCTTTGTGGGTATGCGCCGGCAAGGCACGGCCCGGGCGGATCCACATCAGGTTGACCTCGCAGCCGTCCATATCGAAGCAATATTCCTTGAAGCCCGGCAAGCGCTTGCGCCAGGGCACATCCTCGACCTCGCGGCCGACGAGATCGCGCAACGCTTGGGGAAACAGTACGTTTTCCGGCCGCGCTGCCGCACGTGGCACAGAGACGGGAGGCGCCGAGGAAAAGATCGCCGAAAGCCGCCGGTCGCGATCGGCAATGGCAGCAACAGGCGCGCTTTCCAGGGCCTCCCCGGCCAGCAGCTCGAGGCTTTTGACCAGGCTGCGATTATCCGGCGTCATTTCGAGATGGGACCGCACCAACACACGCGCCGGCTCAGGCAAGGAGCCGGCGACATAATGCGCCATCAATGCATCGATCGTATCGATCTGCTCGTGAATCATGCCGGTTTCGGTCACGCCCTGTTGCCGCGCTCCGTTTTCGCTTTGTCGTCATCCGTACGGGGAAAGTCAATCTTCGGATCACTCCGCGCACGGTGGGATTGTCGGCTACGCGTCATTTCAGGGGAGGAAGGCCAAATTTTATCGTGCCCGACAGAGGCGTGGAATAGCATTTCTTGCCAACTCAGCCTTGTGAAGGGAAAAGACCGTTCCTAAAGTAAGAGTTCGAATAGAGGCAGATTCCATGACCTTCCACCCTTCCGTCCTCGAAGCCATCGGCAACACGCCCCTGATCAAACTCAAGGGTGCGTCGGCGGCGACCGGCTGCACCATTCTCGGCAAGGCGGAGTTCCTGAACCCCGGCCAGTCGGTGAAGGATCGCGCCGCGCTCTTTATCATCCGCGACGCAGAGCGGAAGGGCCTGCTTCGGCCCGGCGGCGTGATCGTTGAAGGCACGGCCGGCAACACGGGTATCGGGCTGACGCTGGTCGCCAAGGCGCTCGGCTACCGCACCGTTATCGTCATCCCGGAAACGCAGAGCCAGGAAAAGAAGGACGCTCTGAAACTGCTCGGCGCCGAACTCGTCGAGGTGCCCGCCGTTCCCTACAAGAACCCGAACAACTACGTGAAGGTTTCCGGCCGGCTCGCCGAGCAGTTGGCGAAGACCGAACCGAACGGGGCGATCTGGGCAAACCAGTTCGACAACGTCGCCAACCGGCAGGCGCATATCGAAACGACCGCCCCAGAGATCTGGAACGATACCGACGGCAAGATCGACGGCTTCATCTGCTCGGTCGGTTCCGGCGGCACGCTGGCAGGTGTCGCTACCGGCCTCAAGGCTTTCAAGGCAGACGTCAAGATCGGCATTGCCGATCCCGATGGCGCCGCTCTCTATGAATTCTACCAGAACGGCGCGCTGAAATCCGAGGGCTCCTCGATCACCGAGGGCATCGGACAGGGCCGCATCACTGCCAATCTCGAAGGCTTCACCCCCGATTTTTCCTATCGGGTGTCCGATGCAGAAGCGCTTCCCTATCTTTTTGATCTGGTCGAAAACGAGGGCCTGTGCCTTGGCGGCTCGACGGCGATCAACATTGCCGGCGCGGTCAATCTCGCCCGGGATCTAGGCCCCGGCCACACCGTGGTGACGATCCTCTGCGATTACGGCAACCGCTATCAGTCGAAGCTCTTCAACCCGGACTTCCTGACGTCGAAGGGGCTGCCCGTTCCAGGCTGGATTGCCAGGTCACCCGATATAAACGTTCCCTACGAGCCCGCGTGAGATCCCATGCCCGTCAATGCCCTCTATCGTGACGACTTCTATCTTTCGACATGCGAGGCGGTCGTCACCGCCGTTCACGAAGATGGGGGCATCGAACTGGACCAGACCTGCTTCTATGCGACATCCGGCGGCCAGCCGGGTGATACCGGCGAGCTTGAACGCGCCGACGGCACCAAGATCGCCCTTGGCCAGACGAAGCACGGTCCGAGCAAGGATATCGTCATCCACGTGCCACTTGAAAACGAGCCGAAGCCCGTGGTCGGCGAGACGCTGGTGCTGCACCTCGACTGGCTGCGCCGCTACAGGCTGATGCGCATGCACACGGCCTGCCATCTGCTCTCAGTCGTCTGCTCCTTTCCGATCACCGGGGCTGCCGTCGGCGAGGAGGAAAGCCGCGTCGACTTCGACATGACCGAGACGATCGACAAAGACGAAGTCACGGCCAAGCTGATGGAACTGGTCGGTCAGAACCATCCGGTCACCCTGCAATGGATCACCGACGAAGAGCTTGCGGCCAATCCTGATATCGTCAAATCGAAGAATGTCCGCCCGCCGATGGGGCTCGGCCGCGTCAGCCTCGTCTGCATCGGCGAGAACTCGTCGATTGACAGCCAGCCCTGCGGCGGCACACATGTTTCCGAGACTCAGGAAGTCGGGCAGATCCACATCGCCAAGATCGAGAAGAAGGGCAAAGAGAACCGGCGCTTCCGCATCCGCTTCGGCACGCCCGGCGACGAAGCCTGACCATCAAGGGAGACCACAATGAGTGAGACCAAGAGCCGTTTCGTCGTGTCGGCCGACTGGCTGCAGGCGGAACTCGGGAAGCCGGACCTGCGCGTGCTGGACGCCTCCTTCTATCTGCCGGCGCAGAAACGCGATGCCGATGCCGAATATGCGGCCGGTCATGTTCCCGGTGCCATCCGCTTCGACCAGGACAAGATCGCCGACCACTCGACGTCGCTGCCGCACACGATCCCCTCGCCTGACTATTTCGCCGCCGAAGTCGGCCGGCTCGGCATCAGCGAAAACGATCGGATCGTCGTCTATGACGGCATTGGCCTGTTCGCCTCGCCGCGCGTCTGGTGGCTGTTCCGGGTGATGGGCGCGAAGAACGTCTTCGTGCTCGACGGCGGTCTCGACGGCTGGAGGGCCGAAGGCCGTCCGCTCGAAAGCACCGCACCCAACTATGCGCCAGCGAGTTTCACACCTGACTTCGACGAGAGCCGGGTGGTGACGCTCGATAGGATGCGTGACATCGTCTCGAGCGGTGCGATGCAGATTGCCGATGCCCGCAGCGCCGGCCGCTTCGCTGCTGCCGAGCCCGAGCCGCGCGCCGGCATGCGCTCCGGCCATATGCCGGGCGCCCGCAGCCTGCCCTCCGGTGCCTTCGCGAACCAGGGCCGGTTCAAGTCGCTGCCCGAACTGCGACAGACCATCGAGGATGCCGGCATCGATCTTTCCAAGCCTGTCGTCACCTCCTGCGGCTCAGGCATCACCGCAGCAATCATCACGCTGGCGCTGGAATCGCTCGGCCATCACGACAACAAACTTTACGACGGCTCGTGGAGCGAATGGGGCAGCCGTGACGATACGCCTATCGTCACCGGCCCGCCGACGCCGGTCAAAGCCTGATCGCCATGGGGAAAACACCCGCGTCGCTCAAAGCGCATATCACCCGGCTGGAAATGACGGCGCCGCCGAAGGCGAGCATGCCGGTGCCCGTCAATATCCAGACGGCGATCATGCGCGCTCCCGAGATCCCCTTGCCCTTTTACCGCTATCTGTACCGGCAGGTCGGCGCGCGCTGGCAATGGGTGGACCGGTTGCGCATGAGCGACGAGCAGCTTGCCGAGACGTTGAACGACAAGCGCAACAATATCAGCGTCCTCTACGTCAACGGCGCGCCCGCCGGCTTCTACGAATATTTCTGCGAGGACGAAGATACGATCGAGCTCAGCCATTTCGGCCTGATCGAACACGCGCTCGGCCTCGGCATCGGCAAATGGTTCCTGCTGCAGGCGCTATACGCCATCTGGTCGCTCAATCCGAAGCGGGTCACCACCACAACAAACAACCTCGACCACCCGCGCGCACTGCAGCTCTACCAGATGTACGGCTTCTCCCCGGTCTCGACCGGCACCGGTATCGTCCGGCCGCTCAGCGACAAGGAGCTGCTGGAGATGGCGCGGAAAAGCTGACTGTTTGGTTTACCTTCCTGTGCC
Source organism: Rhizobium sp. NZLR1 (assembly GCF_017357385.1). Classification (NCBI taxonomy): domain Bacteria; kingdom Pseudomonadati; phylum Pseudomonadota; class Alphaproteobacteria; order Hyphomicrobiales; family Rhizobiaceae; genus Rhizobium; species Rhizobium sp. NZLR1. The sequence continues at coordinate 1,909,190 of NZ_CP071632.1, read as the reverse complement.
TGTCACAGGAATCCAGACACGGCGCGTCTGCGCCGGGAATGAAGCAATCCCACAAAGGAAAGCGTCTATCGCGCCCAAGGACTTGGGCGCACTGGAATCCTGTGACGAGCATAGGAATGAGGGAAGAGAGGTGGAAACTTCTCTTCAAACGTCGATGAATTGGCATGTCTGGCATCAAGTACGAGATTGTCCGCGGCGATCTCGACAAGCAATAGCACCCGCAAGAAACGGGTGGCTTGGGCGATGGTCCGGGTGCAATTTCATGGCGATCACAAGGAGATTTGCCGTGACCGCCATTCGTTTTGCCGCCATGCCGACCACTGACGCTGAACATCTCTGGAGCGGTGGCCGCGACGCCTATGACAACCTGCCTGAGACGGCGGTTTCCGACGGTGACGGCAACCCTTGCCGCCACTGCCTGGGGAATATCGAAGAAGGCGAGGAGTTTCTGGTTTTCGCCTACCGGCCGTTCCCGGAGCTGCAGCCCTATGCCGAAACCGGGCCGATTTTCCTCCACAAGCAGCCCTGCCGACGCTACGCCGCCGAGGAGATCCAGCCGCCAATGTTGACGATGAGCCCCGACTTCATCGTCCGCGGCTATAGCGAGAACGACCGCATCGTCTATGGCACCGGCGCAGTGACTGATATCGCCAATATTCCGGCCTACGGCGAAAAGCTGCTGGCGCGGCCTGACATCGCCTATGTGCACGTTCGCTCGGCCCGCAACAACTGCTTCCAATGCCGGATCGACAAGGTAAAGACGCCAGCCCTTGCGGAGACCGGCGCCCTCACTTGACGTAGAGTGAGATAGCTTACGCTACGTTCAATACGCTTTCCGGTGCGAAAGCCTCGTAGCCGAGCGCCTCGGCGACTGGCTTGTTGGTGATGCGGCCCTTGTGCACGTTCAGGCCGTTCCGCAGATGTTTGTCTTCGGCGATGGCGCGCAGGCCGCGATCGGCAAGCGCCAGGCCGTGGACCAGCGTGGCATTGTTCAGGGCATGCGCCGAGGTGACCGGTACCGCGCCCGGCATGTTGGCGACGCAATAATGAACGACGCCGTCGACCTCATAGGTCGGATCGGAATGGGTCGTCGCATGCGAGGTCTCGAAGCAGCCGCCCTGGTCGATGGCGACATCGACGATGACCGAGCCTTTCTTCATGCCGGATAGCATTTCGCGGGTGACGAGCTTCGGCGCGGCGGCACCTGGGATCAGCACGGCGCCGATAATGAGATCGGCCGTGAAGACTTCCTCCTCCAAAGCCTGGATGCTGGAATAACGCGTGTGGATGCGGCCTGCGAAGATATCGTCGAGCTGGCGCAGGCGCGGCAGCGACCGGTCGAGGATGCTGACATCGGCGCCGAGGCCGGCGGCCATCCTGGCGGCATGCAGTCCGACGACACCGCCGCCGATGACCGCGACCTTGGCCGGCAGAACGCCGGGCACGCCGCCGAGCAGGATGCCGAGGCCGCCATTGGCCTTCTGCAGGGCGGTGGCGCCCGCCTGGATCGACAGGCGACCGGCAACCTCCGACATCGGCGCCAGCAGCGGCAGGCCGCCGCGTTCGTCGGTCACCGTCTCATAGGCGATCGCGGTGACGCCGGAGGCGATCAGACCCTTGGTCTGATCGGGATCGGGGGCCAGATGCAGATAGGTGTAGAGAAGCTGACCGTCGCGGAGCTGCGCCCATTCGGAGGGCTGCGGCTCCTTCACCTTGACGATCATATCGCATTTTTCAAAAATATCCTTGGCGGAGGCGGCGATCTTCGCGCCAGCCGCAGCATAGGCGCCGTCATCGGCGCCGATGCCGGCGCCCGCCTTGGTTTCAACCCAGACCTCATGGCCATGGGCAACATATTCACGCACCGAAGCCGGCGTCAGGCCGACACGGTATTCATGGTTCTTGATTTCCTTCGGGCAACCGACACGCATTTGCGTTCCTCTCATGTCATCCGCAGTCGCGGATTTCCTCGGACACTGAATCCAACCACCAAGGGCGTGAAATGTCCTTGCAAAGACGATTTGCGAAGAGGCGATTTTTCGGTGATTATTGCGTACGCTCTATATTTTTTCGAAGGTTCTTCGAATGGCCGATCTGGATACCATCGATCTTGCGATTCTTAAGGTGCTGCAGGCCAATGCCCGCATCACCAATGCCGAGCTTGCCGAAAGGATCGGCCTGTCGCCTTCGGCCTGTTCGCGCCGGCTCGACATCTTAGAGCGAAGCGGTGTCATCGGCGGCTACCATGCGCGGCTTTCGCATAAGGCGCTCGACTACAAGATGATCGCCATCGTGCATATCTCGCTGTCCGGCCAGTTCGCCAAGACGTTGGCCGAATTCGAGGCAGCGGTGAAACTCTGCCCGAACGTGCTCGTCTGTTACCTGATGTCGGGCGAATACGACTATATCCTCAGGGTCGCCGCCCGCGATCTCGAGGATTATGAGCGCATCCACCGCGATTGGCTGTCGGCCCTGCCCCATGTCGTCAAGATCAATTCGAGCTTCGCGCTCAGAGAAATCATCGACAAGCCGAATGTCGGGCTTTGAGCCCTTGCATATCCACGGAAAGCCTGCCCAGACTTTCGGTGCGCGCGGGCGTTTCCCGTTCATTGGCATGTGATGACATCGAAGACCCAAGGCTATATTTTCGTCCTGCTGGCGATCACCATCTTTTCGCTGCAGGACGCCATCTCGAAACATCTGGCAGCGACCTATCCGCCGATCTTCGTGACGATGATCCGCTATTGGGCTTTCGCGCTGTTCACGATCATCCTCGCCTCGAAGATGCGCGGCGGCATCAGGGCGACGGCCCGTACCAAACGCCCCATGCTTCAGGTGACGCGCGGCGTGCTGCTTGCCGTTCAGGTGGTTTTGGCCATCACTTGTTTTGCCGTGATCGGCCTTGCCCGCTCACAAGCGATCTTTTCCGCGACGCCGATCCTGATCGCACTGCTGTCGATGCCGATCCTCGGCGAGCGGGTTGGCTGGCGACGATGGATTGCAATTGGCGTCGGGCTTTTCGGGGTTTTGCTGATCCTGAAGCCGGAAGGCGAGTTTTTCGATGTGAAACTGCTGCTGGCCATTATTTCCTGCTTCAACTTCGCCTTCTACGTCATCGCCACGCGTCTCGTCAGCCGCGACGACTCGTCGATGACGAGCTTCTTTTATACCGGCGTCATCGGCGGCATCACGATGAGCATCATTGGCCCGTTCTACTGGAGCTCTATGTCGCCTGGAGACTGGGGCTGGATGGCGCTGGTCTGCATGACCAGCATTTCCAGCCACTATTTCTTGATCCGCGCCTACGATCTCCTCGATGCCGCCGCGGTTCAGCCGCTGACCTATCTGTCACTGGTCTACGCCTCGATCATCGGTGTGACGATCTATGACGAAACGCTCAGTATCAACACGATCATCGGCTCGATCATCGTCGTTTCCGCCGGGATCTTCACCATCTGGCGCGAGCATGTGGTGGGGCGCAGGACGGCCACAGCCAATTGACGTTTCACTGCAATTTTAGCCAAGCCCCTAAAACCATTTCAATTTTCGGGCGCTATGCTCCCTGGCTGTATCAGGGGAGAACATATGACCCGCAACTTGAAAATCACGGCCCGTAAGGCCGACCGGAAAAACTGCCGCGTCTTCGGCAGCGTCAAATATCTGAACAGCGAGGTGGATGCCCGCATCCTCAACCTGTCGGCGACCGGTGCCGCATTGGAGATGAAGACGCCGCTCCATGCCGCATCCGGCAGCAAGGTCCGTATCGAGGCTGAAAACCTTGGGATGCTCGAAGGCATCATCCGCTGGAAGCACAATGGCCGTGTCGGCATCCAGTTCGACGTGAATTCGAATGCGCGGGCGCAGGTCTCCTCCTATTTCCGCTTTTTCCATAAGGAAATACGGCCGGTGCTGGCGGTACGCCAACTTAGAACCCATACCAACGGCGATCGCCCACCTCATTTGGCGCCGTTGACTCTGAAATCGTAAGGCTGCAGCGCTTCTGCGCCGCAGGGGCGGCCGAGATCGCGTCAGTCGCTGCGCTTGGCACTGGTGCCGAGCGCGCGTTGGAATCGGGTCGCCTTTCTCCGCGATTGTTTTGCCGTCCTGTCATTTTCGCAGTGTACTCCTTGTCAATTCGTCCTAATTCTGACGGGCCGGACGATGCATGATCTTTGAAGGAGAGTTCGATGTCTTCCATTTTCGACGTTGGCGTCATGAGCCGCCGTTCCCTGCTTGGCGGGCTTGCCGCCACTTCCGCCCTGGTGCTGCTGCATCCCTTCAGCGCACGCGCCAGCGCCAACCAGGCGCATCTCCGGCTGATGGAAACGACGGATATTCACGTCAACGTCTTCCCCTATGACTATTATGCCGACAAGCCGAACGACACGATGGGCCTGTCTCGCACCGGAACGATCATTGACGGCATCCGCGCGGAAGCCGTCAATTCGCTGCTGATCGACAATGGCGACGTGCTGCAGGGCAATCCGATGGGCGACTACATGGCCTATCAGCACGGCATGAAGGACGGCGACGTCCATCCCGTGATCAAGGCGATGAACACGCTCGGCTATACGGTGGGCACGCTCGGGAATCACGAGTTCAATTACGGGCTCGACTTCATGTTCAAGGTCCTATCAGGTGCAAACTTCCCCTTCGTCTGCGCCAACCTGACCAAGGGCCAGCTCGCCTCGGACCCGAGGCAGGACGATCTCTTCTTCAAGCCCTACCTTATCGTCGAAAAACAAATCAAGGACGGCGCCGGCAAGGAGAGCCCGGTCAAGATCGGCTTCATCGGCTTCGTACCGCCGCAGATCATGCTCTGGGATATCAAGAATCTCGAAGGCAAAGCGCAGACGCGTGACATCGTCGAGGCCGCCAAGGCCTGGGTTCCCGCCATGAAGGAAGCCGGCGCCGATATCGTCATCGCGCTTTCCCATTCCGGCATCGACGGAGCCGCGCCGTCCGAAAAGATGGAAAACGCCTCGCTGCATCTGGCCGCCGTCGATGGGATCGACGCGATCTTCACCGGCCACCAGCATCTCGTCTTCCCCGGCCCGAAGAGCTGGGATGGCATCGCCAATGCCGACCCCGTCAAGGGCACGCTGCACGGCAAGCCCGCGGTGATGGCAGGCTTCTGGGGTTCGCATCTCGGCCTGATCGACCTGCTGTTGGAAAAAGACGGCAACAGCTGGAAGATCGTCGACTTCACCGCGGAAGCCCGGCCGATCTATCATCGCGACGACAAAAAGAAGGTGGTTGCCGATTACGCCGACAAGAAGGACGTGGTCGACGCCGCCAAGGCCGAGCACGAGGCAACGCTTGCCTATGTGCGTACCCCCGTCGGCAAGACGTCGGCGCCGCTCTATTCCTACTTCGCGCTGGTCGCCGACGATCCCTCGGTGCAGGTCGTCTCCCAGGCCCAGACCTGGTACATCAAGCAGATGCTGGCCGACACCAAGTTCAAGGATCTGCCGGTGCTTTCGGCGGCGGCCCCCTTCAAGGCTGGCGGACGCGGCGGCGCCGACTACTACACCGACGTTCCGGCCGGCGATATCGCCATCAAGAACGTCGCCGACCTCTATCTCTACCCGAACACGGTGCAGGCCGTTGCCATCACCGGCGCACAGGTAAAGAACTGGCTCGAAATGTCGGCCGGCATGTTCAATCACATCGAGGCCGGCTCGAAGGACGCACCGCTGCTCAACAACGACTTCCCGTCCTACAATTTCGACGTCATCGACGGCGTGACCTATCAGATCGACCTGTCGCAGCCGCCGAAATATGATTCGTCCGGCAAGGCGATCAATCCGGATGCCAACCGCATCCAGAATCTCGCCTTCGACGGCAAGCCGATCGATCCCGCCCAGAAATTCGTCGTCGTCTCCAACAACTACCGCGCCGGCGGCGGTGGCAATTTCCCGGATATTGCCGCGGACAAGGTGATCTTCCAGGCGCCGGATACCAACCGCGACGTCATCGTCCGCTACATCCACGACCAGCGCACGATCAATCCGACGGCCGATGCGAACTGGACCTTCAAGCCGCTGCCGGGCACGACGGCGACCTTCGAGAGCGGCCCAAAGGCGAAGCAGTTCCTCGCGGCGGTCAAGAGCGTCAAGATCGAGGATGCCGGCGACGGCGCCGACGGTTTCTCGAAGTTCAGGCTGGTGCTTTAAGTGGAAAGAGATGCCGGCGAAGGCGCGCTCGCGCCTTCGTCATTCGGCAGCGAGCGGCGTTTCGGGTTCACGCAATTCTGCGATCTCAGCATGGAAATCGGCTTGGCTCGGGCAAGCCGAAAGCCGCGTGCGGAACGCGTCGATCATCCAGGCAGCCGCAGGTCCCGGCGGATTGGCGAGCTGGCGCATCGAATAGATGGCATACTCGCCCTGTTCGTAGGCGTCCAGATCGAGATGGACGAGCGCGCCGCTGCGAAGATCGTCATGCATCACTGAGGCAGGAAGACCGCCCCAGCCAAGGCCGGCCTTGATGAGCTGATGCTTCGTGGCAATGTCGCTGACGCGCCATGTTTTGTAGGACAGAACGTTGAAATCGCGCCCCTTCGTCCGGCCCGACGCATCGGTGACGACGAGCTGCACTTCCTCGCGCACGTCGCCGAGCGTCAACGGCCGGTCGATCCCAGCAAGCGGGTGATTGGGTGCGGCAACCGGCAACATGAAGGAGTGGCCGATCCGCTCGGTGACGACCGAATCATCCTGTTTTAGGACTGCGCCGCCAATGCCGATGGTCGCCTTGCCGCTGAGGACGAGGTCCATGACCACGCCGAGCTCACCGACATTGAGGTTTAACAAAACGGACGGAAACCTTTCGCGAAATTCGTGCAGGACATCGACCACGGCCCGGGAAGGCACCATGACGCTGATGGCGACGGACACCTCCGCTTCAAGCCCTTCCCGCAAGCTCTTGACGCGCGCTCGCATCACCTGCAGGTCGCCGAGTATGCGCCGCGCATCCTCCAGCATCGCCTTGCCCGCCTCCGTCAGCTTCGGCTGGCGGGCGCCGGAGCGCTCGAAAAGCGCCACCTCGAGCTGCGCCTCCAGATTGGCAATCGTATAGCTGACGACCGACTGCGCACGGTTCAGCGCCCGCGAGGCGGCCGAAAAGCTGCCGGTCTCGGCAACGGTCAAAAACACCTGCAATTGGTCCAGGGTCGGGTTCGGAAGCATATCCATCCATTCCATCGATAGTTTCGATCGACATTATCACCGTTTTTTCGATAGCAGGCCAGACCTATTTTCCTCGTCGACACTGCGGCTCACCTCCCAGCAATGGGCCGTCAAATCCAATTCGAAAGGAAATGCACCATGTCGTCCATCCTTCTTCTGACGTCCAGCCCGCGCGCCGACTCGCTCTCGACGCCGATCGCCGTCGACCTCGCTGAAAAGCTGAAGAGCCAGAACCCTGGTAGTGTTGTCGTTCGCCGCGACCTTGCCGCCAATCCGTTGCCGCATATCGATGACCTCTTCACCGGCGCAATCCGCAAGCCGGCCGAAGCCCGCACTGCTGAGGAGGCAGCCGCCGTCAAAACTTCCGACGAACTTGTCAACGAGCTGCTTGCCGCCGACACGATCGTCATCAGCACCGGTCTCATCAACTTCAACATCTATTCGTCGCTGAAGACCTGGATCGACAACGTCGCCCGCGCCGGCCTGACCTTCAAGTACACGGAAAGCGGCCCGGTTGGCCTCGCGACCGGCAAGAAGGTTTATGTGGTGCTCGCCTCGGGTGGCGTCTACTCGCAAGGACCGGCATCCGCCTTGAACCACGCCGTGCCCTACTTGAAGTCGGTGCTCGGCTTCCTCGGCATCAGCGATATCGAGACCATCTATGTCGAAGGCCTGGCCTTCGGTCCCGAAGCTGCCGAAAAGGCCATCGACGCCGCCAAGTCGCGCGTCCAGGAAATCGCGCTGGCCGCCTGATCGGCTTCTAATGCTCGCATGGAACGGCCGGCAATTGCCGGCCGTTTGTCATTGGTCGATACCGGCGACAAAATCCCGGACCGTCTCCAGGATTTCGGTCGAGAGTTGCTCATCGGAGGAAATCCTGGAAAGGCCGACGCCGCCGGCCATCATCGCGAAGGCCATGATCGCCTTGCGTCGCCGTTCTCCCTCGTCCGCTCCCGCAGCCTTGCTCGCCAAAGCCTCAAAATTGCGCCTGAGCCCATCGGTGGCGATCGCCCGCGCCTTCTCGCCGCTGCGGGCTATATCGGAGGTCAACGCCGCAAATGGGCAACCGTCGCCGGGGTTGTCGCGATGATAGACACTGACGTAACGATCGGCGATATCGGCGGGCTTCATCGCCGCCGGATCCACACCCTCGGCCGCCAGCCTGCGTCCCCACGAATCGAAAGCGGACTGAATCGCCTCGGCGACGAGATCGTCGCGGGAGGCGAAGTGCTTGTAGAAGCCGCCGACGGTCAGCCCGGCCTCCTTCATCAGGTCGGCGACGCCGATACCTTCGAGCCCTTCCTCGCGCAGCCGCTTCGACGCGGTCTCGACGATCTTCTCGTGCGTCTTCTGTTTCTCCAGCTGCGAACGCCCCATCGGAATCTCCCGGCACTAAATTCGAATGAGCATGATGTCGGCCGAAAACCGCTTACACTTTTCGGCATCATGCTCCTTGACTCGCATGGATTACAGTCATAATCCTTATAGATAACGATCATAATCCAGATCGTTAGCAATTCCAAGAGGAGCATGAATCATGCGTCTAAGAAACAAGGTCGCGCTGATCACCGGCGGAAACAGCGGTATCGGTCTCGCCACCGCCAGGATCTTCATCGATGAGGGCGCCAGGGTGGTGATCACCGGCCGCAATCCGGAAACGCTGGCCGCGGCCGAAAAGGCGCTTGGGGCCGGCGTGCTGGCACTGAAGATCGACGTCACCGATGCCGCTGCCACCGAGAAGGCCTTTGCGGAAGCCGCCGCAAAGGTCGGCAAGTTCGACATCGTCTTCGCCAATGCCGGCATTGGCGGCGCGACGCCGCTCGGCGAGACGTCGCCCGCGCAGTTCAACCAGATCATCAGCACCAATCTGACGGCGGTTTTCTTCACCGTGCAGGCGGCCCTGCCGCATTTCAACGACGGCGCTTCTGTCATCCTCAACGGTTCGGTGCATGCCGTGCTCGGCGCCCCCGGCTGGTCGGCCTATGCGGCGACCAAGGCTGCGGTCCGGGCGTTGACGCGGAATATGGCCTCCGAGCTCGCGCCCCGCGGCATCCGCGTCAACCAGGTGACACCAGGCGGCACGAAGACGCCGATCTGGTCGCCGATGGCACCGACGGAAGACGCGATGTCGGCGCTGGAAGCCCGCATCGGCGGGATGAGCCCGCTCGGCCGCATGAGCGAAGCTGACGAAATCGCCAAGGCAGCACTCTATCTGGCCTCGGATGACGCGGCCAATATCACCGGCATCGAGATCACCGTCGATGGCGGCATGACGAGCGCCCCGTCCGGCGCCAAGATCTTCCGCGCGGCTTAAGCGAGTTTCACCACCCCGGAACGGCCGACGACGCAGTTGCGGCCGCTCTTCTTGGCAGCATAAAGCCGGCCATCGGCGGCCGCCAGCACGGCGGTAAAATCGACACCGTCCTCGTCGGCGGTCGCAACGCCGATACTGACCGTGACCGGCCGGTCATCCGGCGTCTTGACGCTGGTGGCGATCGTCCAGCGCAGGCGCTCGGCAAGGAGCAGACCTTCCTCGTGGTCGGTGCCCGGGCAGATGGCAACGAATTCCTCGCCGCCGAAGCGGAAGACGCGGTCGCTCGAGCGCAACGTCGTGCCCAATCGGGCGGCGATCGCCTTCAGCACCTCATCGCCCTGGAGATGGCCGTAGCCGTCATTGACATCCTTGAAGTGATCGGCGTCGAGAATGAGGACGGTGGCGAATAGCCCCTGCCTCAATGCCTCGCGCACCATCAGCGGTGCTTCAACTTCCATGCGCGTGCGATCGTAGACGCCGGTGAGCATATCGCGGCCGGTGCGCTCCAGAAGGTCGTTGTAGCGCTCGCGGAATGTCAGGTCGCCGAACACGTCGCTGATCGAACGTGCCGACACGCTGGCCCCGCCCCGGCGAATACGATATTCGTAGATCGCAAACATCGCCGCATAGAGGCAGACGGCCAGCATTTTCGCCTTCCATCCGGCCCAGAATGCAGCGATCGGCACATCCAGGAAATAATTCAACGCGGCAAAGAAGCCGATCTGGTCGAAGGTCAGCAGCACAAATCCGGAAATCAGGAAGCGCAGCACGACGCGCCGGCGGAAGAAATCGCCGAGTTTCTCGTAAAGCAGGATGATGCCGAGTGAATCGACATAGAGCAACGCCGTGCCCCAGACCATCAGCCAGCCCATCTCTTTGAGGAAATCGACATCGGGCGTGTGGTTGGGCGACATTTGCAGCGGCAGGTGCAGCTGCAGCACCCAGGCGATGCCGACGGTCATCAGGTTGCCGAGGAACAGGCCGTAGATCGGCTGACGCACCGTGGCGGCATCCTCCTGCCGGTAAAGCATCAGGATCATCATCAGCTTGCCGGAGAAGAAGACCGATGAACCCGGCGACACATCGCCGAACGGCAACGAGACGTAGAAGACCGCCGCCAGATAGGTTTCCATGAAATGCATGACCCCGAGCGCCGTCAGGAAGACGCCCAGACCGAGCCGATGACGGAAGTGCAGAAGCGTGACCATCAGCGAGAAATAGGCGACGGCTTCGACAGCGAAGAGCGCGAGGTTGAACGTCTCCATCACCTCTCCCCAGCTTCAAGCCGGCGCGGTCGGCGGCGCGCGGACGCGGCGATCGCGACAGCGGATCCTTTGGTCGATCGTCCGAAAAAGTCAAACACGAGGGCGGCCCTGCACATGCTGCAGGCGATACCTTTGACCGCAATCCTTTAAGAATGCGTGAGCACGATTGCGCGCGCCGGAGAAGCATCCGGCTCACAGGATTGAAAAACAAGAATAATTGCGGCCGACATCCGGCCGATCCGGCAGATCCCGATTTCAGACCTGACGAAGCTTCTCGCCGTCACCAAAGAGCGACGAACCATGCTGATCAATGATCTGCTGCGCCTTGCGCACAGTGCATTCGAGCGCATCATCGGAAGAGCTAAACAGATCGGCGCGGATGAAATTGCGTACCAGCACCTCGTCGCCGACCTTCTTTTCGATGCGGCCGGCAAGACGATATTGGCTGCCTTCCCTACGCGGCTCCGCGTAGATCGTGCAATCATTGTAAAGCTGCGGCTCGCCGGAAGGGCCGGCCGCCTCCGAGGGGGCGGGTTTGCTGCCGCCGGAGAACATCGAAAAAATATTTGAAATGAACGAAGCCATGCTGCGCCTTTAGCACGGCGATATCGTCGTCGCCAAGTTAAATGATCAGATTGGCGAGGATCTCGTTTTCGGTGATATCCTCGTAACCCATGCCGGCAGCTTCGAAATTTCCGATCAGCCTGGCGAAATTGTCCGGCGCCTTGGTTTCGATGCCGATCAGGATCGAGCCGAAATTGCGCGCTGATTTCTTCAGATATTCGAAACGGGCGATATCGTCGTCGGGGCCGAGCAGATTGAGGAAATCCCTGAGCGCCCCGGGGCGCTGGGCAAGCCGCAGGATGAAGTATTTCTTCAGCCCTGCGTAACGCATGGCTCTTTCCTTTACGTCAGGCAGACGCTCGAAATCGAAATTGCCGCCAGAGACGACGGCAACGATGGTCTTGCCGCGGATCACGTGGCGGTCCATCGCGGCGATCGCCGTCAGCGACAATGCGCCGGCCGGCTCCAGCACGACGCCCTCGACATTCAGCATCTCCTGAATGGTGACGCAGATGGCGTTCTCCGGCATCAGTTGCACTTGGCTTGCCGGGAAATCGCAAAGAGCGGCGAAATTCAGGTCGCCGATCCGGGCAACGGCGGCGCCGTCGACGAAATTATCGACCTTGGCAAGCGTCGTCACCTTGCCGGCCTCGATACTGCGCCTCAGGCTCGGCGCGCCGGCGGGCTCGGTGAAGACGAAAGCCGATTTCGGCACGGTGCCGTGGAGATAACCGGTAATGCCGGCGGCAAGGCCGCCGCCGCCGACCGGCAGGACGACCATATCAGGCACCGTTCCCTCAGGCAGTTGCTGCATGATTTCAGCGGCGACGGTCGCCTGTCCCTCAATGATGTCGGCATGGTCGAAGGGCGGCACCATGACGCCGCCGATTGCCTCGACATGGTCGCGCGCGGCCTGGTAGCATTGGTCGAAGAAGTCTCCGAACAATCGGATGGTGATGAATTCGGCGCCGAACATGCGCGTCTTGTCGATCTTCTGCTGCGGTGTCGTCACCGGCATGAAGACGACGCCCGGCACGCCGAAATGGCGGCAGACGAAGGCGAAGCCCTGGGCGTGATTGCCGGCCGAGGCGCAGACGAAGGTCTTGCCGACCGCTCCCTGCCCGATCGCCTTGCGGAAGAAATTGAAGGCGCCGCGGATCTTATAGGAGCGCACCGGCGACAGATCCTCGCGCTTCAGCCAGATATCGGCCCCGTAGCGCGCCGACAGATGATCGTTGAGTTGCAGCGGTGTTGCCGGAAAAAGGCTGCGCATTGCTTCTTCGGCGCTTTCGACATCAAGTCTCGTCACGGGCGTGGTCCATTCTCATAATTACAGCGCCGCTATGGCATAGGCCGACCGGCAAAAGAAAGCCCGTTTCGGCCATTTGCGGTTCGCCGCCAGCCCTGTTTGCGAAAGCCTTTCTTAAGCCCACCGCAAAATTGGCGGCACATGAACTGATTTTAACTGTCAATGAAAACGCCAGCCACTAATATAAAGCCATGATCACGTTCAACTTCGCAAAACCACTCGCCTGGCTGCTGCTCGCCGTCATCCTCTTCGTCACGGTTTCGCCGATCGGGCTGAGGCCGGAGACCGTTACGACGGTCGACACCGACCGCGCAGGCGCTTATGTTCTTCTCGGCCTCGCCTTTGCGCTCGCCTATCCGAAACAGTGGAAATTGGTGGCCGTGCTGCTGATCGCTGGTTCCGTCGCCATCGAATATCTGCAGTACCTTTCGCCGACGCGCCATCCGCGCCTGCATGATGCCGGCATCAAGGCAATGGGCGCCGCCTTGGGGCTGCTCGCCGGCTGGGTGATCAACAGGTGGCGCGCGACCAAAGCGCCAGATACGCTTCCTCTCGCAGAAAGCTGATTATCCTGGACTAGAACCCGCGCAGCTGCACGGCCCAGAAAAACAGTGGTATTGCAGCGATCGCAGTTCCCAGAACAAGCGCGACACTGGTCTTGACGATCCGGACGCGCCGAACCCTAGCCCCACTCCAATCGTAAACCATCGTCTTACTCCCAGAAGACAACACTTACTCAACCGCCGCGGCGCAATCCTTGCACCGAAAATGCCCCCGTCAAGCAATAGAACGCATATATCCACAATATACATGCATATTCAAACGATATTGTGAAGCTGGTCCGGGGCGACCGGAATCGAACCCGTATGACCGAGGCCGATAGATTGTCGCTGAAACCCGGTACACTTGATCGGCATCGAAAACGACTTTGACAGTGCATGCCTAATGCTCGACGGCGAGCAAGTCAATTTCCGCTCGCCGCCGTCTCGCGCGTTTCCACATAATTCTTTCGTCGGAAGCCGAATAAAATCATGCGAAATTCAGAGTGTTACAGGTCTATTTCGCGTCTGACGTAACCGCGCTATAGCACTTCCACTAGCCGTCATAATGGCCGGAGAACGCCGCCTCTGCCGACTTGACGGTGACTGCCAAATTCACGCCCTTTGTGACCGTCGCGCCGGTGGCGCGAAGATCGGTCACCACTTTCAAGCCACCCGCCTTTGGGGCCGGGAGCGGCAGTACTGTGCCGGCGTCCAGATCAGCGACCCAGAGCCCGTCTTGACCTTCAACACTAATAACAACAACTGTAGCCATGTTTTTGCCCTCTAACGATTGATGTTTAAAATCCAGCTTTCTTCAGGCCTTCACGATAAAGATCTTTATGCCATTGCTCTTTACTTGGAACTGCAGACAACCACTTGTCCACATCGAAGTCCGGGTTGCCTTCACGAAACCTTCGTACAAAGACCCGCGCCTTGTCCTGATGACCCAACATGGCCCAACTTGCGGCGGACAACCTGTCCGCTAAATTGGGGTCGGCCATCTGCCCGATATAGTCCAGCGAAGCTTCGAATTCGCCGAGGGCATAGTTTGCTCCCGCAGCAGTCCAGAAATAGGTATCGGGACCGAGGGGGTTCAGCTCGATTGCCCGCTCGATCTTTCGCAAGGCCATGGCGGGGAGCGAACAATGAACCAACGTGTCCGCGTAGTCGGCAATCACGTCGGCATAGTGTGGCGCAAGGCTTTCTGCAATTTCCATTGCTTCGGCGCTTTCATCAAACGCGCCCTGCAATAGTTTGGCAACACCGAGCTCGCGATAGCCATCGGCAAAGTCCGAACGCATCTCGGTGGCCTGCTTTGCGAAAGTCTCAGCCAATTGCAAAAGATCGATATCACCTCGGGCCGTCAACAACCATTCCTTGGAGTAGGTGCGCGCCATAGAACTCTGCGCCGGCGCGAAATCGGGGCTTTCGCTGAGCGCGGCCTTCATTTCCTTGCGGGCGCGCCGCAGGTTCGGAAGTGTCAGCCGCGCCAGGTGCCGCCTGCCGACAAGATATCGATGGTAAGCGATCGGGTTCAGATCTTCGCGCAACGCCTCATGGCGCTCGATTTCGCTGGACACGGAGAGAGCGATCTGCCGGGCAACAACTCTCCTGTCTCTGGCGAGATCCATACGATCGAGGCTGAACCTTTCGGCCCAAACTATTTGATTCTGATCGAAAAAGATCAGCTGGGCGAACAGGGTCACTTCATCGCCGGAATTGCTGATCCGGGTGTCGAGGATATAGTTGACGCGATGCCGTTCAAAGAAGGCTTTCTGCGTCTCCACCTGGTGGCCGATCTGAACCGCCGAATACGGGGCTATGACCTCCAGGCTGTTGAAGACGCAAAATCCGATCGTGATATCCTCCACCAACGATGCGGCTAGAAAACCAGCTTGAGGCCGAACGGATTGGTTCCTGGGCGGAAGCAGCACCAAGCGGGGAATGGCAATGCTGATATCTTCGGGCTCAAGGGGAAGCGCCGCGTCGAGTTTCGCCTTTGACGACATGGATGTCGGACGGAGAGGTTTTGCATCACCGTCATCGGATCCGGTGCGCGGGGCGATGCCTTTCGAAGTCGCACTACGCCGCTGTTCGAAATAGTTCCGGAGGGATTCAACTTCCTCTTCCGCGTTGAATATCCGGATGAGCAATTGCAGCGTTTCCGGATCCCTCGGCTCCGTCCGAAACAGGATAACCGCTGCCTTCCTCAGGAGTTCGGATTCCTTTCCCGACTCGGCCAATCGGGACGCCGTTCTCAATGTATTTGCGAGAAACTCGATATGGTAGTTTTCCCGTTCGGCAAGCCACCGCTGAAACTGACGGCTATGGCTGTGAACCGCCCCCAGAAAAGGCTGGTTCATCAGTTTCACCAGCTGTCTCAGTCGGGCAAACGGCTCAACCTCGTCCTCCTGGTTCGATAGCAGAATGTCGGAAGACAGAGACGCCCGTTCAAGGGTGAGTATGTTGCCCTTTGATGAAAGGATGTTTACCCCGAGATCGATTTGGCGGGCCTTAATGCGCGAAATCACCTTGCGTAAAGTCGAAAGTGCAACGTCCCTGTCGGCCTCGCCCCATAGTAAGCGAGCCAAGGTCGTTCGATCTGCCGAACCTTGATCGGTTGTGAACAAATAGGCGAGAAGCAGCAGGCCTTTCTCGGGAAACGCAACAGCGTTCCCATCTCCGTCAACGAGCTGCAACGTCCCGAAGGTCTTCAGAACAAAAGCCATTTTGCCGTTTAGTCACCACATGTCCCGGCATTCACAATGAAAAGTGAAGTGCACGTATTGCAACAGTAGAAATCGCAAACACTACCCCTGCCAGTACTTTGTCCCAATGTCCTGCGAAATTCAACAAGCTTGTGTCGCAGGGGTTGTGCCAAGTTTTCTACGCTGACTCGCATAATGTTCGCAGTCGACCGTCGCGCCCTCGCATATCGGCAAGATAAATCGGAAAATTCGTGCCGTATCGTTGCTTTTCAAAGCTCTAATCAGCAGGCAAGATCTTCGCTTTACTGCCGAATTCAGCTGGACATTCGAAGCGGCCAGCGTTTTGGAACGCCATATCCCCAGTGCCCAATATCCGACCTCATCTCTCAAAGCCGATATAAAATTGTGGAGGGTGATTGCGGCCTCCAGACTTTGAAACGGAATCGCATGCCCACCCCTGAATATCGGTTGAGAAAACCGTCTCTCTTTGTTAGCAGGAAGAACCACGCGGACGTGGTGGAATTGGTAGACACAAGGGACTTAGACAAAATTGAGTGCACTGGCGGAAACGCCTGATGTAGAACTGCTCAAAGTCGGGGAAACCTGTCAGATGGCAATCCCGAGCCAAGCCCCGCAAGGGGAAGGTGTAGAGACTAGACGGGCAGCACCTAAGGCAGACGCTAGGGTGAAGGTATAGTCCAGACCACAAACGCCGGAAGGCGGCGGCGAAAGTCGTAGCTGGTAAGAAAATCCCTCGGCCTAGGCTTTGCGGGTTCGACCCCCGCCGTCCGCACCACCAACAAACAGTCATGCCCCGCTTTGCCGGTGGCACCGGCGAATGATCAGGCAAGTATTTCCCATCAAACGGAAAGGCGCCGCAAGCTTACGCTCGCCGCGCCTTATTATTTCTCGTCAAAGATCAGGCGAGCTTGGCAGCAAGCTTGGCGACATGGGCGCCCTGGTATTTCGCGCCTTCGAGCTCGATCTCGGAAGGCTGGCGCGAGCCGTCGCCGTTGGTGATGGTGGAGGCGCCGTAGGGCGAGCCGCCCTTGACTTCCTCGGTACCCATCTGGCCCTGGAAGGCATAAGGCAGGCCGGCGACGACCATGCCCTGGTGCAGGAAGGTCGGGATGAAGCCGAGGATGGTCGATTCCTGGCCGCCGTGCTGGGTCGCCGACGAGGTGAAGACCGAACCGAGCTTGCCGACGAGCTTGCCGGCAAACCAGAGGCCGCCGGTCTGATCCCAGAAATTGCGCATCTGCGAGGCGACCGTGCCGAAGCGGGTGCCGGCACCGACGATGATCGCGTCATAGTCCGCCAGTTCGTCGACGGTGGCGATCGGAGCGGCCTGGTCGACCTTATAGTAGGAAGCCTTGGCGACCTCTTCCGGAACCAGTTCCGGAACGCGCTTGACGGTGACGTCGGCACCAGCCGACTTGGCGCCTTCGGCAACCGCATAGGCCATGGTTTCGATATGGCCATAAGCCGAATAATAAAGGACGAGAACCTTCGCCATCTTCTGTCTTCCTTCACGCAGTGGGTTGAATGTCGTGATCGAGAGGATCTTTATCATGCGCGGATTTCCGAACACAGTCCCGCCTTGAAGAACTCAGTGTTCAACGCCCGTGGACGAAAATTCACTTGCGCTTCTCATTCCAGCGGGAATGAACGCGCCTGATAGCTGTTTGCAAAGGGGCCGAAGGACGCTACCTATTCACCAGCCCCACTTCACGGAACATCCCATGAGCCCTGCCATCGTCGTCACCGCCGCCATGCTCGCCATCGGCGACGAACTTCTTTCCGGCCGCACCAAGGACAAGAATATCGGCCACCTCGCCGATCTGCTCACCCTTTCCGGCATCGACCTCAAGGAGGTGCGCATCGTCGCCGACGACGAGGAGGCGATCGTCGAGGCGCTGAACGCGCTTCGCAGCAAATATGATTACGTCTTCACCTCAGGCGGCATCGGGCCGACGCATGACGACATCACCGCCGATGCCATTTCCAAGGCGTTCGGCGTGCCCTGCGAATATGACGAAGAGGCGATGACGCTGCTGGCCGATATGTACCGTCGCCGTGAGATGGAATTCACCGAGGCGCGCCAGCGCATGGCGCGCATGCCGCGCGGAGCTGTCCATATCGCCAATCCGGTGTCGACGGCGCCGGGCTTCATCATCGGCAATGTCCATGTGATGGCCGGCGTGCCGCAGGTCTTCCAGGCAATGGTCGACAATGTGCTGCCGACGCTTCGAACCGGCACGCCGGTGCTCTCGCTCGCCATCGCCTGCCCTTACGGCGAAGGCGAGATCGGCACGCCGCTGACCGCGATCCAGAAAGCCCATCCGGAAACCAGCATCGGTTCCTATCCCCGATATATCGGCCAGAAATTCTCGACAGAGATCGTCGTGCGCGGTCGCTCGCAGGCGGCGATCGATGCGGCCGGCGCCGAGGTGCACGCCATGATCGAGGCCATCCGCCAGCGAAAGGACATCGCCGAAAACCATTCCGCCGAGGCTTGAGGACAATGCCGGAGCCGGCGACCGAGCTTGATCCCCGTCAAGGAACGGAAGAACGGTCCGGTGCATTCCTTCCCTCGCGCACGCCATTTCAGCGCAAGGAGAATTGATATGTCTTACAAAACCATTCTCGCCATTCTCGATACAACGGACAATAGCAGCGCGGTTGCCGATTTCGCCTTTGCCTTCGCCGCCGAAAGCGGTGCTCATGTGATCGGCCTGCATGCCGAAACCATCTCCGCCGTGCCGCTGGTGGCGCCGATGGAAATCCCCGATCCTGTCGCCGTGCAGGCGCTGCAGGATATGGCGCATGGCGAAACGATCGCAGTCGAGCGGATCTTTCGCACTAAAGCGGAAGCATCGGGCGGCTCCTCCGAATGGCGCAGCTTTGCAACATCAACCGGCTACGGCTCCGCACCGCTGATCGAAAGCGCGCGCAGCGCCGATCTGCTGATCGCCTCGCAGGCCGACCCGGCCAAACCCTCCGACAGCCATGTCGACGTCGACAGTTTCCTGTTCGAAACGGGCCGGCCGGTGCTGATTATCCCCTACATCATCCGCCAGCCAAAGCCGATCAAGCGCGTGCTGATCGCCTGGAACGGCTCGAAAGAGGTGGCGCGCGCCACCTTCGACGCGCTGCCGATCCTCAAGGCCGCCGACGAGGTGGAGATTTTTTCGGTCGATCCGGCCGACACGGCGCTGCAATCGCCGCTGACGCCAGGCGCCGAGATCGCCGCGACACTCGCCCGCCACGGCGTGAAGACTACGCTTGCGACGGCCCGAAGCGTCGACAAAAACACCTCGCATGTCATCGAGAACCGGCTTTCGGACGACAGCATCGATCTTCTCGTCATGGGCGCCTATACGCATTCCTGGCTCTGGCAGATGATTTTCGGCGGTACGACGAAGACCTTGCTGCAATCGATGACGGCGCTGACTCTGTTGTCGCGTTGATGGTTGCCGCCATCATCGGCGCTCTTGCCTTTTACCGGCAAATTCCGTTAATTGCGGCGACCGATGACGCTTCGAGCCTCGGCCACAACTCGCGCAGTGCAGCTCGCGAACTCGCGCGTTGCAACTCGCGATCTCGCGCAGTTGCAACTCGCGCGATTTCTGGTTTGGCCGATTGCCGCCTCAAGCTCGTCCGGTCGCCGGCAAACGGCGTGTTGTTTTTTCATGCCGCGGAGCAGCCCGATGTCCCTTCCCGATAAAGCCTTTCCCGTTTCCTGGGATCAGTTCCACCGCGATGCGCGCGCGCTTGCCTGGCGGCTTGCCGGCCTCGACCAGACGTTCAAGGCGATCGTCTGCATCACCCGTGGCGGCCTCGTCCCGGCCGCGATCATCTCGCGCGAATTGAACATCCGGCTGATCGAGACCGTCTGCGTCGCCTCCTATCATGATTATGTCAACCAGGGCGACATGACGCTGCTCAAGGGAATAGCGCTCGAACTGCAGGAAAATGGCGGCGAAGGCGTGCTCGTCGTCGACGATCTGACGGATACCGGCAAGACCGCTGTCCAGGTACGCACCATGATGCCGAGGGCACATTTCGCCTGCGTCTATGCCAAGCCGAAGGGCGTTCCCACCGTCGATACGTTCATCACCGAGGTGAGCCAGGATACCTGGATCTACTTCCCTTGGGACATGGGCTTCACCTACCAGGAGCCGATTGCCAAGGGTCCGCGCTGATCGCCGATCAGAGCGCGCGATCCTAATATTTACCACTTGAAATTGTTCCAGATTTTGTCAACCCGGCCTCGTGAATCCGCTATCGGGATCTGCAGATCTATTTTACCTTATACTCATATACTAAGCGGGGTGCGAATCGTTTCAAGTTGCGCTTAAAGCGTGCAGCGACGATACGGTACAGGGAAGCAAGATGGCGCGGTGGGTGCATATAGGAGCGGCTGTAACCCTTGGGTTGGCGTCCTTTCTGTTTCCGCCGACGCTTGCCCGCGCCGAGCCTGCTTATATTCCCCTGGTGCGCGACTATGTCGAGACGCGGATCCGGCCAATGGTGGAAACGCCGCTGGTGCTGAAAGCCATCGCCGAGCAGAATGCGCAGTTCGGCAATGTCAGCGAAATGGATATGCGGGTGCTCGACGAGATCTACCGGTCGGAGGTCGATCAGCACCACCTGCAGATGGTCAAGCTGCTGCTCGACAAATCCGTGTCGCATTACCTGAAAACCAGGCAGGACGCCTCGCAGGGGGCGATCGTCGAATTTTTCGTCACCGACAGTCATGGGCTGAACGTAGGGCAAAGCACCATCACCGCCGACTATTGGCAGGGCGACGAGGAAAAATACCTCAGAACTTTCGCCAACGGCTCCCGCGAGATTTTCATCGACCGGGCGGAACGCAACGAATCCACCCAGATGCTCGAAACGCAGGCGAGCTTCGTCGTCATGGACGAAGAGGACAGGCCGATCGGCGTCGCCACCGTCACCATCGCCATCGATGCGCTCTGAAGAGTGCGAATTTCCTCGCCGAATCGGCATGCGCATTTGCGCCGGAAATGCCATCACAAGATTTGCCGCGGGACGTTTTTTTGCCGTTCCAGCACTTTCCTTAGCCGGCGACGCGTGCAAGCCATTGTAATTTCAGGGCTCCCCGGCTTTCCCCAATCTCCACAGGCGCATCCACAAGATGTTGTGGTTAGCAATCTATTAAGAGCCAGCCCTTGACGGAATCACCTGTTTCAAACTTACTGTCTCTGATGTTGCGGCGGCGACAGGACCGGAGGTAACGAGCCCGGTTCCCTTTTGAAAATTAGACGCGGAATCAGGGTAATGTGCCGGGAACGGTTCAGGCCTGACAGGATTTCTGCGCGGTTTTCAGCCTCCAAAAAAAGTGACATTGGGACTGGCGATAATAAGCTGTTAATACTATATTTAGTGTTTGCAGCCACCATCACCACAAGATACAGGAAGGGCATCTCCGGATGACACCCCTGTGACAATACGGAAACGAGACTGGCTGCACGACGACAAAAGTGCCGCCGGATAGGAATTTTGCGCCCTGGTCGCGGGGATCGGGCGCCAACACGAGGTTAAGACCATGCGCATCGAACGTCGTTTCACCAAGGCCGGACACGGCGCCTATGCGGATATCGAATTCCGCAAGGCGACGAGCGAGATCAAGAACCCTGATGGTTCGATCGTGTTCCGCCTCGAGAATATCGACGTTCCCGCGCAGTTCTCCCAGGTCGCGACCGACGTTCTGGCGCAGAAGTATTTTCGCAAGGCCGGCGTTCCCACCCGGCTGAAGAAGGTCGAGGAAAACGACGTTCCTTCCTTCCTGTGGCGCTCCGTTCCCGACGATGCGGCGCTGAAGACCCTGTCCAAGGATGAGCAGACCGGCTCCGAAATCGATGCGCGCCAGGTTTTCGACCGTCTTGCCGGCACCTGGACCTATTGGGGCTGGAAGGGCGGCTACTTCTCTTCTGAGGAAGATGCTTCGGCCTTCCAGGACGAGCTTGCCTATATGCTCGCCACCCAGCGCGTCGCGCCGAACTCGCCGCAATGGTTCAACACCGGCCTGCACTGGGCGTATGGCATCGACGGCCCCGGCCAGGGCCATTTCTACGTCGATCCCTTCACCGGCAAGCTGACCAAGTCGAAGTCGGCCTACGAACACCCGCAGCCGCACGCCTGCTTCATCCAGTCGGTCGAGGACGATCTCGTCAACGAAGGCGGCATCATGGACCTCTGGGTGCGTGAAGCGCGCCTGTTCAAATACGGCTCCGGCACCGGCTCCAACTTCTCGATGCTGCGCGGCGAAGGCGAAAAACTGTCCGGCGGCGGCCGCTCCTCCGGCCTGATGAGCTTCCTGAAGATCGGCGACCGCGCCGCCGGCGCCATCAAATCGGGCGGCACGACGCGCCGCGCCGCCAAGATGGTGGTCGTCGATATCGACCATCCCGATATCGAGGAATACATCAACTGGAAGGTCAAGGAAGAGCAGAAGGTGGCGGCCCTCGTCACCGGCTCGAAGGTCGTCGCCAAGCACCTGAAGGCGATCATGAAGGCCTGCTTCAATTGTGAAGGCGGCGATAACGGCGATTGCTACGATCCCAGCAAGAACCCTGCCCTGAAGCGCGAAATCCGCGCCGCCAAGAAGGACCAGGTTCCGGAAAACTACGTCCAGCGCGTCATCCAGTTCGCCCGCCAGGGCTACAAGGATCTCGAATTCAAGACCTACGACACGGATTGGGATTCGGAAGCCTACCTCACTGTATCGGGCCAGAACTCCAACAACTCCGTCTCGATCAAGGACGACTTCCTGCGCGCCGTCGAGACTGACGGCGAGTGGAACCTGACCGCCCGCAAGGACGGCAGGGTGATGAAGACGCTGAAGGCACGCGATCTCTGGGAAACGATTTCCTATGCCGCCTGGGCCTCTGCCGATCCGGGCATCCACTTCAACACGACGATGAACGACTGGCACACCTCGCCGGCCGGCGGCCCGATCCGCGGCTCGAACCCGTGCTCGGAATACATGTTCCTCGACGACACGGCCTGCAACCTTGCCTCGCTGAACCTGCTGCAGTTCAAGGACAAGGCCACCAAGCGCATCAATATCGGCGACTACGAACACGCGGTTCGCCTGTGGACCGTCGTGCTCGAAGTCTCGGTGATGATGGCGCAGTTCCCGTCGAAGCGCATTGCCGAACTCTCCTACGAATACCGCACGCTCGGCCTCGGCTATGCCAATATCGGCGGCCTGCTGATGTCCACCGGCATTCCCTACGACTCCACCGAGGCCCGCGCCATCGCCGGGTCGCTGACCGCGATCATGACCGGCGTATGTTATGCGACCTCGGCCGAAATGGCCGGCGAACTCGGGCCCTTCCCGAACTTCGCGCCAAACCGCGAGAGCATGCTGCGGGTCATCCGCAACCATCGCCGCGCCGCTTACGGCGAGACCTCTGGCTATGAGGCCCTGTCGATCGACCCGGTCGCGCTGATCCATTCGGAAAACCCCGACCAGGATCTCGTCGCCCATGCCAAAGCGGCCTGGGACAAGGCACTCGCGCTTGGCGAACAGCATGGCTACCGCAATGCCCAGGTCTCGGTGATCGCGCCCACCGGCACGATCGGCCTCGTCATGGATTGCGACACCACCGGCATCGAGCCCGACTTCGCCCTCGTCAAGTTCAAGAAGCTCGCCGGCGGCGGCTACTTCAAGATCATCAACCGCGCCGTGCCCGACGCGCTGCGCACGCTCGGTTATTCGGAAAGCCAGATTGCCGAAATCGAAGCCTATGCCGTCGGCCATGGCAACCTGAACCAGGCGCCGGCGATCAACCCGTCGACGCTGAAGACCAAGGGCTTCACCGACGAGAAGGTGGAAGCCGTCAACGCCGCGCTGAAGAGCGCCTTCGACATCAAGTTCGTCTTCAATCAGTGGACGCTCGGCGCCGATTTCCTCAAGGACACGCTGAAGGTTTCCGACGAACAGCTGGCTGACATGAGCTTCAGCCTGCTCGACCATATGGGCTTCTCGAAGAAGGACATCGAAGCTGCCAACGTCCATGTCTGCGGCGCGATGACGCTGGAAGGCGCACCCTTCCTCAAAAATGAACACCTGCCGGTTTTCGATTGCGCCAATCCCTGCGGCAAGATCGGCAAGCGCTACCTCTCGGTGGAAAGCCACATCCGCATGATGGCGGCGGCCCAACCCTTCATCTCGGGCGCGATTTCCAAGACGATCAACATGCCGAACGACGCAACCGTCGAGGATTGCAAGAACGCCTACCTCTTGTCCTGGAAGCTCGGCCTCAAGGCCAATGCGCTTTATCGTGACGGCTCGAAGCTGTCGCAGCCGCTCAATGCCTCGCTGATCGAAGACGAGGACGACGAGGATGCGCTGGAGGAACTCCTGCAAGCGCCCCTCGCCGCCCAGGCCGTCACCATCACCGAGAAAATCATCGAGCGGGTGGTCGAGCGTGTTTCCCGCGAACGCGAAAAACTGCCGAACCGCCGCCAGGGCTATACCCAGAAGGCCGCCGTCGGCGGACACAAGGTCTATCTCCGCACCGGCGAATTCGGCGACGGCCGCATCGGCGAGATCTTCATCGACATGCACAAGGAAGGCGCTGCCTTCCGCGCGATGATGAACAATTTCGCCATCGCCATCTCGCTCGGCCTGCAGTATGGCGTACCGCTCGAGGAATATGTCGAGGCCTTCACCTTCACCAAGTTCGAGCCGGCCGGCATGGTCATCGGCAATGACGCGATCAAGAACGCCACTTCGATCCTCGACTACGTCTTCCGCGAACTTGCCGTCTCCTATCTCGGCCGCCACGATCTCGCGCATGTCGATACGTCTGATTTCTCGAACACCGCACTCGGCAAGGGCATCCAGGAAGGCAAGACCAACCTGCTCTCCACCGGCTGGACCCGCGGCTACAAGCCGACGCTGGTGCCCGGCACCGGCGGCGAACGCCAGGCGGGCGAACCCAAGGGTGCGGCGACCGCAGCGCCAGCCCGCGCCACGTCCACCGGCACCGTGACCGTCTTTGCCGGCAGTGCCGCCCGCAAGCTGGAACCGACGGTCGCCATCTCCACCTCCGAAATCGTCGCCTTCAAGCGCGACTACGAGGAGCGCGCCAAGGAATTGGCGGAAGAGATCGCCGAAGAGGTGACCGAGGAAATCACCAGCGACGCGACCGCCCTCTTCTCCGACAAGGCCGCAGCCGACGCTGCAACGGCGAAATCCGAAGCCAAGAAGGTGGAAGCCGAACGCCGCCAGCGCTCGATCATGCAGGGTTACACCGGCAACATCTGCTCGGAGTGCCAGAACTTCACGATGGTGCGGAATGGGACTTGCGAGAAGTGCGATACGTGCGGTGCGACGAGCGGGTGCAGCTGAGTAATGCGCGGATGTATAGGCAGCCATTCATTTTGACGGGCAGCCACTGAAACGCAGAATACGTCTCGCCCCAAGCCGAAAACTTTGGGCGAGACGAACCCGTTCGAGATATCCCTGTTGATTGTGCGAGGCTTGGGCAGTGCACTCTCGCCGTCGTTTCCGGACGCCGAAGGGCGTTGAGACAGCAGCCTCGGCAGAGAATCCTGCCCCATCGTTTCGAGAGAATCCGCTCGGGCGTGTTGGACGTCGATCCTGAAGCATCCCGTCGGTCGCTCAGGGACACTCTTTGTCGATCGCACGATGCGCCCGGATGGCGGCTGCGACGCACACCCGTGACAGACCGTAATAGAGAGGCTCACAGGATGCGCGATGTCACGTAGCTGATCATCGACATCGCCATGATCGGGATGATGGCTTAGTGATCACCGGTGATTTCCAGGATGATGACAAAAGCCGTCATCGGGTCGGGGCCTGCACGACGCCCGCGAAATAGCCGGCCATGCCGAGAATAGTGGCAAGGGCGATGCTGGTGCCGAGCAACGAACCGACCGTGCTGCCGAAGCGGGCGCCGACTGCAAGCGAGGGCGCGAAGATGTCGCCCGGAATGACAGGGGCTTCGGCCGGAAAGGCTCGACGAGGTCGTACATGGAACCCCTGAGCCCCCAACTCGTTTGACGAGGTCGGCATGGCCTTGCATATTTAACAGCGTCCCTCCTGCCGGCGTATCCGGACGCCGAGCTTCTCCAAACCACGAGTCCGCCCTTGGCCTATCCGCAGCTCCGATCCCGGGATCCCGAACTCGAACATGAAACGCAAAGCGGCTTGCCTGCGTTGGTCCTGGCGGCGCTCGGCGTCGTCTACGGCGACATCGGCACCAGCCCGCTCTACGCCTTCAGGGAAGCGCTCCATGCGACCGCGGGAAGCGGATCGCATCGTGAGAACGTGCTTGGAATCCTTTCTCTGATCGTCTGGGCCCTGACGATCGTCGTGACCGTGAAGTATGTCACGTTCGTGCTCAAGGCCGACAACCGTGGCGAAGGCGGTACACTTTCCCTCATGACGCTGGCTCGGGAAAGTCTCTCCGGCAGGCCGGCCTGGGTCCTCGTGCTCGGCGTTGCGGGCGCATCGCTCTTCCTTGGCGACGCCATCATCACTCCGGCCATATCGGTATTGTCGGCTGTTGAAGGGATCCAGGTGGTTGCCCCGGCTTTGTCGACGTGGATCGTCCCGATAACTCTCACGATCATTGCTGTGCTTTTCTTCGTTCAGCGCTTCGGCACGGCCGGCGTGGCAGCAGTGTTCGGACCGGTCATGGCGCTGTGGTTCGTGGTGCTCGGGCTCAGCGGGGCGATCCATATCCTCGACGATCCAGCTGTCTTTTCGGCCGTCAATCCGCTCCATGCGCTCCGCTATGCGACAAACAACGTCGGCATCACAGTGACGGTGCTGGGCGCCGTCTTTCTCGCGGTTACAGGTGCGGAGGCCCTCTACGTCGACCTCGGCCATTTCGGCCGGCGTCCGATCGTGATGGCCTGGTTCCTGCTCGTCTTTCCCTGCCTCCTGCTCAACTACTTCGGTCAGGGCGCCTTCGTGCTCTCAAATCCGGAGATGGCCGAACACCCCTTCTTCGGCATGCATCCCGACTGGGCGAAAATTCCGATGGTCTGCCTGGCGACGGCGGCGACCGTCATCGCCAGTCAGGCGGTCATTTCAGGCGCCTACTCGCTTGTCCGTCAGGCCATGCACCTCAACTTGCTGCCGCGCCTGCAGATCCTGCATACCTCCGAGGCCCATTCCGGGCAGATATTCATGCCGCAGGTGAACTCCTTCCTCTTCATCTTCGTGGTCGCGCTGGTTCTCTACTTCCGTAGCTCGCGTGGGCTGTCCGCCGCCTACGGCATCGCCGTGACTGGAGAGATGTTGATCACTTCGGTGCTTCTCTTCGTCGTCATGCTACGCGTTTGGAACTGGAAACCGGTAAGCGCCGCGGCGGCCGTGGCGCCGCTCTTCCTGATCGACGCGGGCTTCTTCACCGCCAACGTCGCCAAGTTCGCCGACGGCGGCTGGGTGCCGGTCGCGGTCGCCTGCACGATGGGTCTCATCATGCAGACCTGGATGTCCGGTCGTCGTCTGCTCGCCGCCCGCACGAAGATGGACGAAATCCCGCTGGCGTCGATCATCAACAGGCTCGCGCAAAAGAAACCACCGACTGTGCCGGGCACGGCCATCTTCCTCACCAGCGACGTCGAAGGGGCACCGACTGCGCTTCTGCATAGCCTCAAGCATTACAAGGTACTTCACGAGCAAAACATCATCCTGAGCGTCGTGACCGCGACGACGCCTTTTGTCCCCGACGACGAGAAGATTTTCCTGGAGAGTTTCAATCCGCTGTTCAGCCGGCTGGTCGTCACCTTCGGCTTCATGGAGACGCCGAACATTCCCCGCGCCCTCGTCCTGGTACGTAAGCTGGGGCTGAAATTCGACATCATGTCCACGTCCTTCTTCCTGTCACGGCGGACGATCCTGCCTTCCAAGAAAGGCGGCATGCCGTTCTGGCAGGATCGTCTCTTCATTACGCTTGCGCAGAATGCCGGCAATGCGACAGACTATTTCGGACTTCCAACCGGCCGAGTTGTCGAACTTGGCCTACAGACGACGATCTGAATATTACAAGCGTCAGACGCCGACGCACTCGCGGGAACAATCTTTGTCCGTATTCAACCTCGTCGCCCCTCTGCTCACAGCAGGAAGTCGAATAGGCGCTTGCTGGCCCTCGCCGTCCAAGATGGCTTCACGGCGCCGGCAATTAATGGCGGCCCAAATGATGGAACCAGCTGCGATTGATAAAACCGGTTGAGCATGGCGTCGCACACGTAATGCCCCCAATTCGTCAGGTGCTCCGTCTCCTCAGCGCCCAAGAAATGAACGTAGGTGCCGACGTCGGAGGGAACGACCGGGGACGGCGGCAGCGTGTAAGATGCATATGGCTCGAGTTCGGCGTTCTTGCTGTCGATCGACCAATAGACGCCACGCGTTCTTGCGCGCAGAGCCGATTTCGAGGGATCGTCGAGGCCAAGCATATCCGCCAGTTTTGCAGCCTTGAAGGCGGCGACCAGGTCTCGCCGCCTCAACGACCTCACCTGATTGTCGGTGGTATCGAGAACACGCTTGAGCTGGGAGAGATAGTTCCAGTATCCGCGGGTGGTGGAGGAGCGCCAAGGCGCTCCTGCGTCGCTGACGAGCAGGCAGTCGCAGCGTTTCAGCGCCGGCTCGATGCCGTGATTGTCATAAACGCCACCGTCGCTCAATATCGCCCTGTCCGGAGCAACGGGTTCGCCAACCGTGTCATCGAGTTTTTCCCTCTTCCAGGAAAACTGCGACAGGTCCAATCGCAGCGGTGACAGTACGGGCGGGAATGCAGCCGAAGCGGCAACCGCGGTCGCGAGCGAAAGTGCCGGATGAAACGACAGGCCGATCCTGTAGTCCGCGATATAGCGGTTAGACATGCGGAAGAGCGAACCGGTGCTGAGATTGCTGGAGCAGAATACGAACCAGGGCGACCCCGGAAGATCTTTCAGGCTTGGCGACTTTCCGTCGAAGAGATGTCGCTCATAGAGTTTTGCCGCCTCCTCCGCCGCGCTCGAGAAGGGATTGAACACGCCCTTCAGAAAGCTCGGCCCATCGGCGAAGACCTGGCTGAAGGCCAGAATGCGATCGACATATTCCGTCTTGAAGTTGACGGCGACCTCATTCTTAAAGACCAGCCGCGGCCACACATAGGCCAGCAGACCGGAGGCGATGGATCCGCCCGATACCGACGAGATCATGTCGAGCTTCGCCAGAAGACCGGCCTCGTTCAGCCTCGCCAGCGATCCCGCGTGGAACAGCATGGCCCGATAGCCGCCGCCCGAAAGGCAAAGGCCAAGTTGATAGCGCTCCGCGGGTTTCTCGGGTTCGCCGGATCCAGACAAGACGCTGTCTTCCTCGGGATGCTCGTGTTCTGACATGCTTTATCGTGTCGCGTTAACAGAATGCCGACATCCGATGTATACCAGATCAAGATCGGCGCGTAGGAATGTCCTAGTGGATTTGCGCAGAGATGGCGATCCAGCCCATCTTTCACTTCGATCCGCCACTCCGCGGATTGACCGAAGCCTGCCTCGGTGGGCCGCCCCGATCGGACTTGCAAAAAATTCCTCGCAATGTTCAATAATGATCGTAAAGGCGGGGCGAATCGATGCGTTACATCGCGGCTGGGCTGTTGTTTCTATGCGCATTTCCTCTGTCTGCGGCAGAGATCACGCGACAGCCGTTGGAGAATGATACCGATCTGATCTCCGTCACGGGCGTCTTGAACGACGGTGACGAAATCGTCTTCAGAAACCTGGCCGCGGCCTCCAGCAAGGCCCTTGTTTTCCTGAACAGCGAGGGCGGGGATCTCAAAGCCGGGATCGAGATCGGGCGTGCCATCCGCCTTCGAGGCTTTGCCACGGCCACCCCGCCGGGGACCTTGTGCGCGTCAGCTTGCGCCCTCACCTGGCTTGCCGGGTCGCCCCGGTTTCTTCAGCCTGAATCCAATATCGGCTTCCATGCCGCCTATCGCGTGGTGGACGGCAAGGCCAGCGAGAGCGGCGTCGCCAATGCGCTGGTCGGCGCCTACCTCAACCAGTTGGGATTGTCCGATACCGCCATCGCCTACGTGACGTCGGCACCACCTGAAGGCATCGCGTGGCTGACGGCCGCCAAGGCGCAGGCCGTGGGCATCACCTACGACGCGATCGACGAGGACGGACCTGATCCGGCGTCCGAGGCGGGCAAGACGTTTCCACACGATCCGATGGGCGCGGTGACGGCCTTTTACTCCGCGCTCGCTGCAGCCGATGGTGAAACCGCCTCGGCGCTGGTCGTTCCGGAAAAGCGCGGCCAGGGGCCCTTCAACGAAGCTTCGATCCACGCCTTCTTCGGCGCGATGTCGCAGCCGCTAAAACTCACAGGCACGGCGTTGCGCGGCGACGATGAGGTCAGGGTTTCCTACAAATACGTCACCAATGACGGTCGTCGCTGTAAGGGCCGCGCCGATGTCCAGACCACCTATGTGTTTGGCAAAACACTGGTCTTGAGGATCAAGGTGCTTGATGGTTGCTAGCCAGATACCTCCGCTTTGAAGCAGTAACCGGCCGCTCGTTCCCTCGGGCGGACTGCGGCCCCTGCGGTCGCTGGCTGCGGACCGGCGATATCTACTCTGCATACCTCCGGGAGTTGGCATCGCATTTGTGCCATTCCCAGTCCATTCCGGCTTCACCCTCACGGCCATAACACCAGTCGAGGCGATCGAGCAGCGGACCGAGCTCGTCGCGCCGTTTGCACGCCTGCAGTGTCTTGACGCCCTCGCGGTCGAGGCTACCGCGGCAGATGTCGTCCAGCCCTATCCACTGGTCAATCAACCGATCCGGCGCCTTGGCTCCCTTGTCCGTGGCGAGCACCTTTCCGGTCTCGGACTCGATCTGCAGGGAGGCCGTGTTCCACACGTAAGAGAATTCCGCCATCCCGGCGGAAGTCTTACCCGTTTCCTTGTTTCGGGCAAACCACTCGACAATTCCCGACATTTCGCATTTTCCGGCACAGCTCGCAGTCACGGAGCCGGGTTTGACGCTGTAGATGCGCTCCGGCCAACGTTCCGCGAAGGCTGCCTTTTCCTTCAGGACGGCGTCTTTGTCGACCGAGTTGCCGAAGAAGGAGACCTCATCGGCATAGATGCTCTTCATGAAGGCTAGCGCCGAAGCGCTGTCTTTTGACCATTCGTCATTGTATCGGTTGACGAAATCAACCGCTTCCGTGGTCAGGTCGCCGGGTTCGGAGGCAGCCACCTCCTCGGAAGCGCCGGGGTCTGACGGCATGTCGGCGGGTGTTGCGCTCTCCTGCGGTGCGGCGCCTGGCGGGGGCGGCGCGCTTTCCTGTGCCGAGGGCATATCCTCGGGCGTGTTGATGTTCCAGTCTCGCATTTCGGCAGCGGTGAGATACCGTATATCGGTGCTGTCGATCGACAGACTGAGTTGCAGCAGATTGGGGCTTACCCCCATGTCGGTGAGATAGCCGATGATGTCGCCGGTCAGCGCTTGAACGGTCGAGACGGCCAATTTGTTATCCACGCCGGCATCGTCGGATAGGGAAACCCGATGCACGCCGATAGACCCTGGCTCGGCAAATCTTTCAACACCACCGACGAAGGCGAAGGCGCAAGCCGATGCACATTCCATGGCTCTGATCTGGAGCGTTTTTGCATTCAGTGCGCGGATGGCGCGGCCGAAGCTGATCGCGGTGACCACGTTTCCGCCGGGCGAGTCAAAGCTGATGTAGTCCGCTTGGTACTGCCGGTATTCGACGACAAGCTTCGTCGGATCGTCGGAGAACTCAAACACGCCCTTTATCACCAGGCCACGCTCTCCCGGCGCGCCGTCCAGACGTTGGTAGGAAATTGCTGCATGCCCCTCTCCGGCCAGGGCGACGAATGCCAGCAGCATCGATATGAATGAGACGGATTTCAGCATTCTTCCCCAGCCTTCGAGCACGTATTTCTCCTGTCGTCACTCGCAGCATATCTTGCTCACTTGTTGCCAGGCTGATCACCGAATCCTCGGCGTGAGCCCGCTTCAATGCGACCCAAGCCCATGGCGATCACGAGTGAAAGATCAACAGCTTTGACGAGAACATTTCACCCTACCCAGCAAAATCCGATCAATGCACAAGGGGCGATCTTCTGGCAAGCGGCACAATCAGAAGTGATAAGACACGGTAAACGCCGGTTCCTCGCCGGCATCGCGACATTCCTATCCGCACGGTCGGGATGCTTGGGCTAGATGTGCTTGAAATCGGTCCTATCAATTCCCGAGCGGCGGGCCTTGTAGACCGATGCACTGAATATCGGTTATGTCGCCTGCACCGAGCATCTGACCAGCGAGGCACTTCGTGACTTCTACCTATGACGATCACGCCCTCGACCTGACGAGCGACGCCGATTTCTTCTCCCTTCTCACCGGAAGCTACAAGCGCATTGTCGGCCGTCGCCTTGTCCGGGACGGGCAAGGACCGGACTGGCTTTACAACGATGCGCCTTTCGTGGTCCTCGCCCACAATAGCGAGCCGGACCCGCGCTTCATCTACGCGAACCGCACCGCGCAGAAATGCTTCGAATATGGCTGGGAGGAATTCGTCGCGCTGCCGTCTCGGCTTTCGGCCGAACAGCCCGATCGCGCCGAGCGCCAGCAGTTGCTGGATAGCGTCACGCGCGACGGTTTTGTCGACAATGGCCGCGGCCTCAGGATCGCGAAATCGGGACGGCGTTTCTGGATCGAGAAGGTGACCGTCTGGCAGCTCATCGATGAGACCGGGAAGCGGCTGGGCCAGGCTGCGATATTCCCGTCATGGCGGGACGAGTAGTCGGCTACCGCCGGATCTGCCCCGCCGGCGGTGAAATCACGGCCTCACGCGGTCAGGATGCGCTGCCTGAAACGCCGGCAGTTCTGCGCACCTACTATCGATATCGGCGATGCGTCGGAAACACGTGATATCAACGCCCCAACGGCGGGCGTTATAGACTTGCGGGATAAGGCAGAGGTCCGCCATCGTCGGCGTGTCGCCGAAGCTGAAGGCTCCGTCGTGTTCGCCGATCATCGCCTCCAGCTTGCGCAGTCCGTCGGCGATGAAATGCTTCATCCATTCCTCGCGGGCGTCGGCCTTGTCGGTCATGGTCGTGAGATGGGCCACGACATGCATGTTGCAGATCGGATGGATGTCCATGGCGACCGCATAGGACAGCGCCCGCACTGTCTGGCGATCGGCGCTATCGGATGGCAGCAATCCGCATTCCGGCCGAAGCTCGGCCAGATATTCGATGATGGCAAGCGACTGGGTCAGGGGTCTTCCATCGACCACCAGGGTCGGCACGAGCCCCTGCGGGTTGAGCGTGAGATAGTCCGGTTTCCCATGCGCTCCCTCCAGCAGATTGACCGGCACCGTCCTGTAGTCGATCTCCAGCAGGTTGAGCGCAATGCGGACGCGATAGCTCGCCGACGATCGCCAGTAGTCGTAAAGAACGACCTCGCTCATTGCGGCCCCACTCCCCCATAACGTTCGACGGTCTGCTCGATCGCCCCGAAGATCGAATGGCCGGCGCGATCCTTCATCTCGATGCGGACCTGGTCGCCGAACTGCATGAAGGGCGTCTTCGGCGCGCCGGTCTCGATCGTCTCGATCATTCGGATCTCGGCGATGCAGGAATAGCCGTCCCCTCCCTCTTCGACCGGCCGGCCCGGGCCGCCGTCCAGCTTGTTGGAAACCGTTCCCGAGCCGATGATCGTTCCGGCCGTCAGATTTCGGGTTTTGGCGGCATGGGCGATCAGCTGGCCGAAATCGAACGTCATATCGATGCCGGCATTGGCCTTGCCGAAGGACTTGCCATTCAGGCTGACCAGTAACGGCAGATGCAGCTTGCCGCCATCCCAGGCGTCCCCGAGCTCGTCCGGCGTCACAGTGACAGGCGAAAATGCCGAAGCCGGCTTGGATTGGAAGAAACCAAATCCCTTGGCCAGTTCGTGGGGGATCAGACCGCGCAGCGACACGTCGTTGACCAGCATCACGAGGCGGATGGCGTCGCGTGCCGCTTCCGGGCTTGCCTCCATGGCAACGTCGCCGGTGACGACGGCGACCTCGCCTTCCATGTCGATCCCATAGGCCTCGTCAGCCACCAGGATCGGCTCGCGCGGCGCGAGGAAACTATCCGAGCCTCCTTGATACATCAGTGGATCGGTCCAGAAGCTTGCCGGCATCTCGGCGCCGCGCGCCTTGCGCACCAGTTCGACATGGTTGACGTAAGCGGAACCGTCGGCCCATTGATAGGCCCGCGGCAAAGGTGACGTTGCGTCATGCTCGTGAAACCGGAGCGTCGGCTGGGCGCCTGTCTCGATGCCTTCGGCAATCAGCGCAAGTCTCGGCGCCACATGCTCCCAGTCGTCGAGTGCTGCCTGCAGCGTGCGGGCGATATGGCCGACTTCGGAGCAGCGGGTCAGGTCGCGGGAAACGACGACGAGGCGGCCGTCCCTGGTGGAGTCCTTCAAGGTCGCAAGCTTCATGTCCCTATTCCGATGCTATTACTTGATGCCCGGGGTTCCGTCGAACTTGCGTTCCAGACCATCCCAGCATTCGAGATAGTCGTCCTGCAGCGTTTCTAGCTCGGCGGCGTATTTCGTCAGTTGCTGCGGGTATCGGGTCTCGAACATGAAAGCCATGGTGTGGTCGAGTTTCAAAGGTTTGAGCTCGGCATTGGCCGCCTTTTCGAAGGCGAGCGCGTCCGGCCCGTGGGGAAGCATCATGTTGTGCAGGCTCATGCCGCCCGGCACGAAGCCCTCCTCCTTGGCGTCATACTGGCCATGGATCAGGCCCATGAATTCGCTCATGATGTTGCGGTGGTACCAGGGCGGACGGAAGCTGTGCTCGGCGACCTGCCAGCGCGGCGGAAAGATCACGAAATCGACATTCGCGGTGCCTGCATCTTCGGTCGGCGCCGTCAGCACCGAAAAAATCGACGGATCGGGGTGATCGAAGCGGATGGCGCCGACTGGAGAAAATGTCCTGAGGTCATATTTGAACGGCGCGTAGTTGCCGTGCCAGGCCACGACATCCAGCGGCGAATGGCCGATCTCCGTGACATAGAATTTTCCGCACCACTTCACATGGACGCGGCAAGGCGTTTCCTTGTCCTCGAAGGCGGCGACAGGTGTCTTGAAGTCGCGCGGGTTTGCCAGGCAGTTGGCGCCGATCGGCCCGCGGTCGGGCAGCGTGAATTTGGCGCCGTAGTTCTCGCATAAATAACCACGCCAGACCGTCTGTTCGCCGGTCCTGGCTACCTTGAACATCATGCCGCGGGGGATGAGACATATTTCCAGGGGCTCGACATCCATGATGCCCATTTCTGTGAATATTTGGATGGCGCCGAGCTGCGGTACGACCAGCAGTTCGCCATCGGCATTGAAGAAGTAATCGTCGACCATGTCCTCGTTGAAGACATAGGCATGGGCTGACATGCCGACCTGGGTCACGGCATCGCCTGCCGTCGTGATCGTCCGCACCCCTTCCAGAAAGTTCAGTTTCTCCGTTGGTGCGGGGATCGGATCCCACCGAAGCTGGCCCAGCGGCAGCGAATGTTCGTCGAGGCAAGGCGCGGTTTTCCAGAGCGGATAGGTGGCGTTGGAGAAGCGCCGGGTGTGACGCACGCTCGGGCGAATGCGATAGAGCCAGGACCTCTCGTTCGTCCCGCGCGGCGCGGTGAACGGCGAGCCGGAAAGCTGCTCGGCATAAAGACCGTAATTGCATTTCTGCGGGCTGTTCTGGCCCTGCGGCAAGGCGCCGGGAAGCGACTCGGTTTCGAAGTCATTGCCGAAGCCCGGCATGTATTTCAGCTTGTTTGCCGTTGCGCCTTCACCGCCCGACGTCTGGATCGATGTCTGGTCCATGCTCAACTCCTCCCCGAAAAACTCTCCGCCGAGCGTCTTTTCAGACGCGCGAGAGAGCTTACTCCGCCGCCGTCCCGATGACACCACGCCTGATCTGATCGGCCTCGATCGACTCGAAAAGAGCCCGGAAATTACCTTCGCCGAAACCTTCGTCGCCCTTGCGTTGGATGAATTCGAAGAAGATCGGGCCGATGACGGTTTTGGAGAAAATCTGCAGCAGGATTTTCGTCATGCCGCCATTCACCACGCCTTCGCCATCGATGAGGATGCCGTGTTTCTTCATGCGTTCGATGGGTTCGCTGTGGCCGTTCACGCGTTCATAGGACATGTCGTAATAGGTCTCCGGAGGACCCGGCATGAAGCGCAACCCGTTGTCGGCAAGCCGGTCGGTGGCGCCGTAAATATCCTCGGTGCCGACGGCGATGTGCTGGATGCCCTCGCCCCGGTACTTCTTCAGATATTCCTCGATCTGGCTGGTGTCGTCCTTCGATTCGTTCAGCGGAATGCGGATCTTGCCGCAGGGCGAGGTGATGGCGCGGCTCACCAGACCGGTGATGCGGCCGTCAATATCGAAGAAGTGGATCTGCTTGAAATTGAACAGCTCGCGGTAGAAATCCCACCACTTGTCCATGTTGCCGCGGAAGACGTTGTGGGTCAGGTGGTCGAGATAATAGAAACCGATCCCCTCGGGGCGCGGGTTGCGCTCGCCCAGCCAATCGAATTCAGCATCGTAAGCCGATCCCTTGGCGCCATAGGTTTCGACGAAATAGAGCAGCGAGCCGCCAATGCCTGTAATGGCCGGGACGTCGAGTAGCTTGTCATCACCTTCATAGGGAACGGCGCCTTTCGACAACGCGTGGTCGAAAGCGTGTTTGGCGTCGACGACACGCCAGGCCATCGATGCGGCGCAGGGACCATGTTGCTCGACAAAGCGGGCGGCATGGCTGCCGGGCTCGGCATTGACGACATAGTTGATGTCGCCCTGCCGCCAGACGGTGATGTCCTTGGTCTTGTGCCTGGCAACGGCGACATAGCCCATGCGTGTGAAGAGCTCGCTGAGCTTTTCGGGTTCGGGATGCGCGAACTCGACGAATTCGAAGCCGTCGGTGCCGGCCGGGTTGTCGGCGGTGATTTCGGATGGCGGTGCATCATGCGGGAAAGGACCCATTTTCTCCTCCTTATTAGATGGGAGTTTGACTGCGCAAAGTGTGGCCCAAAACGCGTGCAAAATCCTTGCATTCTTCATTCCATGAGAAGATATTATGCACGGTTCGTGAGCGTTTTGGAGATTTTACGCAATGGATGAACAGCTCGACAAACTGGATTTGCGCCTACTACAGGAACTGCAAAAGGACGGCAGGCTGACGAACAACGAGCTCGGCGATCGCATCGCGCTTTCCCCGTCGCAATGCTCGCGCCGGCGGACGAGACTGGAGGCCGAGGGCTATATTCGCAGCTATCGGGCTTACCTTGACCGGGAAAAACTGGGGCTGGATATGCTGGTGGTCATTTCCGTGACGCTTGCCACCCACAACAGAGACAATGCCCAGCGATTTTCCCAGCTGATCAACGGGCTGCCGGAGGTTCTCGAAGCCTATGCACTGACCGGGGAGATGGACTATCACCTGAAGGTCGCGACCCGCGGGCTCGCCGACCTCTCCAAATTCGTCAACGACGTTCTGTTGCCGCACGAGTCTGTGCAGCACGTGAAGACCTCGATCGTGCTCGATACGCTGAAGACCTTCGAGGGCTTTCCGGTGCGCATGCCCGGCATCTGGCACGGCGACAGCGCGCGATGATCTCCCATTGTCACCGATCAACGACTTATTTGGCGATAAGCGTCAAAGCGGCAGTTCGGTCGAGAATTTCAGCTCGCGCAGCACGAAGCTCGAGACCACCATGCGCACATGCGGGTTGCGCATGAGGTAGCGGGTCATGAAAGCTTCGTAGCTTTCCACGTCCCTCGCCCGGATCTTCAGCATGTAATCGAAAGCGCCTGACAAGGCGTAACACTCCATGATCTCCGGCCGCTCCAGCACCACCGAAGCGAAAGAGGCCACCGCCTCTTCGTGATGATCCTCCAGGGTGACATGGGC
Source organism: Rhizobium sp. NZLR1 (assembly GCF_017357385.1). Taxonomy (NCBI): domain Bacteria; kingdom Pseudomonadati; phylum Pseudomonadota; class Alphaproteobacteria; order Hyphomicrobiales; family Rhizobiaceae; genus Rhizobium; species Rhizobium sp. NZLR1. The sequence goes on along the minus strand of NZ_CP071632.1, from coordinate 1,871,309 downwards.
GATCACGCAGAGTTTGAGATCAAGTTTGCCGGGATCGAGCAGCGTCACGCGCTTGCGGATGACGCCGTCGGCTTCCAGTTCCTGGATCTTCCGCCAGGCCGAACTCTGCGACATGCCGGCCTTCTCAGCCAGATCTGCCAGCGACAGGCTGCCGTCGGCCTGGATGAGCTGCAGAAGGGTGCGGCGAAAGTTCCCAGTTTCTTTCATTTTCTGCCCAACACTCGGGAAAATCTGCCACCATTATGGCAAGAGCCAAGATGAAAGAAAAGAAAATCCGCCAAAGCTGGAGGATAATGGCAGGAATATCGTCATGCTCCGGGAGGATCAGCCTATGACCAAGGAAAGCAGCTACACCGCCAAACTGCCAGGCCCGGACGGCCTCTATGACTACACAGCCGAGGAAGATGCGATCTGGGGCGAACTCTACCGGCGCCAGATGAAAATGCTGGCCGATACCGCCTGCCAGGAATATCTCGACGGCGTCAAACTGCTGGGCCTCAAGCCGGAGAAGGTGCCGCAGCTTCTCGATGTGAGCCGACGCCTGAACGACACCACCGGCTTCGGGGTCGAAGGCGTGCCGGCGCTCATTCCGCCCTCGCGCTTTTACGAGCTTCTGTCGCAAGGCAAATTCCCGCTCGCAACCTTCCTGCGCCGTCGCGAGCATATCGACTATATCGAGGAACCGGACCTGTTCCACGAGGTCTTTGGTCACTGCCCGCTGCTGACCAACCAGAGTTATGCCAATTTCGTCCGGCATTTCGGCGAAACCGCCGTCCGCCTCGGCAAAGGTTATTCCTGGCATCTGTTCCGGATCTTCTGGTTCACGGTCGAATTCGGCCTGATTAACACGCCGCAAGGCCGCCGCTGCTTCGGCGCAGGCATCGTCTCATCGCCAAGCGAGGCGAAGGCGGCAACGGAGGGTATGGCCTGCGAATTTCGGCCGTTCGATCTGCTGAGCGTGCTGAGAACCCCCTACCGTATCGATATCCTCCAGCCGATCTACTACGTCATCGACAGCTTCGCCGATCTGGAGGCGATCATAGAGCAGGATATCGAGGCTACGATCCTCAAGGCGAAATCGCTCGGTGATTTCGCCCCCGCTTTCGAGGCCAAGGCTTCGTAAGCGCTGAAGCGGTGGGGAAGAGCGTGGGATCGCAGCATGCTGCGTGTCACTTCGGAGCGGCTGAACTTCGATTGACGAAGTCGACCAGGACACCCGGCTTGACCATGGCGGCCAGCTCTTCGACGTCCCAGTTCGTCAGCCGAACGCAACCATGCGAGCCAACCTTGTCGATGAGCTTCGGCTCAG